>DATACZ010000086.1:0-7933 GCA_036258795.1 Actinomycetota bacterium
GAACCTACCCTCGGGAGAGGCGCTGGCCGACTTCAACCGGGTAGAGACTCCAGGGGTGAGACTGTTCGCCTCGCCCGACGCGCTCGTTGGATGAAGACGCTTACGACAATTCAAGCAACCCGGGCCGAGCTGGCGAAGATGAGGCGCGCCGGGAGGATCATTGAGTTCGTTCCCACCATGGGCGCATTCCACGAAGGTCACCTAAGCCTTATGCGGGAGGCGGGCGGAGGAGGGGGCTGCGTCGTTGTGTCAATCTTCGTCAACCCTCTGCAGTTCGGGCCTTCGGAAGATTTCGACACCTATCCTCGTAACCTGTCTGGAGATCTGAGCGCAGCGAGCGGCGTGGGTGTCGATTTCGTCTTTGCCCCACCGGCCGAGGAGATGTATCCGCGAGGCAGTCCCGCGACCCAACTACTGGTGGGCCGAATTGGCGAGGTGGGTGAAGGCCGTTTCCGACCCGGCCACTTCGCCGGTGTTGCCACCGTATGCATGAAGCTTTTCAACATCGTCCAGCCGGACCGGGTGTACCTGGGCCAGAAGGATGCACAACAGGTGGCGGTCATCAAACAGATGGTCGCCGACCTGAACCTCCCGGTCGAGCTGGTCATCTGCCCGACGTGCAGGGAGAGCGACGGGCTTGCCATGTCGAGCCGGAACGCGCTGCTGTTACCCGAGGACCGGGCCGCAGCTCCGGTGCTCTACCATGCCCTGTCCGTGGCCAAGGAGATGATCGAGGCAGGTGAAAGATCTCCGGCAGTAGTCGAGGAAGCCGCACGAAGGGTTGTCGCCCGGCGGCCTGAGGTGCGGTTGCAGTATCTTGAGGTTGTCGATCCTGAGACCTTCGAGCCGGTGCGCAATATCTCCGGCACGGTCACTGTTGCAGTGGCGGCGGTCCTTGGTCGCGTGAGGTTGATCGACAACGTTGTCGTCGGGACCGGTCGGCCGGCCTGAACGGGAGGTTTCAGCCAAATGAAGCGAACCATGATGCATGGAAAGATCCATCGGGCGGTTGTTACAGGAGCCGACGTCGATTACGTCGGGAGCATCACCATCGACAGCGACCTGATGAATGCCGCGGGGATTCTCGAGTTCGAACAGGTTCACGTGCTCGACGTCGACAACGGCGCACGCTTCGAGACTTACGCCATGGCAGGGGAGCCGGGATCGGGTGAGGTGGTAGTGAACGGCGCCGCCGCACACCTGGTAACCAAAGGTGACCGAATAATCGTGATCTCATACGCCGAGGTCGAAGATGCCGAAGCCGCCTCTTGGAGACCTAAGATCGTCGCGCTGAACGGCTCCAACGTTCTTAGTACAGCTAGCCACGGCCGGGACTGACCTAACGTAGAGAGCCAAAAGACGTAGCCTGGGCCGATGTTATTGGCCATTGATGTAGGCAACAGTCAGACCCACATTGGGATCCTTTCGAAGCAGGGGATAACGGCGCAGTGGCGCATCTCGACAGAGCCGCGTAAGAGCGCCGACGAGCTTGCCGGGGATCTCCAGCAGTTCCTGGCCTGGCAGGACCTGTCATTTTCCCGGCAGGTCACGGGAGTGGCAATCTCCAGCGTGGTTCCGGCACTAACCTCGGCTCTCAAAGAGATGGTCGAGCGCTACTTTCACTTCGACCCAGTGGTAGTCGAGCCCGGGGTCAAAACCGGCATGCCAATACTCATCGATAATCCCGCCGAGGTAGGCGCCGACCGCATATGCAACTCGGTGGCGGCTTGGGTCATGGCCGGTGGCCCCGCGATAGTCATCGACTTCGGTACCGCCACGACATTCGACGCAGTTAGCCGAAAGGGAGAGTATCTGGGCGGAGCGATCGCGGCGGGGGTTCAGATCTCGGCGGACGCTCTGGCGTCGAAGGCTGCAAGGATATTCACTGTCGAGCTGACGCCCCCCAGAAAAGTCATCGGCAAATCGACCGCCGAGTCTGTCCGGTCCGGAGTGATATATGGAGCCGCTGCCATGGTTGAAGGGATCATTCGCCGGATGAGGGAGGAGCTCGAGGAGGGCTCGCAGGGCGAGCCGAACATCGTCGCCACCGGCGGACTTGCGCCGCTTGTCCTTCAGCACTGCGAGGTAAGGGCACGGTACGAGCCCGCCTTGACGCTTGAAGGCCTCCGTATCCTCTACGAACGCAATGCCCAGTAACCTCCCCGAAGACGAGGCCGCCCGCGACAGCGACCATGTTCGCGCCCGCAGAGCCAAGCTGAGAGCGTTGATCGAGGCAGGCGAAGAGCCCTACAAGATCGGATTCCATCGCACCCACACCGTGGCCGAGGCGAGGGTGGCCGCGGGAGATCTGCCTCCCGGCACCGAGACCCAGCTCGAGGTGAGGGTTGCCGGCAGGCTCATGGCCTTCCGCCGTCAAGGAAAGCTCGTCTTCTGTGACCTGGTCGATGCGACCGGCAGGCTTCAGCTTGTAGCCCAGGCGGATCGTCTTGGGGAGATGTTCCAAAGGCTGGACGACCTTGATGTAGGCGATTGGATCGGGGCCTGGGGCAGCATGATGACCACTCGCCGGGGGGAGCTATCAGTTGCTCTCGAAGGCTTCCAGATTCTCAGCAAGTCCCTTCGTCCGCTCCCCGAGAAGTGGCGCGGGCTTAGGGACGTGGAGTCCCGGTACCGGCAGCGGTACCTGGACCTCATCGCCAACCCCGAGTCGAGGCACGTTCTAGAGACCCGCTTCGAAACAGTGGCTTCGATGCGCTCATGGTTGATGCAGCGCGGGTTCACGGAGGTGGAGACTCCATTGCTGCAACCGGTCTACGGAGGAGCGCTGGCCAAGCCCTTCAAGACCTACCACGAGGCGCTCGGCATGGATCTCTACCTACGAGTGGCGCCTGAGCTTTATCTGAAGAGGCTACTCGTGGGGGGCATGGAACGAATCTTCGAGATCAACCGCAGCTTCCGGAATGAAGGCGTGAGCGTTCGTCACAACCCCGAGTTCACCATGCTGGAGCTGTATCAGGCGCTCTCCGACTATCACGACATGGCAAATCTTCTGGAGGCCCTGTGCTCGGACATGGCGCTCAAGATCGCCGGCTCCCACCAGGTTCCCTACGGCGAGCACATCATCAATCTGGCTCCGCCTTACCGCCGGGTGAGGATGATCGAGCTGCTGCGCGAGCTGGGCGTAGATACCGGAGGGGATCTCGCGGCGCAGGCGGCCCGCCTAGGCGTGGCGGTGGACCCCAACTGGTCCTGGGGCAAGGTCCTGCTGGAGATCTACGAGAAGAAGGTCGAACGTACTCTGGTGCAGCCGACGTTCGTCATGGATTACCCCTGGGAGGCATCACCCCTGGCGAGACGGCATCGGGAAGACCCTCGATTCACCGAGCACCTGGACATCGTCATCGCCGGCATGGAGGTCGGAGTGGCCTACTCGGAGCTCACCGACCCGCTTGAGCAGAGGGGGCGGTTTGAAGCTCAGGCACGCATTAGAGGCGATGACGAAGCTCATCAGATGGATGAGGATTTCCTGAAGGCCTTGGAGTACGGAATGCCGCCCACTGGCGGCTTGGGCTTTGGCATCGACAGGTTCGTGATGGTGCTCACGGACCAGTCCTCGATCCGGGAAGTGATAGCGTTCCCCGCCCTTCGTCCGGAGGATCCGAAGCTCAACATGGCCGAGCTGGAGTCCACGGAGGAAGCTTTCTCTTCACCTGCCGCCATAAAACAGCGGTCAGAGCCCGCGGCGCCGCCTGAGCGCCTTACTTTCGCCGACCAAGCAACCATTCCGGAGCTTCTCGTGGTCGGAACCGGCCCTGTGGCTGCCGCACTAGTTGGCCTTGGCGAACCGGCAGGGTTTCACGTCCGCGTAGCCGCAGGGCCAGATTCCCCCAGAGTGGGGGAGTTCGAAGGAGCCGATGAGGTCATCGTGACCCGGGAGCCGAAGGATGTCGAGGCGATCAGGCCGGGGGCCAATACCTACGTGGTCATCTGTAGTGAGATCCAGGAATTTGCCCGTGAGGTCCTGCGCACCCTTGTGCCCACCCCGGTGCCTTACCTTGGGATGATGGCCAACCGAAAAAAGACGCCGCAGGTGTACGAGGAGCTGAATCAGGCCGGTTTTACCAAGAATCAGATCGGCCGCGTTCATACTCCCGTGGGGCTAAATCTGGGGTCCGAGACCCCGGAAGAGATTGCCCTTAGCGTGCTGGCCGAGATCGTTGCCGTCAGGCGCAGGGCCAGAACCGAGCCGAATTAGTAATAACGGTCGGGGCTATAATCGAAGACCGGACCGGTTTACCTAACGTCGCTCCGGGAAATGGAGATGTCGTCATGTACGAACGGTTCACCGACAGAGCACGCCGTGTGGTTGTCCTGGCTCAAGAGGAAGCACGCCTCCTCAACCACAACTACATCGGCACTGAGCACATCCTGCTTGGCCTCATATCCGAGGGTGAGGGGGTCGCCGCCAAGGCGCTCGAGTCCCTCGGCGTGTCACTAGATTCGGTTCGTTCCCAGGTAGAGGAGATCATCGGTACTGGGTCTTCTTCACCGCAGGGGCACATTCCTTTCACACCAAGGGCCAAGAAGGTCCTGGAGCTCTCTCTGAGGGAAGCTCTTCAACTCGGACACAACTACATCGGTACGGAGCACATCCTCCTCGGCTTGATTCGCGAGGGCGAGGGCGTCGCTGCCCAGGTGCTGCAGAAGCTTGGCGCCGACCTTGGCCGGGTGCGCCAGCAGGTCATTCAGCTGCTATCCGGCTTTGGTCCGTCGCAGGAGAAGGCCTCGGCCGAAGCCCCCACCCAGGGTGGCTCTCCGATCCTCGACCAGTTCGGGCGTAACCTGACCGCTCTGGCCTCGGGAAACAAGCTCGACCCCACCATCGGTCGTGAGAAGGAGATCGAGCGCGTAATGCAGGTCCTTTCTCGGCGGACAAAGAACAACCCAGTCTTGATCGGCGAGCCGGGAGTGGGCAAGACCGCAATCGTAGAGGGCCTCGCCACCCGGATCGTCAAGAACGAGGTTCCCCAGACCCTGAAGGGCAAGCAGATCTATACGCTCGATCTGGGCGCCCTGGTGGCCGGATCCCGGTACAGGGGTGACTTTGAGGAGAGGCTCAAGAAGGTCCTGAAGGAGATCCGCACGCGCGGGGACATCGTGCTGTTCATCGACGAGCTTCACACCCTTGTGGGCGCCGGTGCGGCCGAAGGAGCCATCGATGCGGCCTCGATCCTCAAGCCCATGCTGGCCAGGGGCGAGTTGCAGACCATCGGGGCGACGACGCTCGATGAGTACCGCAAGCATCTGGAGAAGGATGCCGCCCTGGAGCGGCGGTTCCAGCCCATTGTGGTCAACGAGCCGACGGTGGCCCACACGATCGAGATTCTTAAGGGTCTTCGGGACAGGTATGAGGCCCACCACCGGATCCAGATCACCGATCAGGCTCTGGTCGCCTCAGCCAACCTTGCCGACCGGTACATCTCCGACCGGTTCCTTCCGGACAAGGCCATCGACCTGATCGACGAAGCCGGATCAAGGCTGCACATCCGCCGTGAGACCGCTCCTCCCGACCTTCGTGAGCTGGACGAGGAGATCGCAAAGACCAAGAAGGCCAAGGAGGAGGCAGTCGAGGCTCAGGACTACGAGCGGGCTGCCAGGCTGCGTGAGGAGGAGAAGCGCCTTCAGTCCGACCGGGCGGTCATGCAGGCCAAGTGGCAGGACAACGAGGGCCAAGTGCTTGCCGAGGTCGGTGAAGAGGAGATTGCCGAGGTGCTGTCGATGTGGACGGGAATTCCCGTGTACAAGCTCACCGAGGAGGAGACGGCCAAGCTCATCCGTATGGAGGACGAGCTCCACAAGCGCATCGTCGACCAGAAGGATGCAGTCCACGCGGTCTCGCAGGCGATAAGGCGCACCAGGGCCGGCCTCAAAGACCCGAAGCGGCCTTCAGGGTCGTTCATCTTCCTTGGGCCCTCTGGTGTCGGCAAGACCGAGCTCTCCAAGACGCTGGCGGAGTTCCTCTTCGGCGACGAGGAGGCTCTCATCCAGCTCGACATGTCTGAGTACATGGAGAAGCACACGGTAAGCCGCTTGATCGGTTCCCCGCCTGGATACGTCGGCTTCGAGGAGGGTGGCCAGCTCACAGAAGCGGTGCGCAGGCGTCCATTCTCGGTAGTGCTCTTCGACGAGATCGAAAAGGCACACAACGACGTCTTCAACACCCTGCTTCAGATCTTGGAGGACGGGCGTTTGACCGACGCGCAGGGCCGCACGGTGGACTTCAAGAACACGGTGATCATCATGACCTCCAACCTGGGAACCGCGAACCTCAGGAAGACCGGCCTGGGGTTTGCGCCGGACACCGGGGAAATGAGCTACGAGCGCATGAAGGAAAGAGTCATGCAGGAGCTCAAGACCGGCTTTCGGCCCGAATTCCTGAACCGAATAGACGACATCATCGTGTTCCGGGAGCTCTCCAGGGAGAACGTGCGAGAGATCGTCGACCTCATGTTCAAGAGGGTCCAGGAGCAGTTGAAGTCTCTGGACGTGACCATCGAGCTGACCACAGAGGCCAAGGACTTCTTGGCCGAGGAAGGCTACGACCCAACACTGGGGGCACGTCCCCTTCGGCGGGCAATCCAAAGGTTGGTGGAGGACCCACTGTCGGAGAAGATTCTTTGGAAGGAGTTCACCGCCGGCCAAAGCATCGTCGCCGACGCCGAACCGGACCCGGAAAAAGAGGGCAAGCGCAAGATCACCTTCAAGATTGGAGACGCTCCGCCCGCGCCCGAGCCTGAGCTGGCCGGTACTGGAACCGGAGCAGCCGAGGGCTAGGTCAGCCTCGAGATTCAGCCGAAGAGCCTAATAGTTGACCTCGGAGGGGTGCTCACCACCCCTCCGAGGGAAGTCTTATCCTCGCTAGCTCTCGATGTTGAGGCGGTGCGCAATGAGCCGCTGGATTTCCCTGATTTGCTCGGGATCGGTGACCTTCTGCCCTTCCAGATCCGATACATAGAAGACGTCGACCACATCCTCGGCATAGGTGGCTACCTTGGCCAGGTGAATGTCAAGCTCCAGATCGGCCAGCGCCCGGGTGATCGTGTACAGGAGTCCGATGCGGTCGCTGCAGTGCACCTCGATCACCGTGTAGAAATCTGAGGACTTGTTGTCGACCCTCACGCTCGGCGGGTCACCCCTTCCCTTCGACACCCGGCCGGCATACTCGCTGCGCTTTTGTGCAAGTCTGAGGTCCAGCGAGATCTTGCCTCTAAGGGCCCTCTGTATGTCTTCCGACACCCTCTCGAGCCGTTCGTCGGTTCCGGCGACCCTGAAAACCTCAAGTGCCACCCTGTCGTCGCTTGTAAAGATCTGCGAGGCCAGGACGTCGAGGCCGTGCAGCGCCAGAACCCCCGAGACCTTGCTGAACAGTCCTGGACGGTCGGTTGCCACCACGGTTATCTCCCATAGTCCGGATTCCGAGAGTGGAATCGCATCCAGCCTGACCTCAGTAGCCTCCGGCCGTGGGACCATCAGCCGTGACTGCCGTATGAGGGCGGAGGTTGGCTGGGAGATCAGCCAGATTCTGGGCATGTCGCCCAGATGCTGTGCCACCTGGTCGGCAGGCAGGTCGGCTAGAGCCCGCCCGAGGAACCTCAGGTTCTCCTCGGCCACCTGGGAGGCGTCTCCGCTTACCAGCTCGCCCTGTTCGAGCATGTGGAAGATTCGGGTGAACAGCTCGGAAACCAACGCGGCGGTCCAGTCGCTCCATGCCGCCGGCCCGGTGGAAAGACCGTCTGCTACGGAGACCAGGTAAAGCATGCGCAGCCGCGCCACCGAGCCGACTGCCTCGGCGAGCTCCACGATCAAGGACTCATCATCGATGTTGCGCCGAACCGCTGCCTTCGTGAGCATCAGATGATTCCTGACCAGCCAGGCGACGTCTTCAGCTTCCGAGGGTGGCAGACCGATGCGC
>DATACZ010000087.1:0-15098 GCA_036258795.1 Actinomycetota bacterium
GCCGATTTCGGAGGTCCTCGCGCCAGAACGCATTTTCCGTACCGATCGAGGGCGAGATGGACCAAGACTCCGGTGATGGATGGACATCTGGCCAGACCGACACCCCGGAATCAGGTGGTCCATCTGACCGAATTGATCAGGTAAGCGAAGTGGAGAAGGATCAGGCTCCTTCGGTGCAGACGGGCAAGCCAGCCTCGGTGCCGGGGTCTGAGCCGCTCGTGAAACAGGCTTTTGCCGACTGGGCGACAATGCAGTGGGACGACATTCGCCGTGGCCCCGTCGCTTATCAGGCTCACGAGATCGGGTCTCTGGCGGAGAACATTCGGGGCGCGCGACTCGCCTGGGACAGGACGCAGGAGGAGCTCACCGCCATGCGTGAGCTGATCTCCCGAGATCAATCCGTTCTTGCCTTGCTAGATGCGCGTTTGGAGATGCAGCGCAGGGAAATTGAGGCAATCGAGCAGGCGCAGGCCAGGCTGGGCGAGGTCGTGGCGGACCTACCCAGGACCGTGAAGCATGAGCTGGAAGGCTCCGAGTACCTTGACCAGATCAGAGCCCTAACCGCGCTCATCTCGGCGGAGGGCGAGAAGGAAAAGATCCTCATGTCGACCGCTCGCGCCGCCCGTGCAGCCTTCGTCAAGGTTCAAGAGGAGCTGGTGTCGATTCACGGCTTGATGTCGGCCCGGGATCAGGCCGTTCTGGGGCTGCTCGACGCAGGGCTGGAGAAGATGCAGTCGCAGCCGCTCGACGAGCGACTAGAGGAAATCGCAAAGGCCCAGGCGGAGGTTGGCAGAGCCATAGCCGGGCTTCCAGCGGCCATTGCTCAACAGATTGGCAATTCTGAGTATTGGGAGCGGCTTAGGGCCCTTCCGGCACCCTCATTGCCAGACGAGTCGCCGGCCGAAGCTCTCATGCAGGCCCTCAAGAGCACCATGTCTGCCTGGGTAACGATGCAGGACGGCATGAATGAGATCCGCAACCTCATCACCGCCCGGGCTCAGACCATTCCAACCAATGAGATCACCGAGATCACCGCCCGAATCCATGCAATTGAAAAGCGGCAGGACATGCTGGCCAGCGCCGTCGTCGAGCTGCCCGCCACCATCCGGCGAGATTTGGAGCACGCTATTTTTGAGCTGCCTGCTGCCCTGCGGCGGGAGTTGGATGACGTTAGACACACCGACAAGATCGTTGCGGTGCTAACTTCCGCCCTCGCCGAGAAGGCGCAGGAGAGAACGTTCTTGCTCAACACGGTGGAAGGTGCTCGCTCCGCCTTCTTCAAGATGCAGGACGCTGTGACGGAGCTGCGAGATCGTCAGGCTGCCCGTGACGAGTCCGTTGTGGAGCTTGTGGAGTCACGGCTAAACGAGATAGAGGGCCGGCGCATCGATGCACGGATTCAGGATGCTCAAATGCTCCAAGGCAGCTTTGCCGAGGCTCAATCTGAACTTGCCGCCACCTTGCGGGCAGAAGTACATGCCGTAGTTGGAGAGGTCACAGACCGGGTGGGCAAAGAGGTGGAGGAGATTGTTCGGCTGGTAAGGTCCCTGCCAAAGGCCATCCTGACCGAGCTAGCCGATGCAGCTGAGGCAAGCGTGCAGCCACCATCCAGCCTGCCCGATGAGCCGGGGGAGGAATTGGCCGGCCACCCTAGGGATACGAGATTTCGGCTGCCGGACCAACTCTTCGACGATGACCGGCCCAAGTTCTCCTTCACAATGCCCTCGGGCGGGGTGTCCAGGCGAGGTCATGTCACACGCAAGTCCGCGGCTACAAATAGGAGGCTTTCCGCCGAGGGCGGGGGGAAGGGTTTCCGTACCGAAGCAAAGCGCCACCCCAAGACTTAGCCGTCGCACGTTCGAGCAGGGAGAAGGGACACGACCGGCTACTCGCTGTTGGTTACCACGACAGACTCAGATGAGGAAGCGGATGCCATTGCGGAATCGCTGGTAAGGCAGCAACTGGCGGCGTGTGTCCAGAGGACGCGCATTACGAGTCACTACATGTGGGAAGGCGATTACGAGAAAAGTGACGAGATTCTCATCCTCATCAAAACGAGATCCGACAAGGTCGACGCTATCAAGCGATTTATTGAGGAGAACCACTCCTACGACACGCCAGAGCTAATCGAGGTGCCCATCGTCTCAGGCCTTGCAGGTTACTTGGGATGGATGGACGAAGTCGTTAGGTAACCGGCGGCACCAAGCCTTGAGCGTTGCAGCTTCATATCACTGCGTCGATTGATGAGAGGGCGAGCCGCCCTTACCAGAGAGTCATTGGACGGGGGCCCCAGCGGTAAGAACCGTTGCCGGCAATGGTCGACACTCGTGAGCCTGCGGTGGAGTTTCCGGCCAGATCCGTCAGCCATGGAGCCCGGCCGCTGGGCTCCCGAACCGTGATCACGACGGAGTGGCCTGCCGCGGGAGCCGGAGACAGCATGAGCTCGATCGTGTTATCGGAGGAACCCTCGCACCAGGCTGCGTACACGGAGCCAGGCTGCCCGTCCACGGATGCTTGGAAGTGGGATCGGTTGACGCTTGGGCAAGCTAGAGGCTCGCTGAAGCCTAGAGTAACCGTTGACTTACCGGGCCCGGCGCTCATGCTCTCCATCCGCGGCGCGACTGAGTCGACTGTAAGTTCCTGGCTGACCGGGACAGCGTAGCCACCTGCGTTATCCACGGACCGGACCTCCAGGCGGTGCGGGCCGTGGGAGAGCGGAACCTTCGGCTCATAGGTCCAAGTCGCATCGGGGGCTCGTCCGCACCCCGGACACTGGACCCAGAGGTCCGAGAAGGGCCTTCCATCCAGACTGATCTCCACGCGCTCCACGTCTCCATCGGGGTCAGCCGCGCTGCCGCTTATCTCCCGCCCATCGGGTCCTACGTGCCCTAAGAGCGTTGTGGGCTTGAGGGCGACGGAAGGGGCGGCATTCTTGGCGACGGTTGACCTTATCCCCGAAGCGGGATTCCCTACGACGTCGGTGGGAACGGCTGAGCGACCATCAACCCTTACCTGGACATCATCGCCACCCCGGACCGACCTCGAGAGCGTGATCTCGACCTCAGCATTTGACCGTCCATCGCACCAGATGAGGACCGGACTGGCCCGCGCGCCATCGACGGAGGCGGTAATGCTGGAGGCATTCAAATTCGAACAGGACATTGGTTCGCTGAAGGTTGTCTTGAGCCTCGGAGTGCCCCCGACTGCGGCGACCGTCTCGATAGTGGGCGGCACCGCATCTACGGTCACCGCCTGAGTGGAGATCGGAGAACGGCTGGCGGCGTTGTCGACGGAGCGGAAGTTCAACTCGTGCCGGCCGTGTGGGAGAGGATCGGTGGACTTGTAACTCCAGACGACCCTTGTCTCGTTTCCGCACCCCCGGCAGGTTATGCCCTGGGACGAGAAGGGACCGTTGTCGACGCTGACCTCGACGCCATCGACCGTGCCATCGGGGTCGGCCGCGCTACCCGCGACCTCAACCCCGTCGGCTCGGACAGCCTCCATGCCAGCGGCCGAGGAAATGGCCACGGTGGGCTCAGCGTTGGTGGCCAAGACCGATCGCATAACGGATGCCGCCTTGTTGCCCGCGGGATCACTTGCGCCGCGGGACGATCCCGAGGGCCTCACCTGGACGGCGTCCCCTCCCCGAACGGGCCTGGGAAGGGTCATCCTGACCACTTCATTCAAGGGGCCCGAACAGGCCACCGTCGCTGGGCTGACAGAGCTACCCTGCAGCGCAACAGTGAATCCCGATGCGACCAGGTTGGAGCACGACACAGGCTCGCTGAAGCTCAACTCGAGCACGGACCTCCCCCCGGTGGCGCCAACCTTGACAAGGCGGGGAGCCACCGTGTCCACAGTGACCTTGCGGACGATGTGGCTAGAGAAGTGATTGGCTCTGTCCACGGACCGAAAGACGAACTCGTGAGGTCCATCGGGAAGCGGTGTGGTGGGGGAGTAGGTCCACTTCGCTTCGTCCCCGGCACAGCCCTGGCAGGTGACTCCGTCGGTCGAGAAAGGTTTTCCATCGACGCTCACCTCCACCCGCTGGACCACTCCGTCCGAGTCGCCGGCGGTTCCCTCGAACACCGGCATGCTCTCGTTGGTCGGAGCCCCATTCTTTGGGCCCGAATCCAGGGCAGCACTGGGGGGCTCGCGGTCGATGACGACTCTCATGTACTCGCGCCAGATCTCCGCCGGGATGCTTCCACCGGTTACCCGCGGGACGCCCTGCACGTTCAGCATGGAACGGTTGGTGTCCCGGTATCCGGTCCATACTGCGGTGGCAAGGTTCTTGGTGTATCCGGCGAACCATGCGTTTCTAAACCCCTGGGCGGTGCCCGTCTTCCCCGCCGCCGGCCGTCCGAAGTCCGCCCGCTTCCCGGTTCCCTTGGTGATCACCTGCTCGAGGATGTGGGTTGTGGTCTCGGCAACCGACCGATCGATGGCGCGCCGGGGCGGTGAAGGGCCCTCCTCCAGGACCTTTCCTGAGCCATCTACAACCTTCGAGACCAGCTTGGGCTCCCGGTAGATGCCTCCGCTCGCCAGAGTGGCGAAGGCAGAAGCCATCTCCAGGGGAGTCACCTCCTCGGCCCCTAGTGCCAGCGCCGGCACCGCTTGAATCTTTGTCCTGCAGTCCTCACGCCGTCCGGGCCGGCACCCCGATTGGCTCGGCATCCACTTGGGTCCCGGTATGCCCATTCTTCTGGCCACGTCGACGACCCTCTTGGGCCCGACCTGCAGGATTAGCTGCGCGTAGACGGTATTGACCGAGTTGATGGTGGCTCGCTCGAGGGTCAGCCCTCCGTAACCGGCTCGATCAAAGTTCGAAACCCGGCAGGTTGGCTTCCAACCCTTCAAGCACACGGTAGCGGGGCCGCGATAACCAGCCTCGGGAGTTATTCCTTTCTCCAAGGCCGCCACAAGGACAAATGGCTTGAATGACGAGCCGGGCTGGCGCCTGCCCTGAAGGGCTATGTTGAATTGTTCCTCTCCATAGTTTCTGCCTCCCACCAGTGCTCGGACGTAGCCGGTGTCCGGATCGATCGATACGAGGGCGGCGTGCGGGTCGGAGGCCTTCGGCAAAGCGGTGGCAAGATCATCCTCAGCCCCTTCCTGGGCTTGTGGATCCAGGGTGGTGTAGACCTTGAGGCCGCCCGAGAAAACCTTTTCCTCCCCGTAGCGTCCCACCAGATAGCTGCGGACTGCGTCGAGAAACCAGCCAAACCGGGGTGATTGCTTGCCCTCGGCCACCAGAACCGGTCGGTTTGTCCTGGCCCACTTCGCCTGAGCGGCATCGATGTAGCCCAGCTTGTGCATGCGGGATATCACCCAGAGCCTGCGAACCTCGCTCGTCTTGGGATTCGTGTACGGGGAGTATCGGACCGGCGAGGGTATGAGACCGGCAAGCAGAGCAGACTCTGAGACGTTAAGGGCCGATGCCGACTTTCTGAAGTAGGTTCGAGCCGCAGCCTCGACCCCGTAGGCGCCGCTACCCAAGTAAACCGTGTTGAGGTAATTTTCCAGGACCTTCTTCTTGCCGAGCGTCTGCTCCAGCCTGTAGGCGACTCTCACCTCCCTCAACTTGCGGGTGAGAGTGCGCTCCTTCCCGACGTAAGCCTCCTTGGCGTACTGCTGCGCAATCGTCGACCCTCCCTGGACCCATGCGCCGTGCGTGACGTTGACCCACAAAGCTCGCAGGATGGCCCAGATGTCGGCGGCCCCGCGCTCGAAGTACCGGGCATCCTCGGCGGCGATGACGGCGTCCTGGAAGTACTTTGAGATCAAGGGCAGTGGCACCGGCTGACGGTCGATCTCCCCATGCCACTCGGCCAGGACCGAGCCGTCCGCCCCAAAAATCTGGGTGGTCTGAGCCTGGGACTTTGGCTGGGGCTGGGGGAGATCTGCCGGCCGGACGGCCATCAAAACATTGGCGGCAGCCACTGCCGACAGTGGCACCGCCAACATCGACACCAAAATGATCGCGGCTATGACCGGCGGGGCTCCCAGCTTTATTGAGCCGCGAAGATTCATAGCATTCCTTAGCCAGAAGTCTAGCTCTTGCAGGTCGGGGGAAGCGCCGTCCACTACACGGTGAAGGAATTTTGTTCGTGGGGGCGGTCCGGGAACCGGCCGTTATCTACCCGCGCGGTAAGAGGCCAAACTCCCTATGGAATGTTGAGTGATGGCGCGGCTAGTGCACCAGCTCCGGCGACTCACGAAATGGGGAAAGCTAGATAGTCTCAGGTTGCGGGCGGGTACTCATCGCCCTTCTGTCTAGCCGCAGCCTCGATCCTGCCGTGAAGCTCGTCGAGTACCGTACGGGCATTTTCCCCGCCGGTCACAACACGCCGGACCGCTGCGTTCATCTGCTCAGAAACGTCCGGCCAGTAGGCGACGTTCGGACGGTACCAGCCGTTTTCAAGTGCCGCCTGAATCGCGTCGAATGTCTGTTTTTGCTCCCTCGGGACGTCGCCGTAGGCGTCCTCTCGAATGGAGGGCCAGGCGTTGCGCTCGACGAGCAGCTTCTGAGCTTGCTCCGACATCAGGAACTCGGCCAGTGCCACTGCCGCCTCCTTCTGCCTGCCCGTTACTCCCTTCGGTATGCCGAGGACGTCGCCGCCGATGACGTGAGCCTCCCGGGCGGGACCTCTCCATCCCTCGTACACCTGGAATCTGTTCAGCAACCCCTGCTCCGCCAGCTGGGCCGAGGTAATCGGCCAGTTCTGGGCCAGCCAGGCGGTTTCCCCTTGGAGGTTGTCTACCTCGGTATCGAACTTGCCCAGAAGGCTTTCCCGAGCCAGCAGGTTGTCCCTCCACAATCCCTGAAGAAACTCGAAGGCCCTGACCGACCCATCGTCGTTCAAGATCAGCGGGTTGCCTCCGAACGACACGATCCACTCGGAGATCGTTACCGCCGCGGGGTCTCCCTCAGCGAGCGAGAGAGTCACCTTGCCGCTCCTGGCTGTTGACCGTAGCTTCTCCGCCGTCGTCCGTAGCTCCTCAACTGTCCTGGGCAGGGTGGCGCCCGCCTCCCTGAAGCGGTCTCTGTTGGCGTAGGCGAGCCTGACGTTGGGGCGGAAGGGCAGGAAGTAGGTCTTGCCGTCAAACTGCTCGGGCACCATCGAGTCGACCACTTGGCCGGGGACCTGGACATCGGAAAGGTCCTCCACCAAGCCCTGATCCACCAGAGACCTGAGCGCCAGATTGTCCTGGGCGAAGAGATGGATGGTGGGCCGCCCGGCGTCGACCTCCACCTTTAGCTTGGGAGGCAGGTCTGCGGACGAGACGGAGGTGAGCTTTACCTCCGCCCCGGTGTCGCTCCGAAATTGGTCGAGCAGATCCTCGATGGCGGCCCTTTCCTCTTCACTCAAAGAGATGCTGAAGGTTATGGAGGTGCCGCTGAGCCGCCCTTCCCCGCCTCCTCCCCGGCGGGCCCCATCTCCTCCTCCACAAGCAGAGGCCAGAAGGGCCAAGAAACTGATGAGAGCAACCGCAGACTTGCGCATGGCGACCTCCGAACGCTTATTCTCGTGTGCCTCACTACTACCCTTTGACCGTTTTGACTAAGCCCTGCCCTAACCTTTGACCGATCCCGCCATGGCACCCGGCTTCAGGTACCTCTGCAGGAAGTAAACGACCAGAAGGATGGGCAGGGTGAGCACCGCGGCCACCGTGGCCATCTGCTGTCGGCTTCCCCGGTCGATGGCCTGGAAGACCTGTAGTGGCAGCGTGTTCTGGTTGGTGGTCAGCAGCCTGGCATACAGGAACTCGTTCCAGGAGTAGAGCCACACGAAAAGGGACGCCACTGCGATTCCACCGGCCGCGATCGGAAACACCACCCTCATCAACGTGCCGAACCTTGAGGCGCCGTCGATCTGGGAGGCCTCCTCGAGCTCGCGGGGGATGGTTTCGAACGTTCCCACGAGGATCCATGCGATGAACGGCAGGGCCCCGATGAGGTGGGCCAGGACCAGCCCGGTGTAGGTGTCGGCCAGACCGAGGCCGGCGAACCGAGTCGCCACCGACACTCCGATGGCGAACTCCGGAAACATCCTCGTGACCAGCAGGCCGATCACGACTGCGTACCTGATTGCCTGAGGAAGCCTGGAAATGACGTAGGCGGCTGGGGCGGCGATGACGATTGCGGCCAAGGTGGTGAGCGTTGCCACCATCAGGCTCTTTGCCAGGGGGCCCCACAAGTCTCCGCGCTCGATGACCTGCTCCCAGAACCTCAGGGTTGGCTCGGTGACGAAAAGGGCCGGCCGCTCCCCGAAGACGGCCTCCCCGGGAGCCACCGACACCATGAAGACCAGGTACACGGGAAACAGCACGATGAGCAAGGAGACGACCAACCACAATGGAAAGAGCAGCATCAGTGGACGGTCGAGGGGATCCCTGCGGACGGCGACCGCCATCAGGTCTGCCCCCTCTCCCGCGGCGCCACCAGCTTCAGATAGGCCAGGATGAACACCAGGATGATGAGGAAAAGGGCAATCGAAGCCGAGGCGGCGGTATATGGGTCGCTGGTCGGAGGGAGATACCGGTTTCCGATGTAGGTTCCCAGGACCGGTTCCACCCTGCCGGCCAGCACCAGGGCCAGCTCGAAGATCCGGAAAGCGTCGATCGCCCTCAGGATGACCGCCATCGTGATGAACGGGATCAGCATCGGCAGGGTTATGCGGGTGAAGCGTTGCCACTTGGTGGCGCCGTCAACCGACGCCGCTTCGTAGATGTCACCGGGGATGGACTGAAGACCGGCAAGGAAGATGAGCATCACTATCGGCATGACCTTCCAGGTGTCCGCGATGGCGACCGTCAGCAACGTGCGCCAGCCTCCGGCGACGGTCCAGCTGAGCGGGATGAAGTCCCACTGCACTCCGGGAATCCGGTTCAGGAAGTCGGAGGCTGTCGCCAGCAGACTATTCAGGTAGCCGGCGCGGGCGAAGAGGAGCAGCATCACCGCGCCCGAGACGATCGTCGGCACCCCTATGGGGATCATGACGAGAGTGCGGAGCAGGCTGCGGCCCCTGAACTTGACGTTCAGCGCCATTGCGGTGGCAAGCCCGAGAACCAGCTCGAGAGCCAGCGACAGCAGCGCCACGATTATCGTGTTGATCACCGAGGTCCTGAAGACCTCGGACTCCAGGATCGCTCGGTAGGCCGCCGCCGAGGGGAATGCCTCACCGTCTGTTCCGGAGAGGGAGATCCGGAACGTGTCGACTATCGGAGCCAATGTCAACAAGAGCACGTAGGTGACGAGCGGCAGACACAGAGCGATCTCAAACTTGTGACGTCCGATCCACCCCCGGCGCCGGCGTCCGGATCTAACCCGGGGGCGGACCGCTTCCAGCGTCGCCTCGCGGGTGCGGCTCAACGGATGCTTTCGCCCGTTTCGGGATTGAAGAAGTACAGCCTTCCGAGATCTGTTGCCAGCTTGACCTTCTGGCCTTCGGCGATTCTGGTCTTTGGGTTGAGCCGGGCGGTGAACATCGTGTGCTGCCTGCCGGCGATCTGTCGGCTTACTTCACCGGCATCCGCGGCGCGGGCTCGGTCTGCCGCCAGCTCAATCGTGTCTCTGGTCTTCACCGGAGGAGCGTCAACCTCGAAGTACACGACGGTCTCAGCTCCCAGGGTCTCGACTAGAGAGATGGTTACCTGCAGTAGTTGAACCGCCTGCTGGCCCGGCAGAAGCTCGGGATCCTCGAAGTCCTCCGGCCGGATGCCTAGGATCACCTCCTTGCCCGAGTAGGCAGACAGATCGTAGGTGTCCGGGACGGTGATTCGATGCTCTGCGAATGAAGCCGTAATCTGGCCGTCTTCCGCCTCGATCAAAGCCATGGCCATGTTCATGGCGGGGGAGCCGATGAACCCTCCTACGAAGACGTTGTCAGGCCTCTCGTAGAGGTTTTGGGGGGTGTCAACCTGCTGAAGGACGCCCCCGCGCAGCACGGCCACCCGGTCGGCCATCGTCACGGCCTCGACCTGGTCGTGAGTTACGTAAACGGTCGTGGTGCCGAGTCTGCGGTGGAGACCCTCGATCTCTGTCCGCATCTGGACCCTGAGCTTTGCGTCCAGGTTGGACAGAGGCTCGTCCATGAGAAAGGCGGCCGGTTCCCTCACGATCGCCCGCCCCATGGCTACCCTCTGCCTCTGGCCACCGGAGAGCTGCCGGGGCTTGCGGTGAAGGAGCTCTTGGATCCCCAACATATCGGCTGCTTCTTCTACTCGTTTGCGGATCTCGTCCCTTGGAAACTTGCGCAGCTTCAGGCCAAACGCCATGTTGTCGAAGACGGTCATGTGAGGGTAGAGAGCGTAATTTTGAAAGACCATGGCGATGTCCCGGTCTCTGGGCGGCAGGTCGTTGACCACTCGATCGTCGATGCGAATCGTCCCCGAGGTGATCTCCTCAAGGCCGGCGATCATCCTGAGCGCGGTGCTCTTTCCGGAGCCGGAGGGCCCCACCAGGACGATGAACTCCCCGTCGAGGATGTTCAGATTGAGGTTTCCCACCCCGACGGTGCCATCGGGAAAGCGCCTCGTAACGTCCTCGAGAACTATTTGAGCCATCTTTTTGGCGAATTCGCTGAAACCCTATGCCGAATCTCGACCAGCAACAAGGTCAAGGCTTTGCCTGCCTCAGTCGCTCAGAATGGGTCCGCATCCTACTTTCCTGCTACTCCGTGCCTCAACAGGGCTGCCTCAACGATCGGGGAGAATGCGGGTGTGTCCAACCCGGTGCTCTCCTCCCGGCAGCTCAACCGCAGCCTCTTGGCCCGCCAGCTCCTGCTCGAGCGATCCGATCTTTCGGTGACCGGGGCGCTCGAGCAGCTAGCCGGACTGCAGAACCAATACGCCCCCTCGGCCTATGTGGCTCTGTGGTCACGGGTGCGAGAGTTTCGCCGCCACCACCTTACGGAGGCCCTGGAGCAAAGGCGGGCCGTCCAGGGAACGCTCATGAGGGCAACCATCCACGCCGTCTCGGCCGGAGACTATCCGCTGTTTGCCGAAGGCGTTCGGAGGGCCCGCCGGGAGTGGTGGATGCGGGTCCAGCACCATCAGGTGGAAGGACTGGACATGGAGGAGGTGGCCTCTTTTCTGCGACGACACCTCTCAAAGGGACCTCGCCGCCAAGCGGGGCTAGTTAGTCTGCTTCAGGAAGAAGGCTTTCCGCGCATCGCCTGGTCGGGCGCGGGTTTGTGGCTGGACATGGTCCGGGTGCCGCCCTCCGGAACTTGGGACCGCCGGCGGGCCGACCTTTATGGCCTTGCCGAGGACTGGCTGGGCCCGTCGAGCGTCAGCGAGTCCGAAGGCATCGAGCATCTGGTTAGGCGGTACCTATCCGCATTTGGACCGGCCTCTTTAGCCGATGTCGTCAGCTGGGCAGGCCTCCCGGCGACGACGCTGCGCCCAGTAGTGGAGCAGCTCGGCTCCCGCCGGTTTCGGGATAAGCAGGGCGTGGAGCTCTTCGACCTTCCGGAGAGTCCCTTGCCCGACCCAGACACCCCCGCGCCGGTCCGCTTCATGCCGGTTTGGGACGCCACTCTGCTGGTGCATGCCCGCAGGACCCAGATACTGCCGGAACACTACCGCCACCTGGTCTTCAACGTAAAGACGCCGCACTCGGTGCCCACCTTCCTGATATACGGCGCGGTCGCCGGAACCTGGCGCTATGAAAAGGGCCGGATCGTGCTCCAGCCCTTCGGTGACATTTCCAAGAAATCCCGGCAGGAGCTGGAGGATGAGGCCGAACGTCTGGCCGAGTTCCACGGTCCGGAAGGATAGGTGAGGCAATGGACGGCTTTAGGGAGGCGATCGGGCGCCGGCCAGCGTTGCCGCCTGGGGCGGAGTAGTAAGGTAAAGCTCTTAGAGCGCACTGCGATCTTGAGCGAGGCCAGCCATGGCACACGTTGTGATTCTGGGCGGTGGATTTGGCGGGCTGGCAGCCGCGCACGAGCTTCGATCTCTTCTTCCGGACGACGAGATTACTCTCGTCGACCGCAACGATCACTTTTACATGGGCTTCGCCAAGCTGTGGGATCTGGCAGAGATCCGGCCCCTAGCTGGGGGCACGGCCTCTTTGAACGAGCTGAGCCGGCAAGGAGTGACGTTCCGCCAGAGTGAGGTTACAAAGATCGACCCAGAGGGGCCACGCGTTGAAACCTCCGATGGCGTTCTGGAGGCCGACGCGCTGCTGGTTGCACTGGGCGCGGCACCCGCTCCCCGGCATGTGGAGCTCCTGTCAGCTCAAGGCGCCCACGATCTCTACGACGGCGAGCAACTGGGGGCAATTCGTAAGGCTCTTCAAGACATCCAGGAAGGGTCCGTCCTCGTATCCATCCTTGGCCTTCCGTTCAAGTGTCCACCGGCGCCATTCGAGGCGGCGCTGATAGTCGACGAGCGGCTGCGCAGCAGGGGAGTCCGGGATGCTGTCAGCGTCTCGATCTCGACGCCACAACCGATAACCCTGCCGGTGGCAGGCCCCGACGCCAGCCAGTACGTGGCAAGCCACCTCGGGGACAGAGGCATTGAGCTGTTGT
The DNA here is from genome assembly GCA_036258795.1 of Actinomycetota bacterium. Taxonomy (GTDB): domain Bacteria; phylum Actinomycetota; class CADDZG01; order JAHWKV01; family JAHWKV01; genus DATACZ01. Next base: position 12,540 of record DATACZ010000087.1, read on the forward strand.
CCGAGCGGACCGTCGCCGGGGTGGAAGGGGATCAACGCCTTGTGCGGTTTGAGGACGGGTCAGTGCACGGCTACGACGTCCTACTGGGAGTTCCGTCCACTGCCCCGCCTAGGGTGATAAGCGACAGCGCCCTCGCTTCTTCGTCGGGGTGGATCGAGCCAGACCGTCACACCCTTCAGACGTCCTTCGATCGGGTGTGGGCGGTGGGAGATTGCACGGTCATTCCGACGGCCAAGGGGGCGCTTCCGAAGGCAGGGGTGTTTGCGGCAGCGGAGGCCCGGATAGCAGCCCATAACATCGCGGCTGAGCTGGGCCGGGCAGATGCCGGCAAGTTCGATGGACACGGTTTCTGCTTCCTCGAGCTTCCTGGGCGAAAGGTGGCCTATGTGGAGGGCGACTTCTATGCCGAACCCGCACCGGACGTGCACCTCACCGCAGCCGACGAAGAGCAGTTCCGCCGCAAGCAGGAGTATGAGCGCACTCGCCTGTCCGAATGGCTCGGCCATACCACGTCGGGCTAAGCCCAGACTCGGTCATGTGTAGCGTCGTGACATCATTTGATGTACCATTGCAGAATGTCATTTAGCTTCGACTAGCGTTCTTCTAGGAGGTGCATCGTGGCGGTCGATACTGAGGCGCTTGCTCACTCCACTCCGCCGGGGCCCCGCGGATCCCGGCTCCTCGGCTCCGCCCTGGACCTCAAGCGGGATGTGCTTGGAACATTTCATCGGGCCATGCTCGAATATGGCGATGTGGTCCGGTTTGTCGCTGGACCCCCAGGGAAGCTGCGTGCCCAGTTCGTCGCCTTCTTCCACCCCGATGGCGTTCAGCACGTCCTTGCCGGCGCCTCGGACGTCTACCTGAAGGGCGACCCGGTCTATCAGGAAATAAAGGCCACCCTGGGAGATGGTCTGCTGACGAGCGAAGGTGAGCGCTGGCGAAGGCAGAAACGCCTCATCCAGCCGCTCTTCACGCACAGGCGGGTGGCCAGCTACGTTCCCATGATGGCGGAGGAAGCGGCTGCGACGGTAACTCGGTGGCGTGATGCAGCCGGGCGGGGAGAGCCCGTCGACCTGGGCGACGAGATGGCCGCCGTGACCCTGAAGGTTGTGGGGCGAGCGCTGTTTGGCCGCGACGTCGGCGATGCGGTTCCTGTCATAAGGAAGACCGTTCCCTTCCTGAGCGAGCGAGCGGTTCAGCGAGGGCTCTCGCCTTTGCCCATCCCAAGGACGTGGCCCACCCCGGCAAACCGGCGCGCTGAGAGCTATCAGGCCGCGCTATACCGGGTGGTCGACGAGATCGTGGCGGAGCGTCGGACGGCCCCTACCACGGAAGACGACATGTTGGGCTTGCTCCTTGGAGCTCGAGACCCCGAGGGCGGCGGTGGGCTCGATGATGACGAGGTTCGCGATCAGGTTCTGATCTTTCTGCTTGCCGGTCACGAAACCACGGCTACCTCTCTCACGTTCACGTTGCATCTGCTGGGACTTCATCCCGAAATCCAAGAAAGGGTCTTTCAGGAGGCAAAGGATGTCCTGGGCGATCGCCAGCCGACCTTGGAGGATGTGCCCGCCCTTGCCTACACGACGATGTCTATAAAAGAGGCGATGCGCCTGTATCCCGCGGCCTACGCCATGGGCCGTCTTGCCATGAAAGACGACAGCTTCAACGGTTACGAGATCCCCGCCGGAACGGGCGCCGTGGCCAGCCCCTGGGCGACGCATCGGCACCCCAGGTTCTGGGACGAGCCGGAGCGATTCAACCCGGAGCGGTTCACCCCCGAGCGCGAGCGTGCGCGTCCCCGGTACGCCTACTTTCCCTTCGGCGGTGGCCCCCGGGCCTGTATAGGCTCCTACTTCTCGATGCTCGAGGCGGCGATCGTGACCGCCATGCTGGTAAAGGACTTCCGGGTCGTCACTCCTCCTGGCCCGGTCAAGCTCTTTACCGGGATCACTCTGCGTCCCGGCCAGCCGATGCCCTGCTACCTGGAGCCACGTTAATCGGGCATTTCTGTGTCGGCCGGAGGAGAGCTGACGGCTCAGTAGTCGATTAGGTCTCCAGCCAGGTAGTTCTCGTACGCGGACAGATCTAGCAGCCCATGGCCCGACAGGCCGAACAGGATGACGCTCTCCTGACCTGTCTCTTTGCAGCCCAGAGCCTCGTCGATCGCCGCCCTGACCGCATGGGCCGACTCCGGCGCGGGGATGATGCCCTCGGTCCGGGCGAACTGGACACCCGACTCGAAGACCTTAGTTTGTGGATAAGCGATGGCTTCGATGACTCCATCCTTTACCAAGCGGCACAGACTCGGAGCGTCGCCGTGGTACCGGAGGCCCCCGGCGTGGATTGGCGGAGGGATGAAGTCGTGCCCCAGGGTGAACATCTCGATCAGCGGGGTGGTCTCGGCCGTGTCACCGAAGTCGTACTCGAACGAACCCTCGGTCAGAGTAGGGCAGGCCGACGGCTCGACGGCGATAAACCGGATGTCCTTTCCGTCTTTGACCTTGTCCGGGATGAAGGGATAGGCCAAACCGGCGTAGTTTGAGCCGCCCCCCACGC
>DATACZ010000088.1:0-5788 GCA_036258795.1 Actinomycetota bacterium
TACCGGAGGCTATGGCACGCTTCAAAAATACAAGGTGCGCCCCAACTGGGGCGCACCCTGGTTATGCGGTTAACCGGAGACTTTGCGCTTAGTCCCCGAAGAAGGAGCTGAAGAAGCTGAAGAAGCCGCTTCCTCCACCCGATCCTCCAAAGCCCGGGAAGCCGGGAACGCCACTCCAACCCGGAATCCCCTCAAGGCCCGGCAGACCGGTTTGGCCGCCGCCCATGTTGGCCGCCTGGAGAGCCATCGCCATCGCGTCCATGGCCATGCCCATGGCCTGGTTCTGAACACCCAGAGCCATGTCCAGGGCTTGCGTGATGATTCCGCTCACCTGGTCGACGATCGAAAGGGCCAGCGCGACCGCCTGGTTGGCGGCGTCCGTAGCCTGGGATGCGGCAGCCTGGGCAGTGTTGATTCCTCCGGCCGCGGCCTGAGTTGCCTGGGCAGCGGCAGCCAGAGAGGCTGCGCTGTTGGCTTGATTGGTGGCCTGCCTGGCAAGGTCCGTGCCGTTGTGAGCCAGCGCCATCGCCTGCTCCACGCAGCTCTTGGCCGAGTTGCCGATCGCCCGTGCCTGAGTCACCAGGGCCTGCGCCTGCGCCTCAGTCGTGATCCCCGCAGCCGATGCGATCAGCTGATCAACCTGGGACTTGATCTGGGCAACGCATGCCTTGGCCGCCTCAATCGCCGCCGCAGCAGTGCCCTGTGCACTCGTTGCCAGCTGGATGGCCGACTGAGCGGTGTTTAGGGCGTCGGTTGGAGCTTTGATTCGAGGAGTTGAGCCGTTTGTGCTCACCTGTGCGCCCACAGAGATCGGTTCTCCACTGGGGACCACGTCACCGCCCAATTGCGGGACGCTGACCGGCAGGGAGCCAACGATTTCACCGGCGAGGGCCCCGGCATTGGCCACGTCACCCAGGCCGCCGACTTCACCGATGGGATCTGCGCCGAGGCCCCCACCTGGAATCAACCCTCCGGTGACCGCACCCGTTGCCAGGCCCACCACGCCCACCACGAGTGCGACAATCTTTCCTACCAATCCCCCAAAGATTCCTCCAAACATGTACTCCTCCTGTCATGAAAACCGAATGCCCAGCGCTCCCGGCGGGTTGGCGCTCGGCTTCCCGTCCTCGCACGTTGGACGGAACCATTTCTGGATGAGACCCGTATCGCGACACCTTCCGGCTTGAGCCGCGGCGTCCTTTGTCAAGAAGATCGTCGAAGCCTTGCCCGGTGGTCAGCTCAAGCTCTTCCATCGCGACTCGACCTGTTCCGTGGTAGTAATCGCCCCGGGAAGCCAAAGTGATACTACTTAGAGTGAAATATGGTCTCTAAAAGTGGCGAATATCTGGTTGGGCTAGCCGACGTGGCTCCGGAAAAGGGTTGCGCCCTGCCTCATCGCTATGAGAACCCTGAAGTATGATCAGCCGGCCCAGCCGGTGGAGCACTCAAAGGAGCTTCGGATGAGCAGTCACCAGGGTCTTTTGGCGGATAGACACCGCTTGACACGCAGCAGGGGCCGCGCCCGAGCTTCCTCAGCTTTCTTCATCGTTACATGTGCGTTTGCGCTGGTTCTCGGTGGCTGCGGCGGCGGCGAGGAAGAGCCCAACGCGCTCACGAAGACGATTTCCAGTGAAAGCGGCCTCGAGATGAAGGTTCCGGCCTCTTGGCGTGAAGACACCGCCCTGAACGCCCAGGCGGACCTGCAAGCCTCAAACAGGGAGGCTGAGGCTTATGCGCTGGTGATCCCCGACCTGAAGCAGGAGTTCGTCAATCCAAAACTCGAAGACTTTGCGACGATGGCGAAGGATAACTTCATCAAGGGCATCCAGAACCCCAACGTGACCGGTCCCAGGCAGTTGACCCTTAACGGAAAGCCGGCGATTCGGTACGAGATCCAGGGCGTCGCGGAAAATGTCAGGGTCGTCTACCTCATGACCCTCATGGAGACCGATAGCCGCTTCCTTCAAGTGATTGCCTGGAGCCTGCCGGACCGTCTGAGCGAGAACAGGCCCATTCTCGAGGATGTGACGGCCAGCATCAGGGAGACCAGGCCGGCCAGCCCTAGCCCGCCAACGGCCCCGGGCGCTCCGCCCGCTGCCCCGCCGCAGAGCCCAGGCGCCCCTGCGCCCGCAGTCCCGAGCCCGGCTCCCTAGCGACGGAATGCTTGAGGGTTGGAGGCTGTGTAGCGAACGGGTCAGGTGCCCAGGTTCCTCGGAGTGACGGGGAGGGGCGGCCCTTCCTTATCCACGGCATTAGGCGCGAGCACCACGGCAATTCTTCCAATCGACTCAGCCATGGCCAGCCGCTCCGACTCTTCAGGGGAGACGAATAGGGTGATCCCCCACTTCGACTGGGCCGTTCCGGGGACATCCAGCTGGGATGCCACTTGGTTCCGGTCGTTTCGTCCCGTGGTGACCGATGCGACCTTGGCAGACCTCAAGATCGTCACGGTAGTAGGCTCGCCCAACACCTCCGCCGGGAAGGTGGCCATCACGTCCACCCTGTCCCCGGGCTTTGGAATCATGGCGATCGTCACTCCCGACTCAGCCCCCAAAGAGTAGGCGCGCATTCCGGGCGGGACCACGGATGAGGCGCCGGAGGTTCGGCCAACCTTGCGGCCCGTGACCGGCTCACCCTTTAGGATCGGCACCGCGGCCACCCGTCCAATCGCCAGCTTGGTGCTCTGGAGCGCGTGAGCCGGAAGATAGCGGCTGGGGTGGTCGACCACCTCGACCATGGCGGATGACACGACCACGCCGGAGTCGATGTCGGCCGCAGCGACGACCATGGGCACTAGCTTTCCCGATATCGGGATCTGAGCTCGGAGCCAGGAGAGATAGGAGTACACGGAAAGGCCGGTCGCCACGGCCGCCGCCACTGCTAGCAGGCTCCACAGGGACTTGCCGCTACGGTTGAGCACCAGTGTGGCCACTGCTTCCCCTCCTGTGGTTCAAAGGGCAGGGGAAGTCGACTAGATTTTAACTACAGTCAGTGGCGGGGACTAGTCCGATTTTTCAGTCGCCTTTGCGGCCGGCTTCGCCGATTCCTTTGACTGGGATTCGGCCTTTCCCTCCTTCTTGGCGGCACCATCGCCGGACTTGGCCGCATCCTCCGACTTTGACTTTGGCTTGGTGTGCTCCTTCCGATGGTCCGTGGAGTAGAAGCCAGTGCCTTTGAAGAGGACCCCGACCGGGTGGAAGACTCGGCGGAGCTTGCCTCCGCAGTAAGTGCAAACCTTTAGGGGCTCATCCGAGAAAGACTGTTTGACCTCGATGTGGCGGCCACAGTCGACACAGGCATATTCGTAAACGGGCAAAGAAGATCCTTCTAGGGCTGAAGTGGATGCAAACTCTAAGTATCTCAGCCTTCGGCACTCTGGGGAGCCATAATCTCCGCGCAGCTATCGATGCATTCACTTGGCTAGAGGCTTGGAGCCCGCGAGAGCAATGTTTCCAGTAACCGGAGGGAATCAACTCGTTTGGGGAGTTCTCCTTTTGGTCATGGCTCTGGCGGCCGTGGTGGCGATCGTCCGCCTTCGCGTGACGCTGGCGACGGTACGGAAGCTCTCCCAGGATGTGGGCGCTCTGGCGGGAGGTGAGTACGACCGGCCCCTCAAAGTGAGCGGTTCCGGCGACCTGGAGCAGCTGGCCCAATCCCTCAACCAGCTTTCCGCCAGGCTCAAGTCGCAGGCTGCTGAGCTCAAGGAGTCCAGTGAGGCGCTTACTCGTGCCCACACCCGCTTTGGTGAGGCGCTCCGGGCGACCCATGACATGGACAGGATTCTGGAGATCGCTCTCGATACCGGAATGGAGACGGTGCGGGCGGAGCGAGGCCTGTTGATGCTCCGTAAGGGGGCCACTCTGACCGCCGGAGTGAGCCGGCACCTCTCTGCGGCCGGCCTGCAGCTTCCGGTCGGCAGCGGGATCGCCGGACAGGTGGCGGCAACCGGCCGGCCTATACGGCTTCCCGGAGACTCCGGGCCGGCGCCTGACGAACGGGAACCTGCATTCGGGACACTGCTGTCCGTGCCCATGTTTTCTCGCAACCGGGTCATAGGAGTGCTAAACCTGTACGACAAGCACGACGGGCGCCCGTTTAGCCAGGCCGACTTGAGAACCATCACGTCCCTCACCGACCAGGCCGGTGTTGCCATCGAGAACGTTCTGCTGCATCAGGAAGCCCAGAGGCTCGCCATCATGGACGGCCTGACCGGAATCTGGAATCACCGGTGGTTCCAGATTCAATTTGCTCAGGAGCTCGATCGGGCGGAGAGGTTCGGCAGGCCCTTCTCGCTGCTGATCATCGACATCGACGACTTCAAGGCCTTCAACGACGCCTACGGGCACCAGCTAGGCGACTTCGTCCTCGTGGAGCTGGCCAGAAGGGTCAGATCGGCGATCCGCGATGTGGACATGTTCGCGAGGTACGGCGGTGAGGAGTTCGAGTTGCTTCTCTCGGAAACCGACATGGCGGGAGCCGTGAAGACCGCCGAGAAGCTGCGATCGATCGTGGCCGACACCCCCTTCGAGTCGGACCTCAGTCCGGAGCCGCTGAAGGTAACGGTGTCGGTCGGAGTGGCTTCCTATCCCGAGGCGGGAATTGACCGGCCATCCATTTTCAAAGCAGCAGACTTTGCCATGTACGCGGCGAAGGCCGCGGGCAAAAACCGGGTGGTGGCACATCAAAGCCGGACTGACGGCGGGGACAGCCGTCCCTTGGGAACCCCCGACACCCGGAGCTCTTAGCCCGCCGAGCGTAAGGGGTAGTATCAACTAATGCCCGTGCGCAAAGCCGTCATTCCCGCCGCCGGGCTGGGCACCAGATTTCTACCAGCCTCCAAGGCAGTTCCTAAGGAGCTGGTGACTGTGGTGGACCGGCCCATCATCCAGTACACGGTTGAGGAGCTGCTGCGAGCCGGAATCACCAACATCTGCATCGTGAGCTCCCCCGGCAAGGAATCCCTCACCCACCACTTCAGCAGCAACGCCAAGCTGGAGTCGGCCCTTGAAGACAAGGGCAAGACCGACCTGCTGGAGGAGGTCAAGCGTCTTCAGGATATGGCCGACATCTACTCTGTCATGCAAAACCAGCCTCTCGGCCTGGGGCACGCCGTGTGGGTAGCCCGGGAACATGTCGAAGACGAGCCGTTTGCCGTGTTGCTTCCCGACGAGCTGATGGATCCGGCCGGCAACCTGGTGGGCGAAATGGTGGAAACGTTCGATGACCGGGGAGCCTGTGTCGTGGCGGTTGCGCAGGTTCCTCGTGAGGAGATCAATCTCTATGGCTCGATTGACGTCGACGACCAGTCAGCGGAGACCATGTGGGTCAACTCAGTGATCGAGAAGCCCGATCCGGACACTGCACCTTCCGATCTGGCGCTCATAGGAAGGTATGTGCTCGAGCCCGACATTTTTGACGTCCTCGGCAAACTAGACCCTGGGGCCGGCGGGGAGATTCAGCTTACCGACGCCCTTAACGTAATGGCCGAACGTGGCCGCTTGGTAGCCAAGCGGTACCGCGGGCGCCGGTGGGACGCCGGCACGAAGCAGGGCTTCCTGGAGGCCACCGTGGCGCTGGCGGCGGATCACCCCGAGTTCGGGCCTGACTTCAGAAACTACATCCGCCAGTTCGCATGACGATGTCCAAGCCGGAGAAGTCCCTCTCTCACCTCACCCCTGAGGGGCAGGCCAAGATGGTCGATGTATCGGCGAAGGGCGTCGACCCCAGAGAGGCCACCGCCGAGGCCTTCGTCGCCATGACGCCGGAGACAGTAGGGATCGTGCGGGCG
>DATACZ010000089.1:0-27428 GCA_036258795.1 Actinomycetota bacterium
TGATAAGGGCATGGATCTTGGCTACAGCTTTGATCTGGACCGGCTCCCCGTTCCTGTCGACGGCAACTCCGATGGGACCGCCGCTCCCGACATAGGGGCATACGAGTTTCGCCCCTGAAAGAGCTGTCCCGGCATCGTAACTGCGCGTCAGCCGGCAGGTGGGTCCGGAAGGCTGGGTCTAAAGGTCGATACCACCTCCGGGGCCGAAGGGGGCAAGGGCGACGGTGCAGGAACCGGCGGCAAGGCCACTGCTGAGGAGCCGTCGGACGATCTCTTTGAAGCCGCCGGCTTTTCCCTCTTAGGACGAGAGATCGCTTCTTTGAACTGTGTGGATTGGTCCTCTAAGCCCTCGCCGGCTGACACCGCGGTCTCGGGCGGTGAGCCCCCGACGTCCTGGACGGTCATCGCCACCGGCAAGCAACTCTGGCCAACCTCGAAGACCTTGCCCCTTATGTTCAAGATTCGCCCGCGAAGGCTCTCAGGAAAGCTCTCATGCCTGGTCAAATCAGCCGGCTCGAAGCTTGTCGTGGCTGTATAGGACATGGCCACCACTCCGGGTGGGGTAAGGGAGCACTTCTTTGAGGTGGTTCGAGAAGACGACAGCTTCAGTCTTATTGAGCCGAGGCCGGGACTCCCCGGAATTTCGGCAATCGGTTCGGTAGTCTCGCCCTGACCGGTCTTGGATAGCTCTACAGCCCTTCCTTCAGCTTGAAATTGGGTTGACTTGAGAGCAGGAGAACCATGGTCCCCGTCTGGCGCACCGCCACAACCGGCCATCACCGCGCAGGTGGCTACGGTCAAAACTGACATCGCTGTCTTTCCTCGGATACGGCAATGCTTTGGGCCGCCCATGTTAGTCACATCAAGCCCTCCTTCTCTCAACGCTTGAGGTCATCACCACCGCAGGCCCGCTATTGGGGGTCAAAGTGAAGGAGGTTCAATTCAGATGCTGCTCTAACCAACTCTGCCCGGCTCTCCACATCCAATTTCCTCATGATGCGCGACCGGTATCCCTCTACAGTTCGCACGGCATACGAGAGGATGGCCGCCGCCTCAGCGTTGGTGTGACCGATGGCAAGGACCCGAAGAACCTCCTTTTCTCTGGGCGTGAGCTCGGGAACACCATTGCGAGACCTTCCGGCACGAGTGGCCTTCAGCAGTGCGGCCCCCAGGGATGGTTGGAGGTACTCCTGCCCCTTTGCGACTCGTCGCACGGCTTCAACCAATTCGACCGCCGGGCCTTTCTTCAGCACGTAGCCGCGAGCGCCCCTGGACAGGAACAGCCGCACGTCTTCAACGGCTTCCATCTGACTAAGCACGAGAACCTGCGAGCTCGGGTAGCGGCGTAGCAGGTCGGTAACCAAGTCGGCGCCTCGGGACCTATCGCCGGCCAGGAGAGGCTCCACAATGATGACGGTCGGATCGGCCGCCGATTGGAGCGCCTCATGCAGAGCGGCGGCTTCATGGATTATTTCCAAGTCCGGTTCACGCTCGAGCACCATGCGTACGCCTTCCCGGACCAGAACCTCATTGTCTACGAGCAGAATGCGAATGCTCGCCAAGCTGCTGCTATTCGTGTTGTCCTGCCGAAGCTGAGGCGCCGCAGACTCCAGGGATGCTTCCTCCTTCTCACCTAGGCCCCGTCTCGTGGCTTGCTGCCAAGTGGATGGGGGGAGTTACGCAGTACAAGAGTACCAACATATTCTGTGGGTTTCCCCATGCGGTACGCGTGGTTTTCCCCCTATCGGCAATTGGCGGCCCCTAAATACACTCACTTTCGCTGTAATTACCTGTAAGAAAAGTTAGCAAAAGGACTTAATGGCCACGGAGGAGCTGGTCAATCAAGCAACGCACGATCAGCCTTCCGACACGGAGCTGGTTGCTTACAGCGTTGTTCCCGGGGCGCCAGCTCAGCCCAGTCCGGAACTCCCATCGATAAGCGTGGTCATACCAGCCAAGAATGAAGGGGGGAACGTTGAATGGGTCCTTCAGTCGATGCCGCGTTGGATCGACGAGGTAATTCTCGTGGACGGTAATTCGACTGACGGCACGGTCGAGGTCGCCAAGAGCCAGTGGCCTGATCTGGTGGTGGTCGGCCAGAAGAGCCCTGGCAAAGGTGCGGCTCTGCGGGAAGGGTTTGCCTCCGCGACCGGCGACATAGTCGTGATGATCGACGCCGACGGAAGTATGGATCCCGGCGAGATCGACAGGTACGTCAAGCCTTTGATCGAAGATGACTGCGACGTGGTCAAGGGGTCTCGTTGGCTGGCGGGAGGGGGCTCGCTCGACATCACGCCGTTCAGGAAATTCGGCAACCGGATGTTGCTTGCCATCGTGAACCGCCTGTTCGGGTCCCGTTTCACAGAGCTCTGCTACGGGTTCATGGCGTTCAAACGTAGCTGCGTTGAGCGTCTTGCGCTAACTGCCGACGGGTTCGAGATCGAGACCCAGATCGTCGTCAATGCCCTAAGAGCCGGGCTGCGGGTTGAGGAGGTGGCGAGCATGGAAGCCCCACGTCGCCATGGACGATCCCACCTGCGCCCCATCAGGGACGGCTTCCGCGTTCTGGCTACGGTGCTCCGAGCGCTCCCCAGGCCGGCGTCGAACCGCGATGAGGGGGGCTTGGGGCAAGGCAGCGGCTCAAGCGAGAGCCGCAGCTGGCGACAATCACCAGGGTTGGATGGGCTCGAGGGGCTCGAGTGAGCATCCAACCTCGTGGAGAGCTAGATCCGCCTGAGATATCGGCTGTGGTCTGCACTTACACCGGCGATCGCTGGAACCTCTTGGTTTCAGCGATATCGTCCCTGCAAAGACAGGAGTATCCGCTAAAAGAAATCATCGTCGTGGTCGACCACAACGAACCCCTTTTGAGACGCGTCCGGCAGGAGCTACCGGGGGTAGTGGCTATCGCCAACGAGGGAGAGCCCGGTCTTTCCGGTGCTCGTAACAGTGGCTGGGCTGCGGCAAACGGCTCCATTGTGGCTTCCTTGGACGACGACGCGGAGGCGGCTCCAGACTGGACTGCCCGGCTGTGCCGGGATTTCTCGGACCCTACGGTCGCCGGGGTGGGATGCTTCGTCACCCCGACTTGGGAAAAGCGTCAACCAGCGTGGTTCCCCCAGGAGTTCTACTGGGTGGTCGGCTGCACCTACAGGGGTGTCCCCACCGAGAAGCAGGTAATTCGCAATCCGATTGGGGCGGCCATGGCGCTTCGGCGGGAGGCTCTGGCGAACGTCGGCGGGTTCCGCTCGGAGCTCGGAAGGCTCAACAAGAATCCATTGGGCTGCGAGGAGACGGAGCTTTGCGTCCGTATTCGCCAGCAGGACCCCCAGTCGAGGTTCATTCAAGACCCTGAGGCTAAAGCGTCGCATCACGTTTCCGAGGATCGAACCACTTGGCGGTATTTTCGTTCCCGGTGCTTTGCCGAGGGGCTTTCAAAGGCGGCGGTTACCCGGAATGTTGGCTCGACCGACGCCCTGGCTGCCGAGAGAACATACGTCACCAGAGTTCTTCCTTCCGGTATGTGGAACAGCCTGCTTACGGTGCTTAGCGGCGACCCGTGGGGGGTGGCGCGGGCAGGGGCCATAGTCGGCGGCTTCCTGTGGACCGTGGCGGGTTTTGTTATTGGTTCCATTGTCCCGAGTAGGGGAGCGAGCCACCTTCCGCGTCGGATTTTGTTCCGGGGAATTCGGCGCCTTGTCAAAGATCAGTAGTCGGCCTGCAGGTCGGCTAACTGGAGTCGTTGGCCGGATCAAGAAGGACCTCGCGGATCCCCTGTTTCGTAACGCATATGCCCTGCTGATCAACGCGCTCTGCACCTCCCTGCTGGGGCTTGTTTACTGGATTTTGGCTGCTCGCTTTTACAGCCCGACCCTTGTAGGCGCATCGTCGGCTTTAATTGCCACTCTTCTGCTCGCTTCCACAGTGGCTCAGCTCAACCTGGGAGGAGCGCTGGCGCGCTTCTTGCCCAGAGCCGGTTGGGCCAGCCGGCGCCTTGTGTTGTCGGCCTATGCGGTGTGCGGCGCTCTGGCAATCGTGGTGGCACTTGGCGCGATGCCTTGGATCAGCAGGATGGCACACACCGTCGGCCTGGGGGGACCGGGGGGCCGGCTGTGGCTGGTAGCCGCGGTCGTGGTCTGGTGCATCTTTGCCCTTCAGGACCATACTTTGACGGGCCTTCGTGAGGCGATCTGGGTGCCGGCTGAAAACGCCCTATTCGGGCTCCTGAAAATCCTGTTGCTTACGACTCTGGCAGCCACCTTGCCGCGGTTGGGAATTCTTGCGTCCTGGACGATTCCCATGGCGCTGATGCTCTTGCCGGTCAACATGCTGATCTTCGGCCGTTTCCTGCCCCGGCACATGCATCAGGGGATCGTGGCGGAATCGCTCGGCGCGAAAAAGATAGGGCACTTCGTTGCGCTTGATTACGCGGGTTCCCTGTTCAATCTGGCTTCCAGCCAGTTGCTTCCGGTACTCGTTGCGGCACGTATCGGTGCCGAAGCAAATGGCTACTTTTACATTGCCTGGGTGGTCATGACGACCCTGGACCTGGCCCTGGTCAGCGTTACTTCCTCTCTCACGGTTGAAGGGGCCCACGAGCAGGCGCGATTGCCGGAACTGACCTCGGCCCTGTTTCACCGCCTACTGGTCGGTGGAGCTCTTTTGGTGGCGGGGATCGTCATTGGAGCTCCATACGTCCTTTCCATCTTTGGCTCGGAGTACGCAAGCAACGCGTCAGGTTTGCTACGGCTTCTGGCTGTGGGCCTTTTGCCTAGGGCAGCCATCGTCCTATGGATGAGCACGGCCAGAGTCCAAAACAAAATGGGGGAGATCGTTGCCGTCCAGGGGGCGCTGTCGGTAATCGTCCTTGGCTTGTCGGCCCTGCTGATGTCGCCCTTCAACATAGCGGGCGTCGGGATCGCCTATCTGATTGGGCAAACTGCGCTTGCCCTGGCGCTCTCGCCTCGCCTCAGACGGCTGATGGCTCCGTTTAACCGAGCCAAAGCAATGCAGACCGAGGCGGCTGGGAACCAGTGGTCGACCGAGCCAGAGGTCTCCATGGATGACCTCGCGGTAGTGATTCCTGTGCGAAACGCCGAGGCGCTGATCGAAGACTGCCTGGCGTCGGTTGTTAGGTGTAAGCCGGCAGAGATCATTGTCGTCGATGGTCTTTCGACCGATTCCACCCTCGATATAGCCGGTCGATTTCCCGTCCGCATCATCTCTGATGGGGGATTCGGCCTTCCGGTGGCGCGCACTTTGGGGGCCCAAGCGGCTAAATCCCGTTGGGTGGCACTTGTCGATGCGGATCTAGTTGTCAATGAGGCGGACCTTGAGCAACTGCTTCGTGAGTTCGTCACCGGAGGTTACGTGGGGTTGCAGGCAGGACTGCGAAGCGTGTCGGGTAAGGGCTACTGGAGCCGGGCGCTCGCCAACCATCATCGTTATGGCTTCAGCCGGACATGGTTCGGCCTCGGGATGACAGTGTTCGAGCGAGAGCAGCTCTTGCAGCTCGGTTTCGATCGAGACTTTTTCTCAGGGGAGGATATTGAGCTGCGGTTGCGGCTAAAGGATTTGGGCGCCCGGACCGGTGTGTCACGAAAGACCGTGGCCGTTCACCGCTTCCAGGATGGCTTCATGTTCGCCAGGAGACAGTGGGTGGCGGATGGAACCGGCCTGGCCAGGGTCATCCGCAAGCGGGGCTTCCGCGCCTGGTGGTTGGTCGGCGTCCCTCTTGCCTCGGGGGTGTGGGGCATGATCGTAAGCCTCATCCGGTTGCAGCCTCAGTGGATTCCGTACTTCCTGTGCTATCTCGTCGCCAATTACGCCTCGATGATGAAGCAGCTTTGCCGGCCGGCGAAAGGATCATCTGTTGCGGCTGAAGCACATGCGCCATTTCCGGTCCCTTTGGACACGCATTCTCAGTAAGTAGTAGATAACTTTCCCGCGTGGGTGGGTGTCGTCCGTACTCGTCGGTTGGCCGTCCGTGCAACGGAAGTCTTTAGCTACCAACCCCCCAAACCAAGAGGCGCTCCGTTTGGAGCGGAGCGCCTCTTGGTTGAAGCCGGATTGCATTCCGGCGGGTGAATCGGTCGGTTACAGGCTAGGCAACCCGGGAACTCCAGGAAGGCCAGGAAGGCCCGGAAGGCCAGCGGTGGTCGTGCAGACACTGACGGTTACAGTCTGCCCCATCGCACCAACCGCTATAGGCCCTATCGGGATGTTGATCGGTGCCCCGTTGGGAAGCTTGCCTGTCACACTGCCGCTCACCGTCACGCCTGTACTCCCCGTGGTGATGACCAGCGCCAGCCCAGTCTGACCAGCGGGACATGTGCCCGGTGTGATTGTGGGTAGCGTCCCGGCATCCACGTCGACCCTGACTCTTACGTTGAGCAGGACCTCCGAAAGCGCCGGGGTGCTCTGGCAGTTACCGTCCACGCACACTTGAACCGGCACATTGGGTAGAGGAATCGGTCCCACGCTGGCCGATAAGGTCTTAGTGACCGCAAGCGCGTGACCGCTCATCGCGATCAGCATGACGGTCGCCGCGACCGAGGTCGCGAGGGAAAAGCGTCGAAGTTTTTTCATCTGTTCTCCTTTTTAGTGCGAAGAGTCCGGACTCTGACGTCAGCGGGCTCAGGCCTCGCATGGGCACTTTGCCGAGGGAGGGGGCGACCCGTGCCCATGCGAAGCAGAGCTGTGCCATGGAGTGTATACACACTTTAGATGTGTAGACAAGAGGTTTCTTTCAAATCTGCTGAATCGATGAAGAACCTGGCGGAGAAAGGGATCTTCTCTAGGGCGGAATCGCCCGTGGAAACGGACTTGCATGTGGTACTTTACCTGTCGAAAGAGTGGTAACAGACGTATCGTGTATCGGTCCGGAGGTGAATGGGGGAGTGAAGCTTCCTGACCCACCTAACGGTATGCGGGCGAAAGGATGCAGGCGTGGCTCGAGGTTGGCGGATGCCTCTTACCCCCGTGGAGCAAAGCCGCTTGCGGCTGGCCTTTCACCGCACCGGTCTCTCGGTGGAGGATCTGGCCAACGAGGCTGGGGTTAGCACCTTCCTGGTGGAAATGATGCTGGGCTTTCGGGAGTGGTCTGCCCGCGAGCTGCACCCTGCCGGCAGCCGGGGGACCGTCCTGAAGAGTCGATATCTGGCTCTTCTCCGAAACGCTGAGCGCTTTGGAAAGGCCTCTCGAGAAGAAGGCGGTTTCGGCGAAGCTGGAAGCATTGACTAAACACTCCCACCTGGTCTACGCCCTCAGCTAATGGGGATGGGCATGCGAGGCCGGCTAGGGGGCTCGCGGAGCTCCGTGCGTGGCATTTGCCTTTGGGTGATCAGCGCCCTTGTGGCCGGCATGTCGGGGTCCATCGACTCAGCGCAGGCGGCGGCAATCTTCAGCGACGGTTTTGAAAGCGGCAACTTCAGTGCCTGGAGCAGTGTCGTTGCTGCCTCCGGAGGCACTGCGACGGTTCAGTCCACCGACGTAAGAACCGGTGCCTTTGCTGCGAGCCTCTCGTCGAGCACCACCATAGGCTCGGTTGCCTACGCGAGGAAGACCTTTTCTACCAGTCACACGAACGTCGCCGCGGCGGGAAACCTCAAGATCATCGCGGAGGGGTCGGTCAACGGCAACGTCCCGATATTTCGCTTCTTTGATGCCACAGGTGCGCGACTGGTGAGCTTCTACCGGCAGAACCAGGACTTCGACAAGCTATGGGTGCACCACAACGGAACTTTCAATTCCACTACGGGCAGGCTCCCGCTGAATAGTTGGGCCCGGGTGGAGCTAAGGGTAAATGCCACGGGCGCTGGAAGCAGTGTGGAGGCTCGCCTGAACGGGGCTGTGATCTACGCGACAGACGCTGCCGACCTTCCCGGCGGGGTCGCCACCGTGCAAATCGGCAACAACACCGCGGCCCAAGCGTTTGGCCTTGTCGCCGACGACATAGAGGTGACTACTGCCGAGTCCGGGACGACCGATACCGTCCCTCCGGACACCACCATAAGCTCCGGACCGTCGGGCACGGTGACTGGCAGCTCAGCCAGCTTCACCTTTTCCTCGACCGAGAGCGGTTCCAGCTTTCAGTGCAGCCTGGACCAGGCACCCTTTTCCCCATGCAGTTCGCCGGCACAGTATTCGCATCTCGACACGGGAGGCCATGTCTTCCAGGTGCGCTCCATCGATCAGGCAGGCAACGTGGACCCAAGCCCGGCGATCCGCAACTGGACGATTAGTGCCACAGGCCCAAAGCTGCTGATAGCGGACTTGCGGAACAGGCGCCTGCTGATCACCGACTTCGACGGGAGGCTTGTGTGGAAGTTCGACAACCCGACCGGCAGGGACCACCCCGACTCTGGCCCCCTGGGCGTTCGCTGGATGCCGGGTAACCAGATCCTGGCCACCTTTGGCACTGGCGAGGTCGGGGTCATAGACGTGGCTACAAAGACCTGGGTCTGGAAAACTAGCGGGTTTGGTGGGGACTGGTTCCAATCCCCCTACGACGCCGAGATACTCCCTGATGGGCACTTGGCCGTTGCCGTGCGCTTCAACGAGGGCGGAAGGATCAGCGTCTACGATCGCTCAACCGGCAAGGTGGTATGGAAGCATCTTCTGAGCAACGCCCACTCGGTCAAGTTCCGCACGGCGGAGCAGAGCTACAAAACCCATTATCCCACCCTGCTCGTCGGCGGTTGGGGCTCCGTTAGAGAGGTTGCCTACCGCCCCAACGGAGGCCAAAACGTAACTTGGAACGTAAGAACCGAGTTCACCCATGACGCCATCGTCGTTGAGAACGACCTGGTCCTGACGACCGAGGGTTACTACATCCAGAAGATAAACAGGGAGGGTGGACAGATCTGGAGGCATTCGACGCCCGAAGAACACCGGCGAATCGCGATCAACCCCTCAGGGGGATATATCTACACGGTGGGGGAGGGGGACAGGGTCGAATTCCGAGACACCGCCGGAAATCTCCTTCGACAGTGGTCTGCCGTGAGCGACGGATCCAAGCTGGATTACCCCTACGGGCTGCAGGTAATCGATTTTCCCGGATAGCGGATAACGCTAACCCAGTGTTCGTGACGGCGCTAACCCTGAACGCCCTCAAGCAACGCCAGCCAGATCAAGCGCCCTAAGTACTTGCTTGGCGATCTGAGCCGAGGCCACATGAGAGGGCATTGAGCCGGGTATGCGCAACAAAAAGACCGGTTTGCCAATCAGCGCCCTGTTCAGCAGGGCCTGCTTCCGGGCGAATGGCTCGGGCAGGGGAACCAGGGCCGTGGCGCCCAGGGCGGTGAGGACTTGACGCGACGGCGCCGACATCTCTGCGTAGAAATTCCCTATCAGCCTGCTGGCCATCCACTCCGACCCTCGCCGCTCCAGGGTCACATCATCTCCCGTGAACCGCTCCATGAAGATGACCGCTCCCAAAGGGGCGCTAATTGAGATTCGCTCAAAAGCTTGCGCCGGTTTAACCATCATGTGCTCTGGCGACCATCGGCGACTGAACGCGGCCAGGCGAGGAAATCGGCTCACTGTGGGATGCGCCGCAGTGGCTAAGGTGCCCATGAGGCCGGACAGTGCAGCAGGAACCATCAGCTTTCGTCTTCCAGCGAACAGTTGCGGATAAACCAGGCGATGGTGGGCCTTGATGAATATCGGCTTGGCAAAGCCAAGGAGCCGGGCATCCTCGTCCACAAAGGCCCAGTCGTCTCCCATGAATGAACCTACCTCTGCGCCGATGAGGAGCCCGGCCAGAGCGCTGGTCTTACCGGTGCCCCCCCAAGCGGGAAGAGCAATTCCGCATCCCTTGTACTCAAAGGTGGCTGCATGAATCATTGCCGCGCCCCGTCGTGCCAAGATGAGGTCCAGCAACGGCAGCGCACTGGTAAGCAGCTCCCCCTTGCCGCTCAACTGAAGTGCCCCGTTACCCTCTAGAGCGATCTGCGTTCGGGCCGTCCGAAGGTACACCTCGGTAGAAGTGTAGAGGTAGCGGTCCTCTGCATAGGCAGGCTCGCTCATCGCCTTACCGGACTTTGTGATCGTTAGATCAAAGCTCTGGAGACCCTCAGCCGAGAACGGCTCAAATATCTCTCGAAATATGGCGGCTGAGGGAGCGCTCTCGGCTACCCGTACGGATGCGTAACCGTGAATGTCGTACTCGAGCCAGCTCATCTACAACGGCCGCCATTTCATCAATGGCCAGCCGCTCTTACGTGGGTTAACATATCGAGCACGTACATACGCATGTAGAGCGTAACAAATGACGGGAGGTGGAGGTGGGACATCCGACAGTCTCTCCAAAGGAGGAAAGCGTGAGTTCCCGAAAGGTCCTAGGCATCGCAATACTGCTCTTCGCTCTGACCCTTGTCGGAATGGGAATCTACGCGGCCTTCACCGATACCGAGACGGCGGGTGTGGTAGCCGAGGCCGGCGCGCTGGACATCACCGGCGCTAACGACATCACCATCAGCAACATGGCGCCGGGCGACCTTGCTTTTCGTGGTCTGACCGTCCAGATTCCGGACTCTGACAACGAGGGCGACTTGATTAGGGCCATCAGGGTGTCGGTCCCGCAGCCGGCCGTTGGCGACGACGTAGTGGGAACGCCGACCGACGTAGGCGAAGGGTCTGTTCCCGTAGGTGCTTCACTTCTCACGGGTGCGCAGGGCTTGCGGGTTACCCTTGCAAGCTGCAGCGGTGCGTGGACTCTTCCTGCTGCTGGCGCAGCCCTGGGAAGCGACGTCAATGCCGATGGGTTGGACGACTCCGCGTCCTGCGCCGGCACGATATCCATCAACCAGGCGGAGATCGCGCTCAACGACCTTGTGGGCACCGGCGACTTCGAGTACGGGCCGCCCGACTACGGCATAACCCCCACGGGGACCGGCACCTTTCCCGACGGCACGACCCTGAACATGATTGCCCAGTTCAGGTTGCCGGCAGCCGCCGACAATGCATACGAGAACGCCTCGCTTACCTTCGACCTTGTCTTCGAGGCGATCCAGCGGGCAGGCGTCAACCGCTGATCCCGGGCACGTTCAGTCTCCGGCCACGTTCCCGAGGAGGCCCCTCGCCAATGCCTGGGCTTCGGGCCCGGCGTCTTGGGTGAGATTCGCGCTCGCATAGTCATCGAGTGGGCAGTGCCTGCGTGCGGTTTGGCCATCACCTGACCGAGGGTCGCGGGAGCAGGTTGGGTAGGTTCGTCTTAGGCCACTCCCAATGACACCCCGCCCTGAGACCAGCGCTGTTCCCGGCGTGCCCGGCAGGAGGCGGTGGTTTTACCGGCCCGTGAGCATCGCGGGGTATCTGTTGGTGCTGGTCTGCGCGAC
Source organism: Actinomycetota bacterium (assembly GCA_036258795.1). GTDB lineage: Bacteria > Actinomycetota > CADDZG01 > JAHWKV01 > JAHWKV01 > DATACZ01. Next base: position 11,340 of record DATACZ010000089.1, read on the forward strand.
TGCTGTCGCCGTGCCTCTTGTCGGACAGGTGACCGGCCGATGGCGTTTGCTGCCTGTCCTGTCGGGCTCCATGGCGCCGGGGATGGTTCGGGGTGACCTGGCCTGGCTAGAGCCCAAGCCCACATCTGAGCTCAGAGCCGGGGATGTTCTCGTCTATAACTCTCCCAGGTGGGGAAGCTCCAGGCCGCGCCGAATAATCCACCGGGTCGTTCAAGTCGTGGAGCCGTCACGCATTCGTCCTAGCGACGTAAGACCGGGGGCGGTCTATATACGGACTAAAGGCGATGCCAGCGCCGATCCCGACCCATGGATTGCCGCAGTCGTAGACAAGACCGTCTGGGTACGCACAAGGACTTTGCCGAGCCTCGGTCGTCCGCTGCTTGTCATGGTGAACTCGAGCTTCAGGGTCCTGGCCCTCTTGGCTGCCGGAGCCTTGATGGCCGGAGTCGGCGCTTCCACGCTGGTCCGCCAAGAACCGGAAAAGAGCTCAGCCGGTGGCTCGGGATCACCCATTTCCCCGCTTCCCGAGCCTGCCTTCTTGTCGCAGCAAGCCCCGTCCCCTTCCAGCCAGCCGCCATTTAGCACGGCCGCCACGGCCGGTGCAGTCGGGATCCTCACGGTGGCGGTAGCGGGTATTACGGCTGCGGTTGCCGCCTCGCTCACGGGGGCCGAGCAGAGCCGCGGAACCGTCGGAGCGGGGGCCGTCGTGCTCGAGATCGGAACATCAACCCTCCCCGTCACCGTCTCGGACCTCCTCCCCGGTGAGAAGGTCGAGAGGGTGGTGGAACTGCGAAACTCCGGATCGATCTCTCTGGCCTGGTTGTTCCTCGAGATAACGGCCGATCCAAGCCCGATGCTTGACCCCACGGGCGGGCTTCAGCTCTCGGTTGATAGGTGCCCGGAGCCCTGGCAGGTCGGCACGGGTCAGGATGGACAGCCCCAGGCCCAATGTCCTTCGTCGGAGCAGTCCCTTGTCGCCGAGCGTCCGCTGGTGGGCCGCACGGAGCTCGATCTCCTCGAGCTCGATGCCGATGCCCCCGGCGGCGTCGACCACCTCCGAATCACCATGCGACTGACTGAAGCCGCCGGCCCGTCGACAAGCGAAAGCGTCACAGCCACGATCGAATTTCTCGGTGGCCAGCGCCAAGGGAGCGTCCGGTGAGGCGATCGGCCGTTCGCCTGATGGCTGCGCTCATTGCTTTGGCAACCATCCAACTGATGGCACCGGGGGCGACGCTCGCCGCGCCAGGCGACGTCGACTTGGAGGTTACAGTCACCGGACAGTTCAACGCAGGTTTGCTCGGGCTCGGCCCGTCCATCGATTGGACGGTCACTGTCACCAACAGCACCGCGGACGAGGCGGTGACCACGACCGCCACGGGCGTGGTGGTGCGAGACGTCCTAACCTCGTCGCCCAGTCCCTCGAGCTCCCGGTCGGGAGCCAACGTCAGCAGGGGCTCGTACAACGGTTCGGGGACCTGGACGGTGGGGTCGCTCGCGCCGGGGTCGGCCGCAACGCTCACGTTTAGCACACAGTACGGGTTGCTCTCTGGAAGCATCAACGCCACGCTCTCCGCCGAGGTCACCGCCCTGAGCCAGCCAGACCGCGACTCTCAACCCGCCGAGGACTCGGACGTAGGCGATCAGGATGACGAGGCCGTATTCCGCACCGGGTCGAGCACCAACCGCTCGATCGGTGACCTGGTATGGAACGACTTGGATGGCGGAGGGCGCTTTACCACCGATGAACCTCGTCTGAGGGGAGTGCAGGTCATCGTTAGTAGTGGCAGCAGCCGGCTGTTCGCTGGCCGCACCAACGCCTCCGGGATTTGGGACTATGCCGGCGTCCCCAACGGCTCGACCGTTACGGTTCGTTTCTTAGCCCCTGCTGGCGCCGTCTTTACCGCATCCAAGGTTGGCGACGATACAGGTGATTCCGACGCCGATTCGACCGGAACCACCGCGGCAAGGTCCATCTCGGCCAATGATGTGCGCATCGACGCCGGAATTCGCATGCCGGCCGATGTCTCGGTAACCAAGGTCGCTTCGCCCTCTTCGGGCACCGCCCCACTCGTCGCCTCGTACACGGTGAGGACTTCCAACGCCGGTTCAGGCCCCGCCGCCGGGTTGGTTCTCGTTGACAGCTTGCCGTCAGGGGCTGAGATCCTGTCCGGTTCTATCTCGGCGGGCCAGGGGACCACCAGCGCGACTTCCACCCAGCTGACTTGGAATGTGGGAAGGATCGACCCCGGTGTCGCCGTAACGCTTACGTATCAACTGCGCCATCCCGACCCTGCAACGGCCACCAATCGGACCCAGGTCACGGCGGCCACGACTCTAGATCCGGACTCGTCCCCTAATGCGGCCTCGATGGCATGCACCTCCCAGCCATCCGAGGATGACTGCGCGTCGGCCACGGTGGGGGTGACTCCCCCGATGGGCTCAGTCAACGGCACCGTGTGGCGGGACAGCAACGGCGACGGCCAGCGGCAAGTCGGCGAGCCGGAAGAGGCGGGTGTCACGGTCCGCCTTCACGCCGGAACGGCCCAGGGCGCGATCGTCGGCACGGCCGTCACGGCTTCTGGCGGCCAGTGGTCCCTTTCTTCGATCACCGTCGGGGAATACGTCGTCGAGGTCGTGGCTCCGGCCGGTGCCCGCTTAACCTCCGCAAACGTTGGACCGGACGCGACCGATAGCGACGTAGACTCCGGTGGTCAGGCAACCGTCACCGTCTCCGGAGGCGCCACCACCACCGCCGACGGAGGGTTGGCGCGAGCCGACACCCCGACCGGGGACCAGGTGCTCGTTCCTCAAGGCATACCCGTTACGTTCAACGTCCTGGACGACGACGGCATCCCCGGACGCCCCGCTGGCTCTGTACTCCCCTCCGGGTGGACCTGGTCCAGGCAAAACGGTCCGGCGTGGGGGTCGGTGACATGCGATGCCAACGGAACCTGCACCTACCTCTCTCTCCAGGGACGAGCTGGCTTTGACGCCTTTCGGTACACGTTGGAGAACCCGCTCTTCGGTCCGGTCACGGTTGAGGTCAGCATTGAGGTGCTACACGTAAACGACCCCCCGGTAGCTCGCGACGACCGCGCGGTAGCCGACGACGGGGCGCCGGTGACAGTTGCTGTGACCGCCAACGATCAGGATCCCAACGATCCGGCGGTGACCGGCGATCCCAACCGTCCGGGCGATTCGCCGACGGTGACAAGCTCCGACCCGGTGATCCCCGGCGGTGCGGGGTCTGCCAGCTGCACCGCGGCCAGCTGCACTTTCTTGCCCTCGCCAGGCTTCTCCGGACCGGCGCGCTTCACCTACACAATCACCGATCAGGGCACTTCGGATCCCAGGGTGGAGAACTCAGGTGTACCCGGAGGACTGGCCTCCGTGAGTCCCCGTTCCTCAACCGCGACCGTCGAGATCTCAGTGGACCTGCCTCCCCGGACGCCGAATGGCTTCACGGACCGAGCGGCCGGCCAAACCACGACCGGGCGTGGGAGCTGGGGGGCAACCACGTCCAGCTCGGCGGCGGCGTCCTGCACAGGGGGGCGGCCGCGAGTTGCCATCAGTTGGGACATGGTGCCCAAAGCCACCGGGTACAGGGTAGAGCGCCGCCCGGTACCGGCTGATCCAGAGACCGATAGCTGGATCGAGGTGACAACAGTCTCCACTGGTATCGGCTCATTCAGCGACGACCTGGTGGGGGAGGGGCAGACTTTACGCTACCGTGTGACCCCACTTAGGCACCGCCTGCTGGGGCAGCCGTCGGCGGAGTCGGAAGCACAAATCCCCCCAGCTACGAGCCCTATGGGCTGCTGAGTCTGTCCTTCGCCACAAAGTCCGGATTTCTCCCTCCATAGGGGTCCTAAAACACACTGGACTCCCCGGTAAGTGACGCAGTATGCGGCACCCACGCTCGCGGATCTTCGGGAAACCCATAGGAAAAACGCGTAGTTTCCCCTCGTTTGCCTTCCTCCGGATGGGGCTACAGTAAGCATAAGGGTACGTACTCATTGCGTGAGTACCAGAAACTTTGACGCGCACCCCAGCAAAGGAGGTGAGAGGGGTCGCCGGGGGAGCCAACTCGGAGCTAGAGGAACAAGGCAAAGCAAGGCAAAGAAAGGAATCATCAAATGCTGAAAATCTACCTTTGGATGCAGCATCGCATCGACAAGCTTCGTTACGACGAGAGCGGCGCAGCAGCCGTTGAGTATGGCTTGCTCGTGGGTCTGATAGCCGTGGCCATCATCGCCGCGGTTCTCGCTCTCGGCGGCAAGCTCGATACCCTCTTCGACACCATCACCACGAAGCTGCCAGGGGCCGCGCCCTAGGCGACCGTCGAGTGCGGCCGGACCAGCCGGTAACGCCGGATGGCCCGGGTCGCCGGCCGAGGCGCATTTCGGGCGGCTACCGGGCCACCGGTGTAGGGCTCTAGATGGCGCCTACTCCACGGACATGGTTTGGGAGGTTTGCTCTCGCCCGGGCCAGGGACGAGCGTGGGGCTGTCGTCGTGGTCGTAGCCCTGTTCATGTCACTGCTAATCTTGCTCGCCGCCGGCGGGATCACCGGATTCACGCTTTATGCAGCACATCGTGAGATGCAAAGATCGGCCGACCAGGCCGCCCTTGCCGGTGCGGCGGCGTTCCCCCCCTTCAACCCATACACGGTTCTTGACGACAGCACGCCGTTTCCCCTCCCCAACACCGATCCGACCTACCACATCTCCGGCGACCCGACCGTAGACATACCTCAGGAGGGAGAGCAGGTTCCCGACCCCAGGGCAGTCGCCTGCGCCTACGGTCAGGACGGGCTGTCCCCGATATCGGCACCGATGCTGAGCTCTTTTGGGGATCCCCCATCTGCGCCTCCACCGACGGTGTGCGCTGACACCCGCGTCAGGCCGTCGATGGAGTCGAACGCGGTCCTCAAGTGCGTCGATGGCATCGTCGGGACGCTCCGGAACCGGATCGACGGCGCTTTGGCATCCAATCCGGATCTTGCACCCTATATGCCTGCCATCCACAGCGCGGTGCACTCCCACACCCAGGCCCTCACCGACGGACTGAACCAGTCACTGCCTGCGGTGTTCGCGCCCCGGATGAAGGTCGACATCGTCAGCGGCATCAAGCCCCCCCTGCTGTCACTGCTAACCGGAGATGACGGAGTGGAGATGAGGGTTAGCGCTACTGCTTCTCGAAGCATCAAAAACGCCATCGTCCTGAACACCACCTCGCATCAGCACGTCTGGGACGTGATCGGCGACGACACAGAGCTCAACAACAAGCTGAAGAGTGGGCCGGCCATCACAACACTGCAGAATGCCAACACTCACCTAAACAACTTCCTTTCGGGACTCGGCATCTCGGGGTGCCAGAACATGATGGGTGACCTGGAGAGCAGCCTGAGAAACCTCTTCGAGCCGCCTACCAATCCCAAGCCCAAGGTGGTGGACTTCGTGGCGGAGTCTGTGCTGGCCGCCAATATCGCCTCCGCCCGAACCGGCGTGCCAGTCGCCGGAGACACCTTCATCGTGATAGGCGCGCAGGACAGCTCCCTGCCCAACGTCGGGAACATCGTCAAGGGCGTGCTGCCGACGGCGGCCCTTCAGAAGACGGCTACAGACCTGCTGGGCAACTCCATTACGACGTTGCAAATTCCCGTTGTGGACGTTGCATTTGTCGTGTTTACCGATCTTGGAGGCGGCAATTACAGGGCGCACATAACTGAAGCTTCCAACGCTCCGGGAGCCTTCCGAGCCTCCTTGGTCAAGTGATGCCCGCGTTTAACCTGAGGAAGAGACGGCGATCGCCTCGGCGACGTCTCACCGCCTTGCTGAGCGAATCAGGGGCCGAAGCTGTCGAGTTTGCCCTTGTGGCACCGATGCTCTTCTTTGTCGTTCTTGGTCTCGTTTACTTCCTTCTTCTTTTCTCCGCTCACGTCTCGCTCTCGCACGCCGTCTCGGTCGGGATGCGCTACGCGGTTGTTCCAACGGCCCCAAACTCGAGGGAGTATCCGACCGTCGCCGCGGTCAATGCCCGCGTCACCGAGTCCGCGCTGTTCTTCAAACCGGGAGATTGTTCAAGCTCCGTCTTGGGAGACGTTTTTCAGAACGCCCCTGTAACCCTCGTGGTGTCCTGCAACTTCCCCAACCCGGCAGGCGGTGCCCTGAACGGTCTCAGAACACTGGTGACCTCCACCCCCACCTCGTCTTACTCATCAGTGGTTGCAATCGAGGCCGATGCCAAGGGCAGGAGGGAGTGACGATGCTGGCTCGCCCAACACGCGAGGAAGGAGCCGCCACGGTTGAGCTCGGGATAGTGCTGCCCATCCTGCTGATCTTGATTGCCGGGGTCGCGCCGTTGATCAAGTTCGGGCTCGAGTACATGGTGTTGTCCCGAGCCGTTTCGCACGGTCTTCGGTACGCCACGAGGGTAGACACGAACGCTCACTACATACCCGACGGTGTCACCTTAAGCCGCCGACCCTCTGCCGGTGAGGTGCAGGCATTCGTCATGGACGCTGCAGGTCCTTTAGAGCTCAGTGTGAGCAGCGTGGTGGTTGCGCCTGATCCCCTCGGGGCCTTGCCGGGTGAGCCGATCAAGGTTGAGGCCACTCATGAGGTGTCCTTTGGGGTGCTGGCCGATCTGGCAAACGCCGCGGGGGAGCTCCTCGGCGGTGAGGGCGACCTGGCGAATTCAACAACCATCAAAGTCTCTGCCCGGGGTCGCGAGGAATAGGAGAAGGAACATGAAGAAACGCTCAACCACCGTAACAGCCGTTGGTGTGGTGGTCGCGCTGCTCGGGATGCTCCTGGTGTTTATCTACACCGGCAGGATCAAGGCACGGGCCGGCGCCGGATTGGGCCCGAGCGCCTCGGCGTTTGTGGCGACTTCGGACATCCCCGTAGGAACCAGCTGGGAAGCCATGGCGGACATGATCGCCAAACAGGAGATACCTGGCGGGCTCCGACCATCAACTGCTGTATCGAAGTCCGGTCAAGTGGCCGGCAAGACCTCTATTCAAGCGATCTCCAAAGGCGAAGTTCTGACCACGACCCAGTTCAGTGCGGCAACCTCAGGAAGCATCGACATCCCCAAGGGTCATAACGCAGTCACCATCAACCTTGCGCCTCCCCAAGGCGTGGGCCGCTACATACAACCAGGAGCCCGGGCGAATGTCTTCGCCTCATTCAAGACCATTCCGGGTTCCACCAACCCGGCGGAGGGGGCGGTCACCAAGCTGCTGCTGACCAATGTAAGAGTGCTTGCCAACCAGCCCGCTGGCGAAGGTGATGAGAAGTCGGCCACGGCCACGCCTTCCGGCACCGGCGAGATCCTGCTGACGCTGGCGCTTACGCCGGACCAAGCCGAAAAGCTGATCTTCGCCAAGGAGAACGGATCACTTTGGCTCGGTCTAATGCGTCCAGGAGATGCTCCAGCAGCACCGAGCACAGGCCGGACTTTCAGAACGGCGCTCATATGAGGCATCGAGGCGACACCTCACAGACCGTCAAGCGATCTCGCCCGGCCAGAGGCCTGTTCCGCTTTGGGAGGAAGCGAGCTCCAAGAGCAAGCCGTCAAGCTCCGAGGGGAAAGGCCCGGCACGGACCCATGCCCGTTAGTTCAAAAGGCATGGTGAGGACGCCGGAACCGGTTAACGAAACCTTCAAGTTTCAGCCACTGGCAGGCGCCACTCGACGGCCCAAGCAGGCAGCCGCCATTGGGTCCGCTCACGCCACAAACCCGGAAAAGCGGATGGTTCCAAGTTGGTCGGCCCCTGGATCACCCAGGCCGGAAACCGCCACCGGAAACGGGGAGCCTTCGAGAGCCAAATCCGAAGAATCGTCCGCAAGCTTTCTCACGCCAAGCCTTCTATTCGACTCTGAAAGAGGTGCACCTGCCGGTGAGGACTTCACATCAAACGATTCGCCGACCAGCTTTCTGAGACCGAGCCTCCTGTACGAGGTGGACAAAACCGCACCTACCGGTACGTCCGGGGCGAGGAAGGAAGGAGAGGATGGAAATTCCGCCGTGACTCAACCAGGAGAGGAGTTGGAAGGCGCCCTTTATGGTGAGCCTTCCCCTGACGAGGGGACACGGGATGCCTGGCAACCCGACGAGACTCGTTCCGACACTCCCAAGGTGCTGGTCCTCGATCGAGAGGGGCAGCTCTCGGCCACTCTGGCCAAGGCCGCGGTGGACTTGGAGCCAGCGCCCGAGATCTTGCGACTGAACCGCTCAACTCAAGTTGTTGAGGTGGTAGCCGACGAAGCGCCGGACGTAATCTTGGTTGCTCCCGAGGAGGTCACCGGGGCCGGCCTCAAGCGCCTGGCGGAGGTTCACCGGGCGTACCCAGGAGTCGTCATCCTCCTATCGGACAGCGGCAAGCCGCTGTCGCTTAGCCAGATTGCAGCCTCTGGAGCAAGCGACATCCTGACCGGCCATCCCACTAAAGCCCGCCTTCGCTCCAAATTGGCCCATGCCTTGCGAACTGCAGAGGAACTGAGAAATAAGCATGTGATCGTCACCGAGCGGGTGGTGACGCCGGATCCACCAGTCCCTGCCCCGGTTCCCATTCCCGAGGCTCCGGTTGCTCAACATACCAAGGCAGCTCGGATTCTCACTGTGGCGTCGGCCTCGGGAGGCTCGGGCAAGACCTTCATCTCCACCAACCTTGCCGCGTATCTTGCCAAAGCTACGGGCGGAAGCGTCCTCTTAGTCGATCTTGACCTGCAGTTTGGGGAGATCGCCATTGCGCTGCGTCTACGTCCCCCACAGACGATTGCTGAACTGGTGGAGGAGCAAGATGTGCCCGCCGCTTTTCCCGATTATGTGGTCGACCACCGGTGTGGCTTCAAGGTCCTCTGCGCCCCGAAGGACCCGATGAGCGGTGAGCGGATCGGCGCAGAAGATACGACTGCAGTTCTCGAAGCTGCGCGGAAGCAGTTTGACTACGTGGTGATCGATACGCCTCCCTCGCTCAACGACAATTGCCTGGCCGCCTTCGACCAGTCGGACAGCCTGGTGATCTTGGCCAATATGGATCTGGCTTCGCTCAAGAACCTGCACGTCTTCCTTGAGACGCTTGAAAAGCTGGAGCTGCGGGCAGGCCGTGTTGCTTTGGTAGTCAATAAAGCAGAGTCGGGAACGGGGCTGAACCTTGAAGAGGTAGAGCCAATCTTTTCCCAAGGCTTCACCGCAGTATTGCCCTACGCCAAGGAGGTCTCCCGCTCGATCAACACCGGGATACCGGTCTTGGAAGGCGAGCCCAAAGCTGAGATCTCACGCAAGCTGGCAGAGGGCTTTATGAAGCTGGTACCCCCGTCTCAAGACATGACCCTCCCCTGGGGCTCACAGCTGGCCGCTCCACGCCGGCGACGCTTCCCGAGACTGCTGAAAGGAAAGGCACGATGACCCTATCGAACCGGGTACAGCGGATCCAGGTCGAAAACGCCCGTGCCATGGGCGGAATGCAAGCACAGAAGAAGCGACCGGTGCCCGGATCAGGGGCTGGATCTACTGGCTGGGGCCAGATGAAGCGTCGTGTCCGCGACGCATTGATGGAGGAGCTGGGGCCAAAACTCTATGCGAAGACCAAGCCCTCGGAGCTTCGAACCGTGGTCTCCGAGAACCTCGATGCTGCCCTAACAAAGTCAGGAATCTCGGTTTCAGCCTCGCAGCGAACCCGATTTATCGCCGAGGTCACAGCCGATCTCCTGGGGTATGGGCCCCTCGAGGAACTTCTGGCAAACCCCGAGATCACGGAGATCATGTGCAACGCCTACGACGACATCTATGTCGAGCGGGGAGGCAAGCTTCAACACACCGATGTGGCGTTCACGGACGAAGCGCATCTGCGGCAGGTCATTGAAAAGATCGTCGCCACGGTGGGGCGGAGGATCGATGAATCCTCCCCAATGGTCGACGCAAGACTGCCCGACGGCTCCCGTGTTAATGCAATTCTGCCTCCTGTTGCCGTCCACTCGCCGGTGCTCACCATCCGAAGGTTTCCGGCCACGCCCTTCGGAGTTGCCGACCTCATCAAATTTGGAACGTTGACCGAGGAGGCTTCCAGATTCCTGGATGCTTGCGTCAAAGGAAAGCTCAACATACTCGTGTCGGGAGGAACCGGGACAGGCAAGACGACGTTGCTAAACGTCCTGGCCGAGTTCGTCCCTCAGGACGAACGCATCATAACGATCGAGGATGCGGCGGAAATGCGTCTATCGCAGCCGCATGTCATTACGCTGGAAGCCAGACCGGCCAACATAGAAGGGGCAGGACTGATCAGCATCAGGGACCTGGTGCGGAATGCCCTGCGGATGCGTCCGGACCGGATAATGGTGGGTGAGGTTCGCGGAGCCGAAGCCCTGGACATGCTTCAGGCGATGAATACGGGCCATGAAGGCTCGCTTACCACTATCCACTCCAACACTCCGCGCGACGCTTTGTCCCGTTTGGACACTATGGTCCTCATGGCCGGATACGACCTTCCGGTCAGAGCGATCCGGCAACAGGTCGCCTCAGCTCTAGATTTGATCATCCAGGTGGCTCGCTTCGGCGACGGCAGCAGGAGGATCACCCACATCTCCGAGATTCAGGGAATGGAGGGGGACATCATCACGCTTCAAGACATATTCCATTACGCGTTTGCCGAAGGGGGGCGGGAATCTATCCAGTCCTCCGGAAGTCTCCGCCCCACGGGGTTGCGCCCCAAGCTCATAGAGACCCTCCGCGAAAAAGGGGTAGAGGTCCCACCCAGGCTCTTCGTGCCACGCAGAGATGACCTATCCGGTTCGGAGCCGGAGCGCCGCAAGTACATGATCGACCGGCTCGACGGACGTGATGCGGACCGAGGTGAATCACGCCAAGACCAGGCGAAACGACGGCCACGGTCCTCGGTGGACGTTATCAGCCTCTTCGACCCGCGACGAAAGGGCGACTAGCCGTGACCCTTATCGCAGCTTTGATGGTCGGCGTTGGGATCGCGATCGGCATTCACGGTATTGCCCTCAGGGGCAAGGAGCGGCGGGAGGCGCTTACGGAACTGCTCGAGTATGAGCTTGTCGAGCCCTCCAAGTCCCCCGAGGCCCTTTCGGAAATGATGGAGCGGTTGGGTGCCTTTGCCGAGCGCGCCTTTGGGGAGACGAGCACCGCAGACAAGCTTCGGGCGAAGCTGAGCCAGGCGGGTTCGTCACTCAAGGCTGGGGAATTTGGCGCCATTGTGGCCACTGTCAGCGTCGCGCTGGCAATTCTCAGCATGTTGTTGACTGGGTCGGCCCTGGCGGCACTCACGGTCGCCGTGGCAACCCCATTTGCGGCACTCGCAAGGCTCAAAGCAAAAGGTAGAAAGCGGCTTCTGAAGCTTGAAACCCAGCTCCCCGAGGTTCTCCAGCTATTGGCGGGTTCGCTGGATGCGGGCGCCTCTTTGCTGCTGGCCATGGAGCTTGCGGGGCAGGAGGGAGAGCCGCCTTTATCAAAGGAGCTCGCCCGAGTGGTAGCGGAGTGCCGTGTGGGGAGACCGCTGATCGAGGCCCTCGAGGCAATGGCCGAGCGCGTGGGGTCCAAGGATGTCTTGTGGACGGTGGAGGCCATCCGGATTCAGCACCAGACAGGGGGCAGGCTGGCTGACACCCTGATGGTGCTGGCTGACTTCATGCGCACTCGCGTGGAGGTCAGGGGCGAGGTCCGGGCCCTGTCGGCAGAGGCACGTATCTCGGGGAAGGTCCTGATTGCCATGCCGATTGGCATCGGCGCCTTTCTATTCATGACCCGCCGGAGCTATCTCGAACCGCTCTTATCTACGGGCATGGGCCGGATCATGGTCGTAGGTGCCTTGGTGGGAATCTTTGTTGGACACCTTTGGATGCGCAAGCTCTCCCAGGTCGAGGTCTGAGTTTGGACGCGTTACTGCTGGCGATGAGCATGGTGGCCGTGGCTGGAGGTCTTGGACTGGCCACCGCCGGGGTTGGACAGGCACTCACTTCCCGAAGAGCCGGCCCGGCTGCCGAGGTGATTTTGAATGAGGCCAGTGATTACGAGTTCGAGCTGGAACGGCCGCTTTCCGAGCGTCTGCTTGGCCCGGCGGTGGCCGCCTTCCGCCGGATGGGCCGCACTCTAACGCCGGGCTGGCAGCTTTCGAGAATGCGCCGCCACGCCACGCTGGCTGGGCTGGGCCCCGAGGGCATAGAGGCGGTTCTAACCATGAAGGCTGCCGTCACCGTGGCCGGAGCAACCCTTCTTCCTATCGGGATGGCCGCCCTTGGAACGAACTTCGGGGGCGTGGCGTTGTGGGCGATCTTGGGAGGCGCAGTGGGATTTTTCGCTCCCGATCTGTGGATTGCTCGCAAGGGAGAGGCGAGGCAGCTTCAGATTCGCCGGGCATTGCCTGAGACCATCGATTTAATGGCAATAGCGGTACAGGCGGGCATGGGCCTGGAGGCCTCGATTGAACTCGTCTCACGCAAGCTCCCTGGTGGCCTCGGTGACGAGCTGCACCGCATGCTGCAGGAGATTCAGTTGGGCGCCAGCCGTCGCCAAGCATTGCAGAGGTTGCGTGACAGAACCGAGGTGACCGAGCTCTCCACCTTTGCGCTGGCTCTGATCCAGGCGGATACCGTCGGCAGTCCCATCTCGGATGTTCTTCATTCTCAGGCTGCCCAGATGAGGCTCATCCGGGCTCAGAATGCCCGGGAAACCGCGGCTAAGCTGCCTGTGAAGCTACTGATACCGATGCTGCTGTTTATCTTTCCCGCCCTGATGGTCGTTGTCATAGGGCCGGCAGCCATATCGATTTTCGATGCCCTCATCAGGAGTTAGCCCACTCTTTGAGCCGGTGTGCCGGTTAGTCATCGAGCCCAGGATCTGGCTATACAGACCCACGCCTTACCGCGTCGGATGCGATCCGCCCGCGCACGAGGCGGCGCGCTCGAGCAGCAGTGCCCGCTCTGGGGTGTTTCGGGTGAGCGAGGCCGCCCGCTCGAACTCCGCACGGGCCTCATCCAAGCGGCCGAGCTTTGCGAGAAGGTCGCCACGCACGCTAGGCAACAGGTGGTATGCCTTGAGGGACGGCTCCGAAGTAAGACCCTCTATGATCTCCAGCCCGGCTGCCGCACCGAATGCCATCCCTACCGCAACGGCCCGATTCAGCTCGACGATTGGTGACGGGGCGAGCTGGGCAAGGGCATCGTAGAGAGCTGCTATGCGCCCCCAATCCGTCTCTTCGGCGGTACGAGCCCGGGCGTGGCATGCGGCGATCGCAGCCTGCAGCGTGTACGGTCCCAGCGCGCCACCGAGCTTCTCGGCTCGCTCCAGGGCAGCAAGCCCACGGCGGATGAGGAGTTGATCCCAGAGCGCCCGGTTTTGGTCTAGAAGCAGGATGGGCTCTCCCGACGTCCCCACGCGAGCTCTCGAGCGGGACGCCTGAATCTCCATCAGCGCCACCAGGCCGTGGACCTCCGGCTCCGTCGGAGCAAGCTCCGCCAGGATACGGCCCAGGCGCAGCGCATCTTCGCAGAGGCCAGGTCGCAGCCAGTCTTCCCCAGCGGTAGCCGAATACCCCTCGTTGAAGATGAGATAGATCACTGCCAGCACCGAGGACAGGCGGCCGGCCCGATCCGCTCCACTGGGCACCTCGAAGGGAACGCGAGCCTCGGAGAGGGTCCGTTTTGCCCGGACGATGCGTTGGCCAACGGTGGACTCGGGTACAAGGAAGGCCCGAGCAATCTCCTCGGTCGTCAGCCCCCCAAGCAGGCGCAGCGTGAGTGCGACTCGCGCCTCGGTGGACAAGACCGGGTGACAGGCGACGAACATGAGGCGGAGCAGATCGTCGCCAACGTCGTCATCGATTGCCGCCTCGAGTTCCGGTATCTCCTCTTCCTGGCTGCCCCTGACCTCGCGACCAAGCTCCTCCTGCTTTTGCTTGAGGAGCTTGGTTCGGCGGAAGTAATCGATAGCTCGGTGTTTTGCTGTGCCCATCAGCCAGGCTCCCGGCTTATCCGGAACGCCGGATTCGGGCCACTGCTGCAACGCTGCGACGAGAGCATCCTGGGCGAGATCCTCTGCAAGGCCAACATCTCTCACGATCCTGGCGAGACCGGCGATGAGCCTGGGGGACTCGATCCTGAACACCGCATCGATGGTGCGATGGATATCGGAGCCCGTCACGGTGATCGCCGAAGGTCGTGTAGCCTAACTCTCCTGCTTCTGAGCCAGCTCCGCCCGCAGGCGCTCCTCTTGCTCCCTGAGCTCGGGAGTGAGTTCGGGACCGAAATCGTCCGCCTCGAAGACCTGTCGAATCTCAATCTGAGACTCACCCTCCATCGGGTTGGGAGCCCGCTTGACCCATTCGATAGCCTCTTCAATCGATTTCGCTTCGATGAGCCAGAATCCGGCCACGAGCTCCTTCGTCTCGGTGAAGGGCCCGTCGACGACGGTGCGGTCCTTTCCGGAGAAGATCACCCGAGCGCCCTTGGAGCTGGGGTGGAGCCCCTCACCGGCGAGCATGACGCCGGCTTTGACCAGCTCTTCGTTGTACTTTCCCATCTCCGTAAGGAGCTCCTCACTCGGCATGACGCCGGCCTCTGACTCCTCGGTGGCCTTGACGATGAGCATGAACCGCATCTTGTTTGCCTCCTTCCCTCGAAGTGGGCTCCGGACGCTTTCGTCTGGACGTAAACCCTCTTCCTACTCCTACGTCGAACGGGATCGTGCGAATTCGACAGATCGAAGAAGAATTCTTGGGAATTTAGCCCTTGGCTACCGTAACCTCAGACAGGCATCTTTACCGGCGGGCGCTTCGATCCGTCGATCGGTCGAGACTATGGGCGAGTGACAAGACGGACGAGTACTTAACTTTGACGGGACCCACATTGAGGAAGGTGGCCGAGCGGTTCCGGACGTCCCCAGAGGTTCGAGGCAAGTCATCGCTTCGCATGCTCTCGGAGATCTTTGGGTCTACCGACTGGCTCTCCGGGCCGGGCGACGACGCGGCTGTCGTCGAGTCCGGTGACGGGTACATCCTTGTCGGTGGCGAGGCCATCTGGCCTCCCCTGGTCGAGGAGGACCCGTTCGCCGCCGGAGTGGCATCCGTGGTCGCCAACGTCAACGACGTTGCGGCAATGGGAGGTAGATGCCTCGCCCTAATCGACCATGTGGTGGCCCGCCAGGAGGTCGCCCGCAAGGTGCTGGAAGGAATTCACTTTGCTGCCGGGCTTTACCGAGTGGTGGTCGCCGGCGGCCACCTTACGATCTGGGATGGTGCAGCCTCCGTCTCGGCGTCCATCGTGGGGCGCGCACTACGGCCTCTTTCGGCCACGAATGTTGCGCCGGGCCAGGCACTGCTGCTGGCCTGCTGCCTTACTGGCACGATGCGTCCCGACTTCCCGTTCTTCTCATCGGTTCGAGACCGAGGAGCTAGCCTCGCCGAGGATGTCGAGATCCTGCCCTCCCTCGCCGAGGCAGGGCTCGGCATGGCGGCAAAGGACGTCAGCATGGCGGGCATTCTCGGCTCCCTGGCCATGCTGCTCGAGCCTACCCGCTGTGGTGCGGAGGTAGACCTGGCGACGATACCGAGGCCCGATGATGTTCCCCTCGATCGGTGGATGTTCACGTTCCCGACGTTTGCCTTTCTCATTACCGCGCCTGCCGACGAATCAGCCGATCTATGTGCGAGGTTTCGGGACAGGGACCTCAGCTGCGAGCACATCGGAAACATCGACCCCACCGGCCGGCTGATGGTTCGCCTGGGGCATGAGAGCTCTCAACTCCTAGACCTGAACACCGAAGCGGTGACCGGGCTGATCCGCAGAGTCCACCCTCCCGGAGCCTGACGAAACCGGGCGAATCCTTAAGGCATTGGCAGCCCGTCCGACGGGTGCAGCGGGATGGCCATCATTTGGTGGGGATGGCCATGAAACTCCACCAGCTCCCCTTCCGGATGCCAGCCAAGGTGCCTGAAGAAGCGCACGTTTTGGGGCTGAACGTGGGCGATCATCACCTCTCCGCCACGTTCGCCGGCAGTCTGCACTGCGAACCGGACCAGCTTCGCCCCCATCAGCACGTTTCGAAAGGCGGGCAGGACGGC
>DATACZ010000090.1:0-3804 GCA_036258795.1 Actinomycetota bacterium
CGGCCCTCGACCGCTCGAATGAGGTTGGCGGTGAATTCGGGAAGGTGAGCCGGAATATCCTCTTTGGAGAGATCCGGTTGCCCAGCCTCTATTTGAAAAACCCTCACACCGGGCTTCATGACCGACACGGTGGGGGCGTCCGGTGAATCTCGCCTGGTGAATATGTCGACTTCGATCCCGCGGGCGGCCAGGCTGGAGGCAACCTGACGAACGTAGACCGTCATGCCTCCGGCGTCACCCGCTCCCGGCTCTGCCAGTGGGTTGGAGTGGACGACGAGCATCGCCACTCTGCTCACCGGGCGGGATACTTTCAGCTCGTGATCATGGAGTCCCCGTACCGCCAAAGCAGCTGACCTTTCTGTGGAGTGTGAAAAAAGCGTAGCCGAAACCTGTAACTATCTTTGCGCCTGCAAGGAATTTACAAACTGCAGGACCCTTGCCCTCGGCTACTTACCCAGGCGGGCGGATCATTACCGAGTGAAGCGGGAGGGCCTCCGCCCCAAGGTCAAACTTGTAACGCTCCCGGCCCCTTAGAAAGTCAAAGCGCCGCATCCGTTGCTGGATGGAGCGCTCGATCAGCTTGGCGACGAGGACCAACCCCGGTGAGACGGGCTTTAAATCCAGATCGTAGGCCGAGTTGTACAGATAGAAAATCCCGTCGAACTCGAACGAAAAAGTCGCGGCCAGGATGCGCTCATCCAGCTCGAGGAAGTCCAAAGACAGAAGGCCCATGGGCTCCATGGTCAGAGCCACCCTTGTGAAGAAGCTGGCCCTTCGAGGTAGGAAAAACTCGCCCTTTGGCCCCTCGCTTCCCTTGTGGAGATCCATGAAGGACGCAAGATCGTTCTCCAGGCTGTCCCTATCAGAGGTTCGTAGCCCCGCCCCGGGCAGCTCACGGTCGAACCGTCTCATCTTTCGGGACAGCTCGTGCCGTTTCTTGCTACTCAACCCGTCCATGTAATCCTCGAAGGATCCGGGCAGGGCCAGCACGGCGGTGAGCTCATGCAGCTCCAAACCGGACAACATTCCGAGCCGGTCCGCTGCCTCGACCAGCCACTCCGAGAAACCAAACGGCACGGGAAGGCACTTGGTATCGAAGTAGGACCAGTCGTCGAACTCATCCCGTAGATACTTGAGCAACGCCTCCGCCACCGCCGGACGATGCTCTGCGCCGGCGATGACCGGGCCCAGATAGTCGGTCAGGTCGTCGCCTCCTAGAAACCTCAGGCGGCGCCCTTCCCCGGTGTCATCCACGGTAAAGGCGGCCAGGGCCACGGGGTGAGGATCGTGGAAGATCAGGACAAAGGTTCTCATACCAGGCCCGAACTCCTCCCACCATATTCGATTCCACTCCGGCGTGGCGAAGATGTGCCTGGTCGGATCAAGGTCGAGGAGCTCACGCCACTCGGCTAGCTCGAAGGCTCCAGGAACCTCTACCAGCCTCACGTCCATCCAGGGGACGCTAGCAGGTCTTAGCGGCTTCGGCCGCCGATAGCTCAGTCTTTAAGAAGGCTATCTGCGCCTTCTGCGATGAGCCCATCGAAGGCCCGGACAACGTCGGGATCGAACTGAGTCCCCGCTGCCACTCGAAGACGTTCCGCCGCTTCCTCCCAGGGCATCGCCGCCCGGTAGGGGCGCTGAGTCGTCATGGCGTCGAACGCATCGACCACGCAGAAGATGCGCGCCGAGAGGGGGATGTCGTCACCCTTACGGCGATCGGGATAGCCCTGGCCATCAAATCGCTCGTGGTGATGTCTGATGACCTCAACAGTCCTTTGATCCAGGATGCGGTGCATGGGCCCGACAATTTGGACACCGATGAGAGGGTGAGTGCGCATAACCCTGGCCTCATCCGCAGTCAAGGGGCCATTTTTGATCAGGATGGACTCCGGGATGCCGATCTTTCCCACGTCGTGAAGAAGAAAGCCGTACTGAAGCTGGGGCGAGATGAGCCCGGGGTCAATCTCCTCTGTGAGCGCGACCCCATACTTCTTGCACCTCTCCAGGTGGCCGGCCGTGTAGGGATCCTTAGCCTCGACCACAAGGGCCAGCGTCTCCACTATGGAGAGATAGTCGGTGCTAAGGTCCTCCATCAGCCGACCCAGGCGCTGTTCCTGCTCCCGCTTGCGCTGATAGACCGCGCTCATGTCACGGGCAAAAACGAGAAGCTGCGACCTCGTCCGCTCAAGCTCGGCGTGAGGATCCGACTCTTGGGGCGGGAAGGCTAGCTCGTTCTGATCCTTCACGGCCCTGGTCTTAAGAAGTCAGGAGGGCCGACGGGTCCTCCTCTCCGTCTCGATAGCGTCGGACGAGCTCCGCATTCAAGCCGTCTATAACCTCCTGGGCCCGCCTGCGATCCGTCGAAATCTTACGTTCGGCTGATGAGAGCCGGTCTACCAGGCTTGAGAGCTCCTCACTCGAGAGTGCCTCGATGTTGGCAAGACCGGTGGCCAGCTGGTCAATCTGACGGCGATGCTTTCCGGCGTTGGCCGGCAACTCGACCTCTACCAGACGGTGTTGGCTTACCGCCGGCGGTTCGTCCGAGAGGATCGCCGGCAGTCGCTGGATCAGCTGCTGCATCCCGTCGTCTCCCTCGGCGCCCTGAGACCGACGCCTGAGCTCGTGCGAGAGGATGTCCAGCTTTCCCTGCAGTAGCCTGCGGGCATAGGAGAGCTCTCCCTCCAGCTCCCGGCACTCGTCCCGGCGGCTTCGGACCTCGGCCGTAGTGGCGCTCTTCAGATCCGATAGATAGGAGGGATCGAGGATTCGGTCCTCGCGCCTGTCATGCTTGTCACCCACGGCCACACACCTCAGCTGAGTTTTGGTAGTGCATTTCCCTCCACCTGGTGACCTCAACACCGTGCTGGCGACTACAGGATTTAGTCTAACCACCGTATGGAGGTGCCGCGCCTGGCAGCGCTTCCGACGTTTTGAATCGGTATGGGCGCCTCGGCGACCGGCCCGGGTTAGAGGAGACGGCAAAAATGCATGAACTCACCATCACGGCTATCGGCCGTGACCGTCCGGGAATAGTGGCCGGGGTCACCAAGGTCCTGTTCGAGCTGGGGTGCAACCTGGCTGACTGTTCCATGACTCTGCTGAGAGGCCAGTTCGCCATGATCATGCTGCTGGAGGCCCCAGACGAGGTGGGCACCGAAGATCTGAATCAAGCGTTACGTAACCCCGCGACGGAGTTCGATCTATCTATAGTGGTTCGGGAGGCCTCATCCGAGGCCGGCCCCGCGCCGCAGCGCCCGTATGTGGTCTCGGTCTACGGCGCCGATCACCCCGGGATTGTTTACCGGCTTACCAGCGAGCTGGCGTCCCGGGGAATCAACGTGACGGATCTTCTGAGCCGGATAGCAGGCGAGGGAATCTACATGATGGTGCTGGACGTAAGCTTGCCCGAGGAGCTCGACCCCAAGAAGCTGGCCCAGGACCTTCAGGAGATTTCCGGGGAGCTTGGTGTTGAGCTCACCTTCAGGCCTGAGGAGACCGCCGAGCTCTAGTGGCGGTTTGTCCGGTACTCGTGTACCCAGACCCCCGTCTCAAGGAGTGCGCTCCGCCTTCCGACCCTGCCGATGGAGGTGTCCGTGCAGTGGCGCAGGACCTAGTGGACACCATGAGGGCACATGAGCGATGCGTGGGCTTGGCTGCGCCTCAGATCGGGCAACTCCTGAGGATCATTGCCGTCGATGTCAGCGGGCATCCCCGGGCTGACGCGCACCATGGTCTGCTTGTCCTGATCAATCCGGAGATAACCGCCTCAGCAGGCTCCGAGGTAGGCCGGGAAGGGTGTCTGTG
>DATACZ010000091.1:0-6178 GCA_036258795.1 Actinomycetota bacterium
CCCGGTTCTCGGAGGCCTTGGATACGCCCGCTTGAGGGTGGCTCCTCAAACGGCTCTCTCGGACGTGGCCATCTTTGCCCTTTTCCTTCTGTGGCCGGTCATGTTCCTTCTTCTCTCGGTCATCTTGGCCCCGCTGCCCGGTATGGCCGTAGCCGGGCGGCGACCGCGGCCTATGTTCAGGAAAGGGTCCATCTGGCTGCTGGCTGCCGCCGGGACGCTGATATGGGTATTTCTCACCCCGATGCTCGAAGAAGCTCCGGGAGAGGCTCCCTCAACCCTCCGCTACGTAGCAGCGTTTCTGACCGTGGTGATTCAGTCGGTTGCCTATGGAGGAATCGCACTGGCGGCCATTGATGAGCCCGCCTCGATCCAGCGGTTGGGCGAGGGATAGACGTCGATCGGGCCGGCGCCAGGCGAAGTTTCGGTGCGCTTCAACAGTGGGTAAACAGGAAGTAACTGCCATTCTTCGGGGAAGGCCGTGAACCGCTTGGGAAAGGAGCTGTGATGGGCGACGACGAGATGGACATGTCCACAGACGAAACTGGCGGTATGGATGAGGGTGGCATGGATGAAGGTGGCATGGATGAAGGCATGACGGGCATGGACATGGGCGGAGATGTCGACCCCGGCCCGACCGTTGCCGAATCATCGATGCCCTTCGCCCCGACCGAGGCAGAAGGATTTGAGGGTGGAGGCGGTGACTCAGACTCTGGCGGTGGCGCCGCGCCTGGGACGGTGCCTTATGCCCCAGGAGCTGAATCCGGCGGAGGCGGCGAGCAAGAAGAGAGTGCCGGCGCACAAGCCTCCGCAGGGGAGGACTTCGGTGGTGGCAAGCCGGACTATTTCTCGGCAACCGAGAGAGGTCTAACGTCCGCATTCAAAGGTGGACCCCTTAAGGAGCCGCCCTCCGCAGGCTCACTCGACGACGTCGCTAAGCAACAGTTCCAGGGGATGACAACCGAAGACCAGGCACCCGGCCAGGCTGATGTGCCGAGCCCGGGATCCGACGTGCAGGGCGACCAAGACAAGGCGGGCGTCGACAGCGGAGTTCAGAGCAGCGGAGCAAGCCAGAGCAGTGGAGCTGCCGCGGAGCTTGCGGACCTGCAGCAGGCATCCGGCGCAGGAGAATCAGGCGGCGGGGGTGGCGCTTCTGCTTCAGCGGGCGCCGGTGGCGGCAGCTCTGAGAGTGCTGGTAGCGGCGGAGACGTCGACAGTGGGACGGGATATGGGAGCGCTTCGTCCGGTCAAGGCGGAGGCGGCCAGGCAGGAGGCTCCGCTGGGGGTGGCGCTAGCGGTGGCGGAGACGTCGACAGCGGCGGAACCTACGGAGGCGGCTCTGAAGACAGTGGCGGGGGAGGGGCCTAAAAGCGAAGTGTCGGGTTCTGCATCACCAAAGGCGTTAAGCCCAGGTGATGCAGCCTAACTCGGAAAACGAGACCAAATGCTTGTGTGCGGGGACGACTCGCACCGTGAATCCATACCTGCCTGCGGCCTCGCAGGTGAAGGACCCCTTATACCGGTAGCCTCCCCGGTCGGAATCGGTGCCAAAAAACGTCATCGGGACAGCATGGGTGTCGTACAGCTCGTCACCTTCACCAACCGGCCCGTGCACAAGTTGAACCGCCACGTCACCCTTGTCCAGGTCCCCGAGATGAACCACCGCCTCGACCTCTCTCGAGTCCCTAACGCTCACGGTCGAGGCGTCAGCGTCAATGCCTAGAATCGAAACCTTTTCCCAACCTCTACAGACCCGGGCCTTCCAGTTAGCCAGTGACCGGGCTCTTTGGTAGTCCTCGCCGTAAAGGTTGTCCCTCCTCACTGCCAGCGGCTCGTAGATCTGCGCCAGGTAGTCTCGAAGCATCCTCGTAGCGTTGACCTTTGGCCCCAGGGACTTGAGGGAATACTTGACCATCCTGACCCACTCCCGTGGAACCGCCCCGTCCTGACGGTCATAGAACCTTGGGACGATCTCCCTCTCCAGCAGCTCGAACAGGCTAGCCGCCTCAACCTTGTCCCTGCGGTCAAGATCGAGGTAGTTCTCGGCCGACAAGATCGCCCACCCGTTGTGCCCGTCATACATCTCGTCCCACCATCCGTCCCGGATCGATAGGTTGAGCCCGCCGTTAAGAGCAGCCTTCTGGCCGCTGGTTCCGCTCGCCTCCAGCGGTCTTCTGGGGGTATTCAGCCAGACGTCGGCCCCCTGGCAAAGCAGTCGCGCAGAGGCCATGTCGTAGTCGGGAAGGAAGACGACACGGTGGCGTATCTCCGGGTCGCGGGAAAACTCTACGACTTTTTGGATCATCTTCTTGCCGGCGTCGTCATCGGGATGCGCTTTACCGGCAAAGACCAGCTGAATCGGCCGGTCCGCCGATAACAGCAGCTTTCTGAGCCGTTCCCTGTGGCCAAAGAGCAGGGTTGGGCGTTTGTACCCGGCAAACCGCCGGGCAAAGCCAATCGTCAAAATCCTCGGATCAAGCACGTTATCTGCCCACTCGAGGTCCAGCCCCTCCGAGTCGGACTTGAAGAGGGATTCCCTCAGCTGCCGGCGAATCGCCAGCACGAGCTGCTCCCGGGCGTGCTCCTTGACCCTCCACAGCTCATCGTCCCTGGCAGACTCGATGTGGGACCACCGCTCATCCCCGGCTTCAGCCCATTCCGGGAGTACGTATCGGTCGAATAGTTCCGACATGCCGGTCGAAACCCAGCTTCGGGCATGCACGCCATTCGTCACTGAGCTGATCGGAACCTCTTCCACCGGAACGTCAGGCCACAGGGTCTGGAACATCAGTCTGCTCACCCGCCCGTGGAGCTTGGACACGCCGTTTGTGTAACTGGAGAGCCTCAAGCACATGACCGCCATGTTGAAGGGCGATTGGTCATCCGCTCCCGGCTCCTGGCCGAGGGCCATCAGTTGATTGAAGGAGACGTCGCACTCCTCCCCCCAACTCTTGAAGTAGCGCTCCATGAGCGTGCGGGAGAACTTGTGGATGCCCGCGGCAACGGGGGTATGGGTGGTGAAGGCCGTGCTAGCCCGGCTGGCCTCCACCGCCTCGTCGAAGGTGAGCCCCTCCTCCATGATGAACCGGCGAACCCGTTCCAATCCGAGGAAACCGGCGTGTCCCTCGTTCATATGAAATATCTGAGGAGTCTCGCCGACGGCCTCTAGGGCCCTTATGCCACCTACCCCGAGCAGTATCTCCTGCTCGATCCGATGCTCCTCATCCCCGCTGTACAGCCGGTCGGTGACCATCCGCATGCGTGGCGCGTTTTCTTCCACGTCGGAGCAGAGTAGGTACAACCGCGCCCGGCCCACCTCTACTCTCCAGATCTGGGCCACCAGGGGTTCTCCGGCAAGATTGACCTCTATCCGGTGAGGTTCGAGGGTAAGGGCCATGGCGTGCGGGTCCAGGATCGGATACCGCTCCATCTGCCAGCCATCAGCGTCGAGCTCCTGACGAAAGTAGCCCTGCTGGTAGAACAAACCCACGCCGACGATGGGTAGGCCGAGACCGCTGCCGGCTTTGATATGGTCGCCCGCCAGGACCCCCAGGCCTCCGGAATACTGCGGGAAGCCTTCGCACAGCCCGAATTCGGGTGAGAAGTAAGCGACCGATCGGAGAGGGCTGTTGCGGTGCTGAAACCAGCGGTCCGTGGTCATGTACCGCCGGAAGTCATTGTGGACCTCGGCGAGGAACTCCATGAATCCGGGATCCTGTGAAAGCGACTCCAGTCGCTGTCTGCTCACCCTCCAAAGCATCTTTATTGGGTTCACGGATGCTTCATCGGGGAAGTCCGGATCCACCCAGCGAAATAGGTCTCGCGTCCGAGAGTCCCATGACCATCTAAGGTTCATGGCAAGCTCCTCCAGCGGAGCGAGAGCCTCTGGAAGCCGGGCTCGGACAGTGAAGCTTTGTAACGCTTTGGGGGTCACCGGGGGCATCGTACTGCATACCGGCGGCAACCTGGAAAGGTCAAAGGGCTAGGCTATGATCAGACCCCTTCACCGAAGATTCAGGCAGCTCTACTGAGGGCAGGCTTATTGTTCGACCCGGCAAAAACTCCAGCTAGGCTGATCTCGTGACCAAACGCAGCAACCCAGCCAGCCTGCTATCAGCCGACGATCTTTTCTGGTTCAACGAAGGCACCCACACCAGGCTCTACGAGAAGCTGGGTGCCCACGCCGTGACTCGAAATGGGGTTTCGGGAGTCAATTTCGCAGTTTGGGCGCCGAATGCACGCGAGGTCTCCGTCGTGGGCGACTTCAACGGGTGGGACAAGACTTCCGACCGGCTTCCATCCCTGGGCAGCTCGGGAATCTGGGAAGGCTTCGTGCCGAAGGTCTCCAAAGGTGATCGCTACAAGTTCCACATCTGGTCCCAGCACGCCGACTATCGTGTCGACAAGGCTGATCCCTTCGCCCTGTACTGCGAAAAGCCGCCCGCCACGGCGTCGGTGGTATGGGATCTGCAGTACGAGTGGAATGACGAGGAGTGGATGGAGAAGCGTCATGCCAGGAACTCACTCGCCAGCCCGATGTCGATATACGAGATGCACCTGGGATCGTGGATGCGGGTCCCTAAGGATGACAACCGGCCTCCTACGTACGTGGAGCTTGCTCCGAAGCTTGCCGATTATGTGAACTCAATGGGGTTCACCCACGTAGAGTTCATGCCGGTTATGGAGCATCCTTTCGGTGGCTCCTGGGGATACCAGATCACCGGGTTCTTCGCTCCGACCAGCCGCTACGGCACTCCCCAGGAATTCATGCACCTGGTCGACCACCTCCATCAAAACGGAATCGGGGTGATCCTGGACTGGGTTCCCTCCCACTTTCCCAACGATGAGCACGGCCTCGGATACTTCGACGGGACGCATCTCTTCGAGCATGAGGACCCCCGGCAAGGGTTCCACCCGGACTGGAACTCCTTCATCTTCAACTACGGACGGAACGAGGTCCGGAGCTTTCTGCTCTCTAACGCCCTGCACTGGCTCAGGAACTATCACGCCGATGGCCTGAGGGTGGACGGCGTCGCCTCCATGCTGTACCTCGACTATTCGAGGAAGGAGGGGGAGTGGATTCCCAACCAATTCGGGGGGAGGGAAAACTTAGAGGCGATGAGCTTGATTCGCCGCCTTAACGAAGACATCTACCGGGACTACCCAGACGCGCAGACCATTGCCGAGGAGTCAACGGCGTGGCCGATGGCCACCCGCCCCACCTACATAGGGGGCCTGGGGTTTGGCTTCAAGTGGGACATGGGATGGATGCACGACACCCTGGAGTACATGAAGTTCGAGCCGATCCATCGGAAGTATCACCACAACGAGATCACCTTCAGGATGCTCTATGCGTTCTCCGAGAACTTCGTCCTTCCTCTGTCGCACGACGAGGTGACCCACGGCAAGGGCTCACTGCTCGGCCGCATGCCTGGAGACGAGTGGCAGCGGTTCGCCAACCTACGCCTCCTGTTCGGCTACATGTTTGGACAACCCGGCAAGAAGATGATCTTCATGGGGGGAGAGTTTGGGCAGGTGAGCGAGTGGGGGCACGATCGCAGCCTCGAGTGGCACGTGCTTCAGTACCCGGTACACGAAGGAACAAGGCGCTGGGTTTCGGACCTCAATCGCCTTTACCGCAGTGAACCGGCCTTGCATGAGCTCGACTGCGAACGAGCCGGGTTTGAATGGATAGCGGCCGATGACGCGGAATCGAGCGTTATCAGCTTTCTCCGGAAGGGTAAGTCGACCCCGGAGCTGTTCCTGGTGGTGTGCAACTTCACCCCCGTGCCGAGGGAGAACTACCGGATTGGGGTTTCACGCGGAGGCTCTTGGGAGGAGTGCGGCAACTCCGACGCCGAGTGGTATGGGGGAAGCGGGATGGGCAATTTCGGGAAGGTGCAAGCCGACCCGGTGGAGATGCACGGCCGGCCCTGGAGCCTTGCCCTCACCATCCCGCCGCTCGCTTGCTTGTTCCTGAAGAGCGAGCACGCTGAAAGCCCACCGGCCGAAGCAGACCAGCCCTGAATCACCGCCGTTGAGTCCGGCGCAGCCGGGCAACCCCGATCTGCTGGGGGCTACTTGGGATGGCCAAGGGGTCAACTTTGCCCTGTTTTCAGAGAATGCAACCGCCGTCGACCTCTGCTTGTTCGATCGTGAAGATGGCCACCGGGAATCGAGT
>DATACZ010000092.1:0-8193 GCA_036258795.1 Actinomycetota bacterium
CCAAACAGGTAAATGATTGGGTCAAGAGCCACTTGATCGGCGGCATCGCGCGTGTCGATCTGCGCATCCGGGACCTTGATCGGGGGCTCGCCTTCTATCGCGACATCCTCGGCCTCGAGGTTGCCGAGCGCGATGGCTCACGCGCCACGCTGCGTAGCCCCGGAAGCGATGGCTTCCTCAGGTTGCAGTCGCGCGGCGTGAGTGCACCCTCGGACCCCACCGCGATCGGTCTGTTCCATACCGCCTTCCGGTATCCGACTCGCGCCGACCTCGGGGACGTGCTGGCGCGCTTGTTGGCGGCCGACTATGAGGTGGGGGCAGGGGACCACCTCGTTAGCGAAGCCTTGTACGTCGACGATCCGGATGGCAACGGCGTCGAGTTGTACTGGGACCGACCGGTCGAGGAGTGGCCCACGTCCACTGAAGACATGCCAGTCCCGATGGCGACGCTCGCGGTCGACCTGCAGGACCTCCTCGCCGCCGGCAGGTCAGACGCCGCCGTAGGTGCGCCTTCGCCCCGGGGCACCGACATCGGCCACGTGCACCTCCAGGTATCGGACATCGACGCGGCGGTTCGCTTCTACCTCACGGAGCTCGGGCTCGATCTCACTGCGAGGTTGGGTCGGAGTGCCGCGTTCTTCTCCTCATACGGCTATCACCACAACATAGGAGCGAACACGTGGCGCTCTCGGGGAAGCAAACTCCCAGGGCGGGAACACGCCGGACTGGAGCGTGTCGTGTTCAACGTCCCTGACGGCAAGGAGCTCAACCGCCTGCGTGAGCGGCTCCGAACCAAAGTCGGGAACGAGTCAGCCGCGGAACGCGAGCCCGTCGTCGTAGCCGACCCCGACGGCATCGAATTGCAATTCATCACTTCCTGACCGCGTTAGCTGGACGAACATCGTGCTGGAGATGAAGGCTGGTTGCTAGCCTTCGGGCTTAACAGCGCGAACTATGGAAGCCACTCGCTTCCTTATCTGGCGCCGGATTAGGCCAGGCACCAGACCGAACATACCCACTGAGACGGCCACAGACAGCACTAGACCGGTTGCCAGCTGTGCCGAGCTGCTGCCGGTGGAGTCGGGATCGCCGAACAGCACTCGAAAGCCAAAAAGGCCCGCGAAGAAGCCGTAGGCGGTCAACCAGGTCAGCCAGTCTTTCCACAGGGGCCGGTCGAAGAGGCCACCCGTCCTTTGAGGGGGATTCCTTCTGACGAGGCGGCGAATGACGCCCGGTAACAGGACGAGCAAAGCCCACGCAATCGCCAGCGTGAAGGGCAACGATAGAGCGAGGTCAAAGGGGTCGGGCGTGGGCTCCATGAATTCGGAGGTGACTGGAAAGGCAATGCCTGCAAAGACGACTAGGGCGGAAAGCCAGGCCAACCAGTCTTTACGAAGCGGCCGGTCGTACAAACGGCCCTCCCTTGGCTCCTTCATGAATCCAGTCTGCGGCGGGATAGCATCCAAAAGCAAGAAATGGATCGCCCTGGGGTTGCGATACGAACCTGACAGGTCGGACCTCGCCTGTAAGCTGAACTCATCCATCGGCTCAGTACAGAGGTGAGAAGAGCTCTTCGATGACCGGCATCACCGAGGCCGTGCCCGCCGCCAATCTGGCCGCCTACTTGATACTCGGTGAAGACGAGTACCTCATCGGCCAAACTGTTTCCAAGCTATTGGAGGGAGTCGGCGAATCTTCGATCAGTGAGTTTGGCCCCGGAGATGAGTTCCCGATGGTTCTTCAAGCCCTCATGACGCCACCGATGTTTGAGGACCGCCGGTTTGTCGTGGTGAAAGAGGTCGACCGGCTTCCGGTGGAGGCGCTGCGCCAGCTCATCGGATTCCTCGACAACCCAACCCCTGCCACCACTATGGTCCTTGTTGCGTCCAAGGCCCCTCCCTCCATGGTCTCGGCCGTAAAGAAAGCCGGCAGGGTGATTGAAGCCGTCCGGGGCAAGCGCCCCGATCTGTTCGCCTGGCTCAAGCAGCAGTTCAACGCCAAGCACCTATCGGTGACCGGGGAGGGTCTTACTGCGCTGATCGATTCGGTGGGGGAGGAGCGGATGGCTCTCGCCCAGGCGGTAGAGGAGCTCAGTCTGGCGATCCCGGCGCGTACACGCATCGGGCGGTCGGAGATTGCTCAGCACTTCCGAGGAAGGGCGGACGTCAAGCTGTATGCGTTCGTCGATGCAGTGGCCCAACGCCACGCGAGCGCAGCCCTGGAAGCACTTCACTATCTTCTGGTCAGAGGCGAAGCTCCCCAGATGCTGTTCTGGACGCTGGCTCGTCACTTTAGGATGCTGCTTGTGGCGTCCGACGCTTCGGCTGGGGCGGTGGCCGACATGCTCAGACTGCCCATGTGGCGAGCGGAGAAGTTGGTACGACAGGCCCGAGGCTTCGGAGGCCAGGCGTTGGTGGCCGCTTATCAAACCTTGGCTGCAGCCGACCTCAAGATGAAAAGGAGCGAGGAGCCGGAGGCGTTGACTTTGGAGAGGGCCGTGGTAGCCATCGCTTCCCCACGCTAAGCCAAGATGTGATGAGGTAACAGATCAGAGGAAGACAGTAGAGGAGGTGCCGAATGTTTGCTCGAGTGAGCGTTTATCAAGCCGAACCGGACCGCATCGATGACGTAGCAAGGAGCTTCCAGGACCGGCGGAGCGTCCAGGAGCTTCAAGGTTTTGTTGACGCTTTCGTGTTGGTAGACCGCAACAGCGGCAAGGCAATGACGCTGACCCTCTGGGAAAGCGAACAGGCCGCGAACGAAAGCGCCGAGAAGGCCAAGGAGCTTCGAAACTCAGCGGTGGAGGAATTCGGCGGCAGCGTTGAATCTGTTGAGACCTATGAGGTCGCGCTTCACCTCAATGAATAGAGCCGAAGGGTAGAGCCGACTCAAGGGGGCCGCCTACCGCCTACTAGGCGGTAATCTCCTGCGGCTCGGCGGCCGTGCCGTCCTCCGATATCCCTTTGAAACTTCGAACTTCCCGCCGGATCAGCGCTCCGTAGGTGATGAGCGCGAGGGCTCCGAAGACGAACCACTGAACGGCGTAGGAGAGATGTGGTCCTTCGTCGGGTGGTGGTAGAGGAACGGGCTGTGGAAGGCTCCGTCCTGAGGACGGCCGTTGCGTCTCGAGCCTCAAATACAGAGGGTAGGTCTGGTAGGGGAGCTGGTTGGCCAGACGTTCGAGGTCGACCCTCGACGTGGCCTTCGCCCGCCCAGACGAATCGCCCGGTCCAAAGCGCCCCCTGCCCTCGGAGGGCAGCAAAACGCCTGTGACATCGGCCGGCCCGTCCGGCGGCGCGGCCTGAGGAACCGGAGGGCTGTTCATATTTAGCGGCACCCACCCCCGGTCCACGATCACCGCCGCGTCCCGGGATATAACCAGGGGCGTGAGGAGATGATTGCCGGCTTCGTCGCCGTTCGACCGGGTTAGCAGCACCAGCTCCCGGTTGGTGTCATAGGTTCCCCTCACTCTGACCCGCCGGTAAGCGAAGTCGTCAGCGAGCCTGGCCGGTACTCCCGGGGAGGGGAGAAGCTCCTCGAGACCTTGAGCTGGCAGGGAGGTTTGTCTGGCGATCCGGGCGTTTTCTGTGCGGCGCTCTTCCAGCCGGTTCAGCTGCCACCGCCCGAGGCCGGCGCACACGGCCACGATCAGCGCTACAAGTAAGTGAATGAAGATCCAGCGCGGCCTTAGCAGTAATCGAAGCATTTAGGTAAAGCCAGGATAGCTTCCGTTCTTCGCTTACCTCAGTGGCGGATGGGAACTCCTCCGGTGGCGGCCAGCAGACGGAAGTGCTGCTCGGTCCCGGGGGCGAATCCCGATTTCGGGATCGGCAGCCTGAGATTGTTGGGCAGCTCGAGCACGTAGAAGTCCCGCGTCTCCCGGGCCTGGTTCAAAAAAGACCACGGCATGCTCCACTTGGAGCCCGCCCAGCAGTAGTTCACGCCTTCGCGGCTGAACTCGTAATGGACGTCCTCCCGGTTCTTCGGGTCCCGGGCGAACATGTGTGACGGATACCAAAAGTAGAACAGAATCCCGATGAGTAGATAGATGGCCACGGGAGCCTGGTCGGACAGAGAGGCGCCCATCCCTGCCGTGATGGCGGCGGCGGTAAAGAGCAGCGTGATAAGGACGAGGATGACCCGGAAAGAGGTCTGTGCCTTCCAGGCGGCATGAGTCGCCCGGCGGAACATCCTCAGAGAGGCGCGGTAGTGCGCGGCAACCGTGATTTCTTCCGACAAACGCTACCTCCGACCAGCTGCGAAACGTTTACTCCTATATATCGGCACAAAAGGTAAATCTTTAATGAGAATTTCTATGTTGGGACTTTGGTGCGGAGGGTATCGATCTTCGGCCTAAGGAGGAGTGGAGTGGCCCAAAGTGACCCTGGGATACAGGAGGTCCTCGGCAAGCTGGCTGCTGAGGACGCCGCCGTGGCGCAAGCCGCGGGGGTAGCTCTTTCCTGGGTCACCGCCGGCGGGGGAACAGCAAGGATCACCCAGGAGAGGGTGCAACGGTTCCTGTGGTACGACCTTCCCCTCAAGGTAGGCGCCGATACTCCGACTCGCCAGGCTCTCGCCAATGCGCTGGGTCAGGCGCTGGATCTGCTGGGTCTTCCCCGGTATGCCGACATCTGCCGTTCCTCCACGACCGCCGGCGTTCTTGCCGCCTACGAGGACAACCCCCAGCGGGGTCTGGCAGCGTTTCGCCAGGCCAACCTTGCCTCGGGCATCTACCCGCTTGATCTGCCCGAGTTTCGGTGGGGTGCCACGATGGGACTGGAGGAGGCCAGGGCTCTTTCCGCCGTTCAGGACTACCTCGAGCTCGCCGTGGCGGCGGGGGAGCTAGTGCCGGGGGCACGAGGTTGGAAGAGCAAGCAGGCCAGGCTGGTGCGCAGCTTCATCAATGCCCCAAGCTTCCAGTTGGGTGGACAGACCCCGCTCAGCGTCACCCTTACCGAGCGCATCCAGACCTGGATCGGCATCGAGCCGAGCCCGACCAGGCGCCGGCTTCTTTCAGGCCTTGCCAACCGGCTCCTCCATTCTATTGAGCTGCCGCCTGGGACCTTCGACCCGTACCCTCCGCTCAGCTGGCTGCTGGGTCACATGGCGGAAGGCATTCGGCTGACCGATAAGCGAAAGCTTGATCCAGCCTTTCTAGAGGAGGCGGCACCCCGCTTTGGGTGGGAGCTCTCCACCCCGCCCGCCGAGGAAGAGCAGCTTACGGACCTGCACATCCTGCGCCGGATGACACAGACACTCCGGTTGGCCAGAAGGAGCGGTAAGCAGCTCATGCTTACTCGCAAGGGCAGAGCCTTGTTAGAGGACCCGCTGACCACCTGGCGTATGGTGCCCGAGGCGTTCCTGTCGGGTAACACATTCAGCCGTCTGGCCGGGGAGCTATTCTTCGCCCAGCTGATCGACGAAGAGTCTCTGCCCCTGGATCAAGTTGTGAGCACGATTGGCCAGGCGGTGGAAGAGGCAAACTACCGGGAAGCAGGCACGGGCCTGCCCCCGGCCAGGGAATCGATACTCCGGGCGCTTCAGGCGACGCTAAACCAGGCACGCGCTCTAGGGCTCTTTGCCGCGAGTCCCTCCTATGAGGAGCGAAGGGTAGGGCTGACTCCCGTCGGCAAGGCCACCGCACTTCAGGCGTTGAGGTCGTGGGCCACAGCGCCTGGTTCGGTGCCGTTGCGCTGATGGCCCAGCGTTCGAAGCTCGTCAGCGAAGGCCGGCCCACCGCCCGAGGGTGGTGGGTTCTAGGAGGTGCTGCGGCTGCCGCAGTGGTCTTCGCCCTGATCGCCGTGATTGTGGGGGTCAGCGTGCCGCTCCCCGACTCCGCTCCAGGGGGGCAAGCCACCGAGGTGTTGGACGCACAGGGAAAGCTCATCGGTGCTCTACGCGGGGAGCAGAGACGACAGATCGTCCCCATGGATCAGATCTCCAAGCATCTGCAAATGGCCACGGTGGCCACGGAGGACCGATCGTTTTATGAGCACTCCGGAGTGAGCTACCGGGGCATGGTAAGAGCCCTGTTCACCAACGTCTCAGCTGGACAGGTGGAGCAGGGTGGGTCCACCCTGACTCAGCAGTACGCAAGGAACGCCTTCGAGAGGGTGGGAACCAAGCGGACGATCTTCCGAAAGCTCAAGGAGATCGCCCTCGCCAAGAAAATAGAGCGCCGGTACCCGAAGGACAAGATTCTGGAGTTCTACCTGAACACGGTGTACTTCGGCCGGGGAGCCTACGGCGCGGAGGCCGCCGCTCAGACTTACTTCAAGAAATCCGCCAAGGATCTCGACCTGGGACAGGCTGCGTATCTGGCCGGGGTTCTGCGGTCGCCCGAGCGTTTCCAATTCGACAAAAACCCTCAAGGCGTCGTGGCGATTCGCAACGAGGTTCTGGGCGACATGGTCCGGGAGGGATACATCACGCAGGCCGAGATGGTTCAAGTCCAGGGACAGAACATCTTGAGCCAGTTCAAGCTAGGTCCGATCAAGCTGGACTCGGCCCGGGCCGGATACTTCATGGAGCACATCCGGCGCCTCCTGGGGACCAGGGAGTATGGCTTCACCGAGGCCGAGGTGCTTGGTGGAGGCCTCCAGATCCACACCACCCTCGATCTCAGAATGCAGCAGGCCGCGGAGAGCGCAGTCTCCTCCACCTTGAACCTGCCCACCGACCCGGAGGCGGCGCTCGTGGCGATGGACCCCGAGGGCCGGGTTAAAGCCATGGTGGGCGGGAGGGACGTG
This sequence comes from Actinomycetota bacterium, assembly GCA_036258795.1. Classification (GTDB taxonomy): domain Bacteria; phylum Actinomycetota; class CADDZG01; order JAHWKV01; family JAHWKV01; genus DATACZ01. The sequence continues at coordinate 6,750 of DATACZ010000092.1, forward strand.
AACGACATAGTACGAGCACGGGGATTCAACTTCGCCGCCAACGTACGGAAGGGGGACGGCGGAGGGCGCCAGGCCGGCTCGGCATTCAAACCCTTTGCGCTGGCCGCCTTTCTCGAGGAGGGAGAGCCGGTGACTTCACGGTTTCCGGGGCCGGCTCGAATCACCATCCAGTCACCGCAATGCCGGAACCAGGACGGCTCACCTTGGACCGTTTCCAATTTCGACAGTAGCCGCTTCGGCACCATCGATGTGGTTCAGGCAACGGTTAACTCCGTCAACACCGTCTACGCCCAGATGATGGACAAGGTAGTGACGCCTCGGGAGTTCATCAGGGTGGCCGGTGAGGCGGGGATTCCCATTCCGAGAAGGGATATGGGCTGCGCTCTCACCTTGGGCACGACGGCGGTCACTCCGCTGGAGATGGCTCGGGGGTTCGCCACCTTCGCCGCACGGGGCCGGCGGCCTGAGCCGATCATGATTACCAGGGTTGTTGGGCCAGACGGAAACGTGATCAAGGAGCAGGAGCCTGAAACCGAGCAGACCATGGATGAAGAAGTGGCGGATATGGTGAACTACGTCCTGGAGCAGGTGGTTACTAGAGGCACCGGAACCGCTGCCAAGATAGGAAGACCTGCAGCCGGCAAGACCGGAACGACGCAAAACCACGTTGATGCCTGGTTCGCCGGATACACGCCTGCGCTTTCCGCGGTCGTTTGGATGGGCTACCCGCCCGATGCATCCGGCAAGATTCCGCAGATGAACAATGTCCACGGTTCCAGGGTCACAGGAGGCTCCTTCCCCGCCGTCATCTGGAGGAAGTTCATGCAGGAGGCTCTCAAGGGAATCCGGCCAGAGCCCTTCGTCAAGCCGAAAATCGGCGGAGACGTTGTTGTCCCGCCGCCTGCTCCGTGCCCGCCCGGCCAGGTCCCGGGACCTGGCGGTGTTGGATGCGTAGGAAGGGCCCCACTGGCGCCGACTCCTATAGAGCTCTCGCCCCTGGAGCCCATACCGGTCGTGCCCTTGCCGGAAGAGCCGCCCGTATCACGGCCTAGGCGGCCCGTTCCGTCGGCCATCGTCCCGCCGTCTCCCAGCCCGGGGGTCAGCCCCAGTCCTTCGCCGTCTCCGGTGCCGTCACCCAGCCCCTCCCCCTAGCTAAACCTTGAGTACCGACCTGCTCAACGTCGACGACTACGCCCGCGCGGCCCGGCAGGTCCTTCCCAAGGAGATTTTCGACTACTACGACGGGGGAGCCCTAGACGAGATCACCCTTAGGGGCAACGTTGCCGCATGGGGCCGCATCAGCCTCTACTACCGGGTGCTGGCGGGAGTAGGGCCCCGAGATCTAGGCACCACGGTGCTGGGGCAGGAGGTAGCCATGCCTGTGGCGGTAGGTCCCACGGCGTTTCACGGATTGGCCTGCTCGGAATGCGAATTGGCCACAGCG
>DATACZ010000093.1:0-6597 GCA_036258795.1 Actinomycetota bacterium
GCCCCCTATGCCGGGGGAGCCTCCTTTGCCGGGAGAGCCACCGCCTCCACCTCCACTTCCCGGGGAGCCCCCTATGCCGGGGGAGCCTCCTTTGCCGGGAGAGCCTCCGCTTCCACCTCCTCTTCCCGGGGAGCCCCCTAAGCCTCCGCTTCCAGGAGAGCCACGTCCCATACCCGGAGGACCACCACTGCCTGGGGAGCCAGAGCCGCCTATACCAGGGCAACCACCGCTTCCTGGGGAGCCGCCTCTCCCCGGGGAGCGACCTATCCGTGACGAGCCACCTCTGACGTAGGAACACCTCGAGGCAGCTAGCTCATTGGCTGGGACGCAGGGCCCAGCCGGGGCTAACTAGTTGGTGCCTAGCGGCTTCCGATCCTGATTAGAGCCCGTGATTGGCCTAAGACTTGCCAATGCTGCCCGATACTGTTTGCCCGCATGGTACGAGGAACGGACGAGAGGGCCCGACTCTACCCAAGCGAATCCCATCTGCTCACCGGCACGCGCATACTCCCTGAACTCCTCTGGATGCACCCACCTGCGCACGGGAAGGTGTTGCTCCAGCGACGGGGAGAGGTATTGGCCGATCGTCAGAAGGTCGACCTGCGCCGACCTGAGGTCGCTCATGCACTCCAGCACCTCTTCAAAGGTCTCCCCCATGCCAAGGATTAGGTTCGACTTCGTAGGCTGAGCCGGGTTGAGCTTCTTCACCAACCGGAGAACATCGATTGACCGGTCGTATCGAAACCCGGGACGAATCTTCCGGTGGAGCCGCCGGCACGTCTCCAGATTGTGCGCAAAGACGTCCGGAGCCGAGCTGACTACGACCTTGATTGCCTCTTCCTGGCCCTTGAGATCGCCGGTCAGTAGCTCCACCTTGCACCCCGGCACGCGCTGCCGAATAGCCCCCACCGTTGCAGCCCAAATTTGGGCCACGGTCACTGGGGACGCGTCATCACGCTCAACCCCGGTGATGACTGCAAAGTCGAGTCCCATATGATCAACGGCCTCAGCCACCCGTCCCGGCTCTCCCCAGTCGAGGGGACCAGGCTTTCCTGTCTCGATGTCACAGAATGCACACCTGCGGGTACATCGGTCTCCCAGGATTAGAAACGTCGCCTCCCTTGCTTCCCAGCATTCGAAGATGTTGGGGCAGGAAGCCTGCTCGCAGACCGTATGGAGCTGGAGGCCTTTGACCAGCCCCTTGAGCTCGCGGTAGTTCGGACCGGTTCTTAGCTTGGTTTTCAGCCAGGGCGGCCGCGGAAATTGGGCCACCGAGTCCGACTTCAGATGCGAGCGAGTGGGGATGGTTGGCCCGATGAAGGTTCCTGTCATTGGGGCGGGAAAATTGGAGGAAGGAGTTCCGGCTGTCTCTCCGAGACAATCGAGTAGCAGGTCATGACTACGTCCTCCACCTGTGGTTTGGAAAAGTACCCGCCGTCGATTCCATAGGGGGAGCGATTCTCTTTTGCGCTCAGCGTTTTGGGAGCCGCATCGAGGTATTGCCAGCCACCTTGCTCCTCCAGAACGTGCTGCATCATGAATGCCGAAGCGCCGCCCGGCACGTCCTCATCGAGGAAGACGGCTGCATTCGTTTTCTGCAGCGAGCCGACGATCGATCCCTTGATGTCGAAGGGGCTCAGGGTCTGCACGTCGATTATCTCTACATCGATGCCGAGATTCTCGAGCTGTTCCGCCGCCTGCAGAGCCACGTGGCAGCACTCACCGTAGGTAACGACGGTAACGTCTTCGCCGGGGCGCAGGATCTCCGGGACTCCAAGGGGCACCGTGAAGCTTCCAATGTTGTCCGGCACTTTCTCCTTGTCCCTGTAGCCGCTCAAGACCTCGACCACGATCGCCGGGTTGTCTCCCTGAAGAAGCGTGTTGTACAAGCCTGCAGCTCTGGTCATGTCGCGCGGGACGGCCAGGTACACCCCTCGGCACGAGTGCAGGATCATCGCCATCGGCGACCCCGTGTGCCAGATGCCCTCCAGACGGTGACCTTTGGTCCGGATGATCACGGGCGCCTTCTGACCTCCGGCAGTTCGATGGTGCAGGGTGGCCAGATCGTCGGACAGGACCTGGAGAGCCCAAATGAGGTAGTCGAGATACTGAATGTCAACGATCGGCCGCAGGCCCCGCAGCGAGGCGCCAATGCCCTGCCCGAGGATGGTGGCCTCCCGCAACCCGGTGTCCGTAACCCTCAGCTCGCCATACTTCTCGTTCAGGCCCTCAAACACCAGGTTCACGTCGCCCAGCTTTCCGACGTCCTCGCCCACCACGAATATTCGGGCGTCCTTCTTGAGATTGTGGTCGAAACACCTCTGGAGGATCATCCGGCCATCCATGACCTCCGAGGTCTTGGAGTAAAGCGGTTTTCGCTCCTTGATCAGCAGCGGAGACTCTTCGGACTCGCTGTATAGGTGGGAGTTGTATCTCCTGTCGTTTTCACGGCGGTAGCGGACCAGGAACTCCTCCAGTCTTTGGCGAGCCGGCCCTCGATGCTCACTTGTGGCGGCCAGGGCGTTAAAGGCGGCCCGGTAGACAACCCGGCGGTGGATCCGCTCGGGATGCCTTACCTCCTCGATCACCGGTGTCAGCCTCGAGTCGCCCAACTCCCTTGTCAGATCCTCCAAGAGGGCGAGCACCGCGCCCTGCTCCTTCAAGATCGGTTGGGTATAGGAGGTCCAGGCATCTCGCCGGTGGCCTTGAACTAGCTTTCGGTCGTCCGCCTCTAAGTCATCGAGAGCCTCCGCCGAGGCGAGACCCTCTTCTATGATCCAGGCCCGCATGCGCCGGATGGGGTCGAATTCCCACTCCCACTGAAGACGCGCTTTGGGTTTGTACCTTTCGTGGCTTCCACTGGCGGAGTGACCCTGCGGCTGGGTCATCTCCACGATGTGAAACATCGCCGGAATGTGTTGCGCCCGCACGCGCTCTATCGCTCTCAGGTAGGTTCGGCACAACGTGGGATAGTCCCAACCCCTCACCACGTAGATGTCCAGGCCGGTTCCGGTCTTTCCGTCCCACTCGAAACCGCGCATCGCCGCCGAGATGGAGGACTTGGTCGTCTGATAGTCGTTCGGTACAGAGATGCCATACCCGTCATCCCACACCGAGATTGCCATAGGCACCTGCAGCACTCCTGCGGCGTTGACGGCCTCGAAGAAGACTCCTTCACTGGTGCCTGCATTGCCGATGGTCCCGAAGGCCACCTCGTCACCTTTGAAGGAGAAATCGCCGCCCCGGTCCTTCAGTCCGGGCTCGTTTCGGTAGAGCTTCGAGGCATAGGCCAACCCCAAAAGGCGAGCCATCTGGCCGCCGGTTGGTGACATATCCGAGGTCGAATGCTTCCCGGCGATTAAGGGCTTGAACCGCCCTTCCTCGTCGAGGAACCGGGTAGCAAAGTGGTTTGGCATTTGCCTGCCGCCCGAAGCTGGCTCCGCCTCCGTGTCCGCATGGCCGTAGAGCTGAGCAAAGAACTGGGGGATGTCCAACATCCCGGTCGCAAACATGAACGTCTGATCTCGGTAGTAGCCAGCTCGCACATCCCCGTCTCGGAAGGCCTTGGCCATCGCCAGTTCCGCCACTTCCTTGCCGTCGCCACAGATGGCGAAGGTTGCTCGGCCGGTGTGGGCCTCCCGGGTCGCGATCAGGCTTGCAATCCTGCTCTGATGGGCCAGGCGGTAGTCGGCAAGTACCTCCTCAGCCGTCAACCGCAGCTCGCCGTCGAGCTGCACTCCGGCGCTCCGGACCGATCCCGCTTTATCCATTAATCAATCGCCCGGCCGGCAGTGGCCGCATTTGATCGATAGAAACGCTGGCCGTTGAGGGGGCATCGACCAGCCCGAGGCTCGACAGATCGGAGCGAACGGGTCTTCGCCCAAGGACCCGGGCAAGGCTATGTGCAAACAATGCCGCTACGTCACCCAAGGAAACCTGCGTGCCGAGAATCTCCTCCAAAGAGGTAACTCCCCCATCGGCTATCCCGCATGGCACCATCCACCGAAAGTAGTCCAAGTCGGTGGAGACGTTGATCGCGACCCCATGCTTGGCAACGCCCCGGCTAACGTTTACGCCGATTGCCGCCAGCTTGTGGTCCCCCACCCAGACCCCGGTAAGCCCTTCACGAGTGGTCGCTTCCACTCCCAGAGGTGAGACGGCACCGACAATGGCCTGCTCTAGGGTACGCAGGTAACGGATCACATCGGGGTGGCGGCGGGCCGGATCTCTTAGGTCCACCACAGGATAGGCGACCAGCTGACCGGGACCGTGATATGTGATGCTTCCGCCTCGGTCCGATTCGTATACCTGGATGCCTCTCTCCACTAGTTGGTCGGGCGCGAGCAAGAGGTGTTCGGGCAAGAACCTTCGGCCGAGCGTGTAGACATGCTCGTGCTCCAGCATAAGAAGGACATCGGGAATCTCGTTGCCAATCCGCCGGGCGTGGAGATCCCGCTGCCACCCGTAGGCGACGGAGTACGGAAGGCGACCAGCTTCAACTTCCCAGAGCTCAGGAAGCATCGCCGGGCCGTCCAGTGACGTTTGTGACTCTGTGAACCTCGCTGAAAGGCCCACTAGGCCGGTAGGAGCCCGCCCAGGTCCGAGGTGAAGTCCGCTTCCTCCAGCAGCTCCTTCAGATAGGCCAGGAACTTCGCCGCCTCGGCGCCGTCCATGATCCGGTGATCCCAGGAGATCGAGAGAAAGGTCATATGGCGGATGCCTATCGAATCGTTGCCGAACTCGTCCGTCACAACCACGGGCCGCTTGACGATGGCGTCGAAAGACAGGATGGCCGCTTGCCCCCGGTTGATGATGGGAACGGACAAGATCGATCCGAACGTGCCGGGGTTGGTGATCGTGAACGTCCCTCCCTGAACGTCATCTGGAGAGAGCTTCTTGCTACGGGCTCTGTCCGCCACGTCCCTAACCGACCGGGCCAATCCCATGATGTTCATGCCTTCCGCCCCTTTGACAACTGGCACGATGAGGCCATTTTCCAGAGCGACCGCTATCCCCAAATTGACGTAGCGCTTCTTGGTTATGGTGCCGTCACCGTTCCAGGTGGAGTTGACGAGAGGAAACTTTAGGAGCGCCTGGGTAACGGCCTTGCAGACGAAAGGCATCCAGGTCAGGGAGTATCCCTCCTGGTTCTTGAACGATGGGCCGGCGAGCATCCTGAGATGGGCCACCCGGCTCATATCGACCTCGATGGTATTCCAGGCTCGGGCAGTCTCCACATTGGAGTTCAGCATGTGCTCCGCGATCGCCCTCCTCATGGGGCTGACCACGACTACTTCCTCGCCGGGCCCCGCAGGCCCCGGTTCTAGGACTGTTTCCTTTCTGGGTGTCTCAGCGGGTTGTGCTGGAGCAGGAAACTCGACCACCTGAGAGGACAATGGCTTATCGACGCGCGAGGCTGCCGCAGCCATCACGTCCTGTTTCGTGATTCGCCCACCGGTGCCTGAGCCCTGAATGGTGGCCAGATCCACCCTGTGCTCAGCCGCGAGGCGTCGCACCAGGGGTGAGAGAACAGCTCGCATCGGTTCGGCGGCCGAGGGAACTATCTGACTCGGTGGAGGCGCCGGCGCAGGAGCCTCCGACGCCGCCCCCGCTTGACGTGCCATCTGGGGTTCTGGCGAAGAAGGCTCAGGAGAAGAAGGCGTCTCGGCGACCGGCTCCTCTTCTGGAGCCGCCTTCCGCGCCGGCTCGGAGGAGCCGGATGATGCCGAACCATCTCCCTTACCCTTCTCATCGATTTCGGCCAGGGCAGCACCTACGGCCACCGTCTCACCCTCTTGCACAAGGATCTTTGTAAGCGTTCCGGAGGCAGGCGAAGGAACCTCGCTGTCGACCTTATCCGTGGACACCTCAACGAGGGAATCATCGACCTCTACGGCCTCGCCCTCTTCCTTGAGCCATCGGGTTACGACGGCTTCCAGGACGGTCTCGCCCAGCTGAGGCATCTTAAATTGGACCACTGGTTGGTTCCCCGTGACTCGATGGACTTCAGGAATCTTACCCAAACATCTCTCGAGGCACTTTTATGGCCATGCGCCAAAAAAGTTCTGAAATCCCCAGGCAATTGTGCCGATAAATAAGGACGACACCGAGCTGGCGGGGAGGCGCACTTGCAGTCCGCTATTGAAGAGGAAACCTTGGCCCGGGCCCGTCAGGGCGCGGAGTGGGCTTGGGCGGCTCTTTACCGGCAGCTCGCTCCCTCCGTAGCCGGATACCTCAGATCCCAGGGAGCAGCCGAGCCTGAGGACCTCACCGGCGAGGTGTTCCTGCAGGTCGTTAAGGCGATCGATCGGTTTCATGGCGATGGCACTCGATTTCGGTCCTGGGTGTTCTCCATCGCTCACAACAAGTTGATAGACGACCGCAGGCGAAGAGGACGACGACCAGCGGAACCGGTTTGGGGACATGAGGAGAAGTCCTTCGTTCCTGGAAACGCCGAGGACGAGGCGCTAAGCAATCTGGTAAATGGCCGGATAAAGCAGCTTATCGACGGACTGACACCGGATCAGCGAGAGGTGCTCCTGCTCCGAATTATGGGCGGGCTGACCTTGGCTGAGGTAGCCAGAGTTGTGGGGAAGA
>DATACZ010000094.1:0-3808 GCA_036258795.1 Actinomycetota bacterium
CCGGGGGGGATCATCGGGTGCCTCCTTTGTCGTCGATCATCCGTTTGTTCCTTTCGCTCATGTGGCTCGCGAGCCACGCGTTCTACGCAATCTAATGGTTGGGTGCCGGATGTTTGAGACCCCAGGCCGGCAAGGCAGAGGCTCTGAGCAGCTCCCTCAAGCTAACCAGGCCTACCAGGTCCCCGTCTTTGACGATAGGCAGGTGTCGAAAACCGCCCTCGATCATGATGCGTATGGCTTCGCCGATCTCGGTATTGGGAGGCACGGTGATGGGGTTAGCCGTCATGACCTCTTCGATCCTGGTGCTCCAAGGCACCCGGCCGTGAGCCACGGCCCGAAGGACGTCGCGTTCCGTCACTATCCCTACAAAATCTGATCCCCTGACCACCATGGCGGAACCGCACTTGCGCTCGATCATGGCCTGAGCTCCCCGCTCCAGGGTCTCATCGGGACCCACAGTCAAGACGTAGTTGCTCATGGACTCTTCTACCGTCGACATATTCCTCACCCCCCATCTCAGCCAGACCGGCGCTCGATGACGCACCCACCCCCGCAGAATCGTCCCTGCTTCAGGTTCACTCCGCTCCCCGGATCAGAACGATTGGGAGAGGAATATTACGTCAAGCCTCGTACGCCATGCGCTCGGCCTGGAGGTAATGAAGGATCTGACCGGTGAGCTGCGGGCTCGCAGCCACAATCCCAGAAGGCTCTCCTTGCTTTGGAGGTCGACCCGAGAGGTCGGCCACAGCGGCTCCAGAGGCTTTAAGCATGGGTATCGCGGCGGCTAAGTCCCAGGGATCAGCCGGAAGCAGCACGATGCCGTCCACTCGGCCGGCGGCCACATACGCCAGATCAAGACTGATACAGCCGAACATGCGGAAGGCCCGCAAGCGGCTCAGTAGCTCTCGGGTAACTCCCCACAGGGTGGTTGCGGGATGGTAGGCCTTGTTGAGCACAACGACCGCGTCGCTTAAATCCGCGGTTCCGGAAACCTGCATCGTGCCCTCCGGGCCCTTAGCGCCGTCGGGGGTGACGGTATAGGTCTCATCCATGGCGGGAGCGTGAATCACCCCCAAAGCCATCGTCTCCCGTCGCATGCATCCGAGTGATACTGCAAAGAAAGGTAGTCCCGCGACGTAGTTGGTGGTCCCGTCCAGCGGGTCCACGACCCATCGCCAGCCGCTGGATCCCTCGATTTCGGCGCCTTCTTCGGACCTCATCGCGTCATCGGGAAAGGTGGCCTTCAGTTCGGAGAAGATCAGCGACTCCGCCTCTTTATCCAAGGCGGTCAGAACTCCCTTGGTCTTGCGTTCGGCCTGTATGCCACTGCGGAAGCTACTCATTAGTAGCTTCCCAACCTTTTCCGCCACCTCCGTCGCCCAGGCCGCCCTTTCGGACTCCCCCGGCTCCGGGCTAATCCGAGTCCTCGAGGTACCCGTCGGGGGCGTGGCGGAATGCGTGCTTCAGGCTCTCCATGTTGTAGCAGACGAGTTCGTCGCCTTCCCACTCCGCCCCTAGATTTATGGCAACGTCGGTGTCGAACATGCCCTCAGGCTCCTCGCCGGTCCACTGAAAGCCCACCATGCTGGTGGGATCGTTGCGGCCAAGAACGACTCGCTCTCCCCGGAGGTCGTCGGGGCCTACACCCATCTCGAGATATCGCCTCCTGGTCCGAAGCCTACGAGCTAACTAAACACCTTTCCGAGCGGGCCCGCTCATACCGATGCGGCAGAGGGCTGCTCCTTAGCTTCCTGGAACACCCTGCTCTTCTCTATGTCCTCGGCTTCGATCGTGACGAGGTCCTTCTTGGTAAGCTTCCTGCCACCCTCGGCTGCCTCGAACAAGCGAATTGCCTGGCGCATCCGTGACCGGTCGATAGCGTTGCGGACGCTGCGGCCGTTCGCGAAGTTGGGCCGAGTGACCCGGAGGCTCAAATACTCCTGGAACTTCTTCTCGCCATCGGGGGAGAACCGGTAATAAAGCCCTTCCAGCATCAACTGCGCGATCTCCATCAGCTCCTCTACGCTGTAATCGGGAAAGTCGATGTGGTGAGCGATACGTGAGCTGATGCCCGGAACATCCGAGAAGAAGCGGGCCATCTTGTCGGCGTACCCGGCCATGATCACGACCAGATCCTCCCGGTCGTTCTCCATGACGTCGAGCAGCATCTCCACCGTCTCCTGGCCGTAGTCCCTCTCGTTGTCCAGGCGGTAGATGTTGTAGGCCTCGTCAATGAATAGGACCCCACCCATGGCCTTCTTGATGACCTCACGGGTCTTGGGAGCGGTGTGGCCGACGTACTGACCGACCAACTCGTCCCTGCCGGCCCTGATCACGTGGCCTTTGCGAATATAGCCCAGCCTGTACAGGACCTCCCCCATCTTGTGGGCAACCGTCGTCTTCCCGGTACCCGGGTTGCCGGTGAAGCTCATATGCAGAGTGGGAGCCTGAGCTTCCAGTGCTATGCTCCGGCGAAGCCGGTCGATCAAAAGCAAATAAGAGATTTCCCGGATTCGGGTCTTCACCTCTTTAAGGGCGACGAGCTCTTGATCTAGCTGGCTGAGCACCTCGCCGATCTTTGAGTCGTCCAGAGTTCCCTGCGCATCGACCACGTAGTCGTCCGGAACCTCGCGCAAGGGATCCTCGACGTCGGCGAACTCTTCGCTGACCTCTTGGGCGCCGAAGCGCGAGTCCTTCTGCGGGTCGGGCCTCATGCCCGTGCCTCCAGGAGGACGCTTTATCTCCTTGGCGCCCGGCGCCGGGTCGTCCCTTCCGGACCAGCCCGTTCCCTTGGTCGCCATGGCCGGGCGCATCTCGGGAGCTCCCTCCCGGGAGCCCTCATCTTCTACCGCCGTTTGACCTCCAGCGCTTTCTTCTTCAGCCATTGACTTATCTTCCCCCAGTGCTAATCCCGGTACCGTTCACCATGCGGCTGCTCGGCCGCGTATGAATGGAGCGTGTACAGAATGTGCCGGTCGTTCGACTCAGTGCGGTTGAGCCGATAGCCCGGCTCGTGCGGAGGCCGGTTTACCAGGAACTGAAGCCCGGTCGTCTGCTTGGTCAAATGCGGGTTGTAGAGAGTTACCCGTATGTAGTGGTTGGGAAAGGCCTCCCTGCATCGGTTCACCTCGTGCAACCCTCCGGCAGCGTCCTTTAGATCGAACATCGGCATTCCCCACATGTCCCAGTAGACGTTGCGAGGGTGTGCGTCGTCCGTGAACTCGATCGCAGTCGCCCACCCGTTGTCGATCCCGTACTGAATCTGGGCCCTGATTTCCTCGTCCGTCAGGTCCGGCAGATAAGAGAAGGTTCCCTGAGTGATCCGTAAACCCGTCGAATTATTTGCCATTTCTTGTTCTCCTCCTCTTTAAACCCTTCCTCAGCTCTTCACGGCCGTGGGCGTCTCCAGCACATCCGGGACGTCCGTGGATTCGAACTCGAAGGAGATGTCGCCCCAGACATCGAGCGCTGAGGACAGCTCCGGAGAGTGCTTGGCCGCCTTCTTGAGGATGTCCGGACCTTCCTTGAAGTAATCCCGGCCCTCGTTGCGAGCCTGGATCATCGCCTCGACCGCGACCCGGTTCGCCGTGGCTCCGGCTGATATACCCATCGGGTGCCCAATGGTGCCGCCACCGAATTGGAGCACGACGTCCTCCCCTAGGTATTCAAGCAGCTGGTGCATCTGGCCGGCGTGGATACCACCCGAAGCCACCGGCATGACGCCCGGCAGGTGGGCCCAGTCCTGGTCGAAGTAGATGCCCTTGACCGGGTCGGCCTTGTAGTTGTCCAGCCGGCAGGTGTCGTAGTA
>DATACZ010000095.1:0-3690 GCA_036258795.1 Actinomycetota bacterium
CCAGAACGTCCGGGTCGTTGAAGTAGGTGGTCGCCTCGACGATTGCACGGGCCCTCTTGGCCGGATCCTGGCTCTTGAAGATACCGGAGCCCACAAAAACTCCTTCAGCACCAAGCTGCAGCACCAGTGAGGCGTCCGCCGGTGTCGCCACTCCCCCCGCGCAAAAGAGTACGACCGGCAGGTGGCCGGTCTCCGCGACCTCCTTGACGAGCTCGTAGGGCGCGCCCATGGACTTGGCCTCGGTCATGAGCTCTTCGGGCGGCATGACTGTGAGACGCCGGATGTGGTCCTTGATGGATCTCAGATGCCTTACCGCCTCGACTATGTTCCCCGTACCTGCTTCGCCCTTGGACCGGATCATCGCCGCCCCTTCTCCGATCCTTCTCAAGGCCTCCGCCAGGTTGGTCGCTCCACAGACAAAGGGAATGGTGAAGCTCCACTTGTCGATGTGAAAGCTCTCGTCCGCGGGCGTCAGCACCTCTGACTCATCGATGAAATCAACCCCGAGCGATTGAAGGATCTGTGCCTCGGCAAAGTGCCCGATTCTCGCTTTCGCCATCACCGGGATGGTTACAGACTCCATGATTTGAACCACGCGGCTTGGATCGGCCATTCGGGCCACTCCGCCCTCGCGTCGGATGTCTGCCGGGACCCTCTCCAGCGCCATGACCGCCACCGCACCGGCCTCCTCGGCGATCCTGGCCTCCTCGGGCGTCGTGACGTCCATGATGACGCCACCCTTCAACATCTCTGCCAGGCCCCGCTTTACGCGAGCCGTTCCACGCTCCACCTACTCCCCCTTGTCACACCCTCCATCAATTCTAAGGCAGCCTAAACGGCGCGATTGATCGGGCCGGCGGAGTTGAGATGAACCTACTTGGACGTCGCACTGCCGGCCCCCAGGCGAACTGAGAGCTACTGAACCGTTATCTGCTGTTCCTGGGGTATCAGATGGATCCAGGTGTTGCCCGGCGCAAGCTTGATCGGCTTGCCCGCGTCGTCGGTGAAAGTTGTCTGATCAGAGAGCCCAGACCGATTCCATCGGCCCTCCACCGAGGTTCCGCCTCTGAGGATCGTGACGTCGCCGCCGCCCACGACGGAGATCTCAGGAGAGCGGCTCCCGGCGGCGTCAACGCCCTGGCCGGCGGTGATTCTGACCTTGAGGATCACTACGTTCACCGCACTCAGCTGGTCGCCTCCGGCGGAATTGTGGGCGGCGTTTCCATGGAACCTCAGGTACTTCTTGGCGCCCGTGTCGTAGGTGTAGCGAACCGCTTCCCTGGTTCCCGAGTAAGAGAAGGACACCGAGGATCCCGGAGCTGCGGCCGGGGCGGCTGGGCTCGCCCCTCCGGGGGAGCCCTTGGGTGCCGGTGAGCCCGCCTGTTCCAGCAGCGCCGGATCAAACTCCAGGCCGGTCCTTGGCGGGCCCTTGACCCCTTCGGCCTCGTCCAGCCCCCGCAGCTGCTCACCGGTGGTGAACAGGTCGGAGGGAGCCCTTCTGCCCCTTTCCCTGCGGTAGGCGTCGCCGTGGTCACCGTGTCTCAAGTCGGTGATTCCTCTCGTCGACTCGACCTTCCTGATAACACCCGCTGCCGCGCCCGAGTGCCCAAAAAGGACGGGCGCGTACTGAACCAGGATGTCAGGGTCCACGTTACGGGCGCTACGTACAGGGCCCAGGTCGTCTGGGTCGGTGCAGTGGAAGATCGCCAGGAACCGGGTGATGCCTCCCTCCGCCAGCTCTTCATAGACAATATCTGCCGACTCCAACCCGGCCTGCGGCCGAGCCACGGGGGCATTGTCGATCTTGACTGCCAGGGGAGGACGTTCGACATCGTCCTCAGCCTCGAGCCCGGTAAGCGGGCAGAGCTCCGGTTCCTCCGCCTTCCCGGGTCCGGCGGCGCGCTTGCCGGCCTCGTCTCGACCGCAAGCCGACAAGAGAAGCGCGCACAGAGCAAGCAGAGCCAGGACTCTTCGCATTTTCGGTAACACTAGCATGAGGCCTTCGTCCGGCTTTCCCACCTCAGCTCACTGCGGCCTGGTACAGATCAAGGATCCGACTCGACAGCACTCCCCAATCCAGCTCCCGGGCCCGCTCCCGGCCCAGGGCCACCAGACTCGCCGCCCTCGAGGGATCCGACAGAACCGCGGCGATCAGATCTGCGGTGGCTTCGGCATCACCCACGGGGGCATGAAGTGCCGCTCCTGCAGCTGCCTCGACGTAGCCTGGGATATCCGAGCAGACCACAGGAGTGCCCGACGCCATCGCCTCAGCCAGAACGATTCCGAACGACTCTCCACCTAGGGACGGGGCGCAGAATACGTCTGCGGCTTTGTAGATTCCCGGCAGCCGGTCGTGGGGCACGGGCCCGAGGGCCCGGACCCACCCCGGGACGTCCTCCGCAGATGGACCGACCGCGACCATCTCCACCGGATACCTTGCACGAACCTGCCTCAGGGCTTCGACCGCAACCGGTAAACCTTTTCTGGCCTCCGGCCGTCCCACGAACAGCACGAAGGGCTTGGCGGCCATAAGATCTCGATCCGGCTCAGCCTCCGAGAAGCGGCGGAAGTCGATGCCGTTGGGAATCAGGTGATAGTCGCCGGGAAAGTAGCTCGAGATCAGGCGTTTCGACGCCTCGGACACCGCCACCCTCTGGGAGATGCGCTCCAACATGGGGCGAAGGATCGGCCGGGCTACCTGGTAAGCCAAACTCCTTGGAGCGGAGGCGTGAAACGTCGCAATCACCGGAACGTTTGCCTGCCTAAGTGCGAGCATCGACACGCTCGGAATACCGGGTTCGTGAAGGTGCAAGAGATCAAGGTCGCCGGCTCCCAGCCTCTTCCTTATGCGTGCATTGGCCCCCGGCGAGAAGCAAAGGCGGGCAACTGAGCCGTTAAACGGTATGCCCAGAGAGCCGCCGGTCACAAAGATGTCGGGCTCGGTGGAGGAGGCGGGAGCCAGAACTTCCACACCGTGCCCGGCAGTTCCGAGGGCGGATGCCAGCCCCACTACGTGGCTTCGAACTCCTCCCGGGTAGGACCAATCGTAAGGGCATACCATGCCGATCCTCACCCGGCGGGCGCCTCCCTGCTCTCCGGTATCTCCAGCGCATCGGTCTCCGGCTCGCTGGGTACTCGTGAGTCTTCGGTGGGCGACTCGGCGACGCCGTCGGCCCGCTCTCCCTTCGGCGGCTTCGCCGGACCGCGGCCCCGGGGAGGCATGCCCTCCTCATCTGACGGCCAGTTCGTGCTGAAGAGGTGCCACTGCTCGGGTGCGCGACGGATCAGTCCCTCGAAGTAATGAGCGATGGTCTGGGCTACGGAGTCGATATCGGCTACCGGGTCGCCCGACAGCTCGTAAGGCACCCGCCTGAGTATGAGTTGGAAGCCGGTCTCGGTCTTGTACATTGCGCCGGCGATCATGGGGACCTTTTTTCTAACCGCAAAGAGGGAGGGAGACGCGGGGAAGGTCGTCCGCTCGCCAAAGAACTCGGCCCAGATGCCGCGCCTCCCAAGATCCCGGTCGGCGACGATTGCCACCGCCTCCCCCATGTCGAACGCTTCTCCGACCTTCTTCCGAACCGCCGGCCCATTCAATGCCGGTATCACCTTCATGCCCCACCGCCCTCGAATCCCTGCAAACCATTCAAACAAAGCCTTGGGCCGGAGAACCTCCGCAATAGTGCTGAA
>DATACZ010000096.1:0-4828 GCA_036258795.1 Actinomycetota bacterium
TCTGGGCAAGGCCGGGGTCACCGTTAGGCCCGTCTCGGAGGCGCCCGACGTGAAGGGGGTGGTTGGTCCGGTGACTCTTGGCGAGGCCGACGCCGGCATCGTCTATGCCACCGATGTGAAGGCGGTGGGAGATAGAGCCACCGGAATCGCGATCCCCTTGCAGCACAACGTTGACGCCATGTACCCAATCGCCGTCGTCCGCAACGCAGGCAATCCGCGAGTGGGCCGAGCCTTCATGGAGTTTGTCCTCTCGGATACCGGCCGCAGGATACTTACGGACCACGGGTTCATCGCCCGATGATCTGGCCCCGCCCGGGGCAAAGCCGGCCGGTTTCGAAGCCAAGACCTTCTCTTCTGGTCGCCGCGGCAGTCGCGGTGGCCATTGCCTTCATTGCTCTGCCGCTGGCAGGGCTGCTTCTGCGGGCACCATGGGGTGAGCTGTGGGAACAGCTGTTGTCGCCGCAGGTCAGGAGCGCCCTGTGGCTCTCGATGTTCTGCTCTTTGGCCGCAACCCTCATCTCGCTGCTGCTGGGAGTGCCGCTGGCCTGGACCCTGGCTCGCACCAACTTCCCCGGCCGCTCTCTGGTAAGAGCCCTCACCACGCTGCCCATGATCCTTCCCCCGGTGGTTGGTGGGGTGGCACTTCTCCTGGCCTTTGGACGCAGAGGGTTTGCCGGGAGGTTCCTCGACCAGGCATTCGGCATTACCCTGCCCTTCACCACAGCAGGTGCGGTGCTGGCCGAGACCTTCGTGGCGATGCCCTTCCTGGTGATCACGGTGGAGGCGGGGCTGCGATCCGCCAGCCGCCGGTTCGAGGAGGCAGCCGCCTCCTTGGGAGCCGGGCGGTGGATGACCTTCCGCAGGGTTACCCTGCCGCTGACGGCGCCCGCCCTCGGGGCTGGGGCAGCACTGGCGTGGGCCAGAGCCATAGGGGAGTTCGGGGCCACGATCACGTTTGCCGGGAACCTTCCGGGAAAGACCCAGACGATGCCCCTGGCGGTTTACCTCGCCTTGGAGACGCGGCTGGAGGCAGCCATAACCCTTAGCCTGGTTCTGCTCGCGGTGTCCATAACGATCCTCGTAGTGCTGCGGGACCGCTTCATTCCACAGCTGTGAGTCTCGAGGCCCGGGTGTTCCTAACGCTCGGCGACCTTGTCCTGGACGCCGAAATACAGGTTGCGACTGGTGAGGTGGTGGCGGTTCTCGGCCCCAACGGATCGGGAAAGACCACCCTGCTTCGCGCCCTTGCCGGGCTGATACCGCTCCAGGAGGGGCGGGTAGTCCTCGACGGCCAAGTGCTCGAGGACTCGGCCAAGGGGGTCAGGCTGCCCACCGAGAGCAGGTCGGTCGGCTTCGTCTTTCAGGACTACCTGCTGTTTCCCCATCTATCGGTCCTTGAGAACGTTGCTTTCGGACTCAGAGCGAGGGGAATGCGACGTACCGAGGCTAGGGAGCGAGCCGAGGAGTGGCTGGAGCGGGTAGGCCTGCGGGAATACTCCCATTCCAAGCCGGGCGTCCTGTCGGGCGGCCAGGCGCAGCGCGTGGCGCTGGCACGGGCACTGGCGATCGACCCTGACCTTTTGTTGCTGGACGAGCCGATGGCCGCGCTGGATGCCGGTGCTCGGGTAGAGCTCCGACGAGTCCTCAGGAAGCACCTCGCATCCTTCCCAGGAACACGCCTTCTGGTCACCCACAACCCTTTGGAGGCCGCCGCCCTGGCCGATCGCCTGATAGTCCTCGAGAACGGCAGGGTGGTCCAGGAAGGTCGGCCGCCTCAAGTGACCCAGCATCCTCGCTCCTCCTACGTCGCCGAGCTGGTAGGGCTGAACCTCATCCGAGGCAAGGCCTCCGGGGATGAAATTTCAGTTGACGGTGGTGGCCGGCTGATGGTGCCCGGCGCCGGTTCGGGGGAGGTGTTCGCAGCTATACATCCCCGTGCCGTGGCCCTTCATCGAGTTCGTCCCGAGGGTTCGCCCCGCAACGTGTGGCAAGGAACCGTCTCCGGACTGGACTTCGAGGGAGACAGGGCCAGGGTTAGCGTCGAGGGACCGGTTCCAATCGTGGCCGAGGTCACCGCAGCCGCCACCTCTGACCTCGATCTGGCCTCCGGTGGTGCCATTTGGGTTTCGGTCAAAGCCACCGAGGTGTCGGTGTATCCGGTGTGACGCCTTAGGATTTAGTAGTACCCCTTGAAGGAAGAGGCCACCATGGCGCCAGGATCTCCTCAAATCAAACACGAGAATCTCTCGGCTCACACTCCTTCCGGAGATTCACCTCTTGCCCTCGTCCGCTCGGTAAACGTCGGGTCCATAAGGCATGTCCCGTGGCGGGGGAGATCGGTGGCCACGGGCATCTGGAAGCACCCGGTTCAGGGCAGGGTAGCCGTCAAGGGGACGCAGCTGAACGGAGATTCGCAGGCTGACACGATCAGCCATGGGGGCCAGCACAAGGCTGTCTACAGCTACTCCGTCGAGGATTACGAGTGGTGGGAGAAGGAGCTGGGGATCAAGCTAGAGCCCGGTACGTTCGGGGAGAACCTGACTCTGGAGGGGCTCAACATAAACGACTCGCTGGTCGGTGAGGTCTGGAAGGTCGGGAGCGCCGTCCTGCAGGTCACTCAGCCCCGAACCCCCTGCTTCAAGCTGGGCATACGGATGGGCGACAACCGCTTTCCCCGCCGGTTTGCGATGGCGGGCCGAGCGGGCACCTACCTTGCCATTGCCGAGGAGGGGTATGTCCAGGCCGGAGACCCGATCGAGGTCCTTCACCGTCCTGACCATCCCGTCACGATTGGGCTTCTGGCTTACCTCGACTATCACGACCGCCCGGTCAGAGTGCTCGTTGAACGAGCCGCCCACATCGGCCTTGAACCCGATGAGTGGGACGACCTTTTGGGCAAGCTCGGCGTGGCCACGGACTCTGGATATATCTCCGCACCCCGCGGTTAGATCCAGGGCTTTGAGGCCCTAGATGCCCCCAACTTATCTGATCCTCGGGGCGGGGCTGGGCGGAGTCTCAGCGGCCGCCACCCTGAGGAAGGAGGGCTTCCAGGGCGATGTGGTTCTCGTCGGGGACGAGCCCCACCTCCCCTACGACCGTCCGCCTCTTTCCAAGCAGTATCTTCGGGGCGACAGGACCTCCGACGGAATCCTCCTCCGCCCGTCCCGCTTCTACGAGGAAAACGGCATCCAAACGAGGCTTGGGGTACGAGCCACAAGGGTGGACAGCACTTCCCGGCTACTGGAGACCTCTGATGGTCCAATCCACTACGACAAGCTGTTGATCGCCACGGGCAGCCAGAACCGTACGATTGATGTCCCGGGTTCTGACCTCGTGGGGGTTCACGGCCTGAGAACTCTCGCAGACGCCGACGCAATCCGTGCCCGCATGAGGGAAGGCCAGAGAGTCGTGATTGTCGGCATGGGTTTCATCGGTTCCGAGCTGGCGGCGTCTTTTCGGACCATGGGCCTGGAGGTCACGGTCGTGGAGGCTCTCGAGACGCCTCTGTTCCATGTGCTGGGGGGCAGGATCGGACGGCTGGTGGAGAGTATTCATCGAGAGCGGGGGGTTGAGATCCTTCTTGGGGAGACCTTGGCGGCCTTCGAGGGCAGGGGCCGGGTGGAACGAGCCATAACGAGCAACGGTCGAAGCATTGAGTGTGATTTTGCGGTCGTCGGAGTGGGCGTGGATCCCGCAAGTGAGCTGGCCACGGACGGCGGGATCGAAGAAGACGACGGGATCCTCGTGGATGAGTACTGCCGGACATCGGCTGAGGGAGTTTACGCTGCCGGGGACGTCACCAACCACTATCACCCCGTAGCGGGGCGGCGGCTGAGGGTGGAGCACTGGCAGAACGCGCTCAAGCAGGGCCCAGCCGCAGCCCTGAACATGATGGGTTTTCCGACCGTCTATGACGATGTCCACTGGTTTTGGTCGGACCAGTACGAATACAACCTTCAATACGCTGGATTCCATAGCGAGTGGGACGACATGGTTTTGCGGGGCAGCGTGCAAGACCGAAGTTTCGTGGCCTTCTACCTGGCAGCCGGCCGAATAGCCTTCGCCCTGGCACTCAACCGCGGCAGGGACCTGCGCCGCTCCATTCCCCTGATCAAAGCCGGCAGCCCGGCGGACCCCAAGGCCCTGGGGGACGAGGAGGTAGAGATTCCGCGCGTTCCCGCCAGGTCGAGCTGAGTCGTGGGCACATCAGGGCTGGAGGGCCTGGTGGTCGCCATTCCCGCGGCCAGGAGGGCTGCGGAGACTGCCCGGCTGGTAGAGCGCTGGGGAGGAATCCCACTGGTAGGTCCAACCGTCCAGGAGGTTGCAGTCGCGGACGAGGGCCCACTGCGGGAGGCGACCGAGGAGGTTATTGCCTCACCGTTGAAGTGGTCGGTGCACCTCACGGGCGTAGGAACGAGGCGCTGGTTGAACCAAGCGGACACCTGGGGGCTCCTGAACGCGCTGCTGGAGAAGCTCGGATCCGCGTCAGTCATTCCCAGGGGGAATAAGGCGGCTGCCGCCCTGGCGGCATATGGACTCAAGGGTGCGTGGGTTCCTGAGGGCGAGACCTCCAGGGAGATAGCCGCCTGGCTTACCGACCGCCTGGAACCCGGTGATGTAGTGGCGCTCCAGCGCCACGGAGAGCCGGTGCCTCGCCTCCGAAAACCACTCGAGGTCGCCGGCGCCCGGATCATTGAGCTGATTCCATACCACTGGGATCTCCCCGAGGATCGCGGCCCGGCTGAGCGCCTGGTGTCGGCACTGATCGAGGGAGGTGCCCATGCCCTCGTCATAACGAGTGCCCCCCAGGTTCGCCATATGTTTGTTC
>DATACZ010000097.1:0-6909 GCA_036258795.1 Actinomycetota bacterium
AGACGGGGATGCCCGCCCCCACGGCATATGCAGCTCCGACGACCGACACTGCCTTGGCTCTTTCCTTCGTGGTCGTTACCTCGGCTCCGACGACCACTGCGACCGCATTGGTTGCCGATAGCAGGGGTCGGGCCAGCGCCAGAATCGCCACGAACCACCAGAACCCCGGCGACAATGCCGCCGCGGCGGTCAAGGCAAGCCCGATCGAGACGCACCAAGTCATGACCTTGCGCCGACCAAGCCGGTCGGCCATACCCGCAAGTGGCAATGCTGCGACCGATCCCAGCCGTACTATGCCCAGCCCGACGCCCAGGGTCGTGCCGGTGAGCCCTGGACGAGCAGGCCTGTCGGAGGGTCGCGACAGACCAAAACCGGCGGCAACATCCGCCAGTGAAGCGGTGGCAATGAACTGTGCAAAGCCTGCGGCTGCGGCAAGCCCCGCTGGGGCGACCACTCTTGGGTTTAACCATCCGAAAAGGCCGCCTCGGTTCGCGGGCTCATTGCTGTTCAACGGTGATGGACCGGATCATCCGGGGGCCATGGGTGCGCTCTTGGGAGTTCGGAAATAGTGCAGCTAGTCGCCGAACTCGAACATCTCTCCCAGCCAGCTCTTACGACGGCGCCCTCGCTTGTAACCGCTGTAACCGCGGTCGTCCTCGTCATCATCGTAGTAGCGGGAAAATTCAGAGTCTCGAGGTCGGCCAGAGCTCCGCAACTGCTCAAAGGATTGATCGCTGCGTTCGATGATCTTGTCGAGCTCACCTCGGTCCAGCCAAACTCCGCGGCACTGTGGGCAATAGTCGATCTCGACCCCCTGCCTTTCCGACATCTTCAGTTCGGCCCCATCAGCCGGGCATGCCATAGCCATAAGATCTCTGTCCTCCAGGTTAGAGCGAACTTCTAGTCCATTCATTATTGGCACGGCTCCTTCCTCAGTGATCGGCCGGAACTTATCCGGAGGACAAAGGGCAGACAAACAGCTCAAAAGCTCAAAGGAAGCGAAGAAGTGGTAACTGCTAGAACGGATTGCCTGAAATGGGCGTAAGTACGCCAATTTACTTGGAGCTGGTGCCCGGATTCGAACCGGGAACCTACCGATTACAAGTCGGTTGCGCTACCGAGTTGCGCCACACCAGCATTTGCCGGGCGAGTTCGATTTTAGCCGCCGACGGAGTCCGTCCGATGACCTAATCCTTGCAATATGCGGGCCCGGTTGCTTAAGGTGTAGAGGGAAATTACACCGATGTCATTTAGGGACCGCCTTGCAAAGCGATAGTCCAACGGTCTTCGGCGACCGAGAACGCAAGATCCTCGAGTTTGAGCGGAACTGGTGGAAGTACACCGGGGCCAAGGAGCGAGCAATCCGCCAGGTTTTCGAGTTCTCAGCCACCCGTTATTATCACCTGCTCAACGACATCATCGATTTGCCGGAGGCTGTCTCTTATGACCCGATACTCGTCAAGCGATTGCAACGGCTGCGCGCCTTCAGGCAGCGGCAGCGACGGGCTCGCCGGCTGGGAATCCGCCTAACCGATAACGGATAAAAGGGAGTGGGGAAGCACTCCTCCCCGGAGAGCGCGACCTTCTGGCGCTCAGCTCTGATCGTCGGGGCAAGCCGCTTGGGGGTCGTACTGCTCATCCTTCTCGTCGCCCTTGGTTTCTGGCGCCTGGTGATAAGGCGCGACGAGCCCGAGCCGCCACCGGAGGAGATTCCGGGAGAGGAGTCCGGCTCTTTACCGGGTATTGATTTGCCTCCCGACACGTCGCCCACACCTCCAGCGGCGGGCCAGGGAAGGATCCAGGTGCTGAACGGCAGCGGGGTTGCACAGAAGTTAAGCGGGGCCGAGGCCAAGCTGGAGCAGGCCGGTTACGAAGTGGTGGCCAGGGCAAACACCTCCCGTCCGTACCCGGCGACGACCGTGTTCTTTCAGCCGGGGTCGCAGGAAGGGGCAGATGCCGTCGTCACACTGCTTGGCGTGGGAGTCGTGCAGCCCGCACCGGACAGTCTGGACGAATCCATCCCGATCGCGGTGGTTATAGGGGCGGACTATCCCGGCTGAAGCTGGAGCTTGCTGACCAGAGTCACACGGAGGGTTCCGGCGAGCCTCCCGCTCTGCTCGTCGGCCAGATCGAAGTTAGAAGCAAACCGTGACACCGACGAGTACAGAATTCCTCGGTCCAGGTCCAACATGGATGTTGCCGTGTTGGTGGACCTGCCTCTTAGCTCCACGAACACGCCTGCCAACTGCTCTTGAGCAGTGATCTCCCCGGATCGGTCGGTCTCAATACGGGCAAGCCTGCGGCCGCTCCTAAGGTCAAAGCCGACCAGCCGGCCCTGACCCTTGAAGTCGATTGTGCCCGTGTCTCCGGAGAGCCTGAGGGGAGTGCTCCATCGATCTCCCACGCCGACAGGACGATTGGGCAGCGCCAGCCGGCTCTGCGCGAGGATGGTTCCCAGCTCCAGAGCCGAGGCTTCTCGCTCGGAAAGCGCGGTCGTCACGGGCCTTCGGATTTGACCGTTAGACCCCAGTTGATACTCGATCTTCGTCGGTGGCGGGGTCGCGGCTCTCACCCCTCCCTCCTGCAGGCTTCGCGGAGTCAAGGTGATGGTCAGACGAGAATTTCCTCCCCTTCCCGCGGCCCGTTGAACCTCCTCATGCACGTCCACCTCCATGAACAGGTGCGTGGTGCTTTGGTCCGTGGAAGAGCTGAGTGCGGTGGTGGAGTCGATAGTCCACAGGTAGCGTGTGTCGAGCCCCGGCGCATAGTCGTACTTGAGCGAGATCTTTTGCTGGGCGCAGCCTGCCGCTACGAGGCTTAGGGCAATAATTAGGGCTGGCAGCCGTTTCACAGCGGGCAAGTCTAAGGGATTGCCAATCCCCTTATTTCAGCGGCTAAGGTAACGGGGTGGAGACGTCCGAACTCGTCGAGAGCTTGAGGAAGGATCGTCCGAATACCGGAATCTTTCTGGACTTCGACGGAACGCTGGCTCCCATCGTCGTGGATCCCGGAGCGGCCAAGCCACTGCCTGGGGCATCGGAGGTTCTCGAGGAGCTGGCCGGAACATACGCCAGGGTGGCGATAATCAGCGGACGCAGAGCCGAGGAACTGTATACCAAGCTCGGAACGAAAAGGATCCGATACTTCGGCCTGTACGGAGCCGAGGAGGTAGTAGACGGCGCACTGCGGCAGCCGCAGGAGGCAATTCAGTGGAGGGAGAACTCCAAGCTACTGGCTAACCGAGCCGCCGATCTAATCGCTCGAGAAGACCTTGCTGGATGCGAGGTTGAGCCAAAGGATCTTGCAGTGTCGATTCACTACAGGAAGGCAGACCCCCCTGTGCCCCCCGATGCCCTTTTGAGATGGGCTGATGAGGAGGCCGGGGCACTGGGCTTCCACTTCGGGATTGGCAGGCTGGTCATCGAGCTCAGGCCCTCGGGCGCATCGAAGGCCGCCACCTTCGAGAGAGCAGCGGGGCAGATCGGGCTTCAGAATGCATTCATGGCCGGTGACGACTCCGCCGACGTGGAAGCCATGGCCAAGGCCGGGGAGATCGTTCCTGGGCTTCTGCTCCGGGTCGGAATTCGCTCCGACGAGGAGCCGGAGGACATGCTCGAGCACACGGACATTCAGGTTTCATCTTGCGAGGAGTTATTGAGTTTGCTTCGTCAGCTTCTCTAGGACTCGCCGGTCCTCAACCCTCGTGCAGCCGCTCGATGTCTTTTAGCTGGTGCCACACCCACTTGCTCGGGGTGTTGCGCTCGATGACCTCCTTGAGGATCTTGTCACGGGCCGCCTTCTCTGCGGGATCCATGGTGAGGCCCTCGTAAAGCGCCTCCGCCATCTCGCGCACATCGTACGGGTTGATGCCCAGGGCGCCGTGGCCGAGCTCATACCAAGCGCCGGCATTCTTGGATAGCACCAGCACTCCGTCGTTCTCATTCACGGTCGGACCTTCCTTCGCCACGAGGTTCATCCCGTCGAGGATGGGGTTGACCATGAGCACGTCGTATTTGCGATTGCAGGCTAAGGCCCGCACGTAGTTGTCCTCGTTGATGAGAACTATCGGCTGCCAGTCCTCGGTACCGAGCTCGCCGTTGATGCGGTCGTAAGCCGCGAATACCTCCGCCTCGTAGCCTCGGTACTCCGCCAGGGCTCGCCGGGATGGGTAGAGCAGCGCCAGATGGACGACGTTTCCCTGCCACTCCGGGTGACCCTTGAGCATGAGCTCGTAAGCTCTGAAGCCGCGCAGGATGTTCTTCGACAGCTCCAAGCGATCGATTCGGAGTATGAGCTTGCGGTTCTCGACTATCCGGTCGAGCCACTTTAGGTGGGCCTCGGCATCCTCCGAGTGAGCCGTCTTGGTGACGCCGTCGGCGTCGATAGAGATCGGGTAGTCGCGGATAACGGTCTTTCGTCCCCTATGGAACACGGTTGCGGAGTCGAGGTCCACCTCGGCCCCAAGAATTTCTCTGCAGCACCACATGAAGTTGACCGACCACCTTCGAGCCTGGAAGCCGAGCAGGTCATTTCCGAGCATCCCCTCCAGAGTCTCCTTTGCCAGACGGCCCGGCAGGACCCTCATCATGTCCGGCTGGGCCCAAGGGCTGTGGGTGAAGTGATAGCTGAAGGCGTTCGGGACCTGCTTGCGCAGGTACCCGGCAGCGAGCATCAGGTGATAGTCGTGAAGCATCACCGGAGCGTTTTGCTCCTCGCCGGAGATCTCCTCGGCTAGTGCTTCGGCAAAGCGGCGGTTCACCGCTTGGTAGCAGAGCCAATCTCGCGCAGTGCCTGACCCAAAGCGAGGCTGCAGCGGCAAGTTCCACATGCTGTGGTGAAGAAACCAAAAAACCTGGTTCGAGATGCGGTTGTAGTAGCGGTCGAAGGTGTCGTGGTCGAATACGAGATAGCGCAAGCGCAAGGATTCTTCGTCGAACGTTGCATTGAGATGCTCATCGCCCTGCTTTCTCACCATTCGGCGGTCGCCTGGGCTCATGGCCGCCGCTACCCACAGCCCCGAGGCATGGCGCATTACGTCGGTCAAAGCGGTGACGAGCCCTCCGGCGCCCCGGCTGGGCACCAGCTCTCCGTCGTCCGTCTCGGTGAAGGTGATGGGGCCGCGGTTTGAGGCTATGACCAGGGAACGTCCATGCAGGACCTCGTCGAGGGAAAACGACTCGCTCATAACGCGGTTACCCCCTGATTGCGGCGATGGCCCAAGGGTATCGGATTAGAGAGCGGGAAGGGTAGGAGAGCCCGTCCGTGGGCCATATACTCAATTAATGTCGGCGTCCGTTCGTTACCCTTCCGGTTACCCGCCGCGGGATCCCTTTCGCCGTGCGGGGATAGTGTCATGGTCAATCCTCGGGGTCCTCTTGCTGGCCGGGATAACCGTCTGGCTCCTGAGCATGCTACGGGACATCTTCCCGCCGATGGCTCTTGCGCTAATCATCATCGTCTTGCTCAACCCCATGGTGGCAGCCCTCGAGAAGAGTGGGATACCACGCTGGCTTGGCACGACCGCGATCTACCTAGTAGCTATCCTTGCCATAACCATCGCAATCTCTTTCCTGGCCCCGCCCCTAGGCCGGCAGGTAAATGGGTTGGTCGAGCGATGGCCCGAGATCCGTCGAGATGGAACCCAGGTTGCCGAACGCCTGGCGTCCAGAGTTGGCCTCTCGCTCGAGGAGCTCGGCATTAATTCTGGCTCAGACCCCGAACCACCCCCCCGCGGCTCGGCCGAACCTTCCGGCGCACGTGGAGGTGATGCGGGAGAGGGAGTTCCGTCATTTGTTCAGACATTGAGGGACAGGCTGTTTGCAGGTGCCGGCAGGTTTGCCACGGGCGCGCTTCACGTGGTCATCAACTTTATTCTCGCCCCTGTTATCGCGCTTTATCTGTTGATTGATCTGCCCAAGATCCAGAAGGCCTTCCTCCACTACCTTCCCCCCAGGTATCGCGGCGAGTGGGTGCCCCTGTTGGACCGGGCAGGCAAGGCGGTCGGGGGGTTCTTTAGGGGACAGCTCTTCGTGGCGGCGGTCGTGGGCGTTCTGTCCTCTCTGGCCTTAGCGTTGATCGACCTGCCCTTCTGGCTTCCCCTGGGCTTGCTTGTGGGATTCTTCAACATCATTCCGCTCGTCGGCCCGTTCGTCGGAGGGTCCGTCGCGGTCGTGGTAGGCGGAGTCACAGGGGGGCTAGGGCTGGCCTTCAAGGCTGGACTTGTAATGATCGCGGTCCAGCAGCTCGACAACCACTTCATCAGCCCCAAGGTGATGGGCCGGGCTCTGCGTCTTCACCCGGTGGCGGTGATACTGGCGCTTCTCGCCGGTGGCACCCTCGGTGGGATCTGGGGAATGCTCCTTGCTGTCCCGGGCCTTGGCGTCGCCAAGCTCCTTGCGGTGCACTTTTATGAGACCAGAGTCCTAGGTAACGCCGATTACCACACAACTATTACTGCCGGCGCCAGGTCTGGGGCTGACGAAGGGCTGCCCGAGGGTCGCCCTGCGCAACTTGATGCCGCGGCAACGGAGGCCGACGTCAATGCTAAAGAAACTCAACCTGAGGAACAGGCGCCGGAGGCAGGGAATGACGGAGAGCTCGAGGATGCCAGTCCGCCGGCACATCAGGTTTGACACTGTCAACCGGGGGTGGGATGGTAAAGCTCTCATCAAGAGAGGCGTAGGGACGGGCCCTATGATGCCTCGGCAACCGTCAGTTCGATTTTTGGAACCGACTGAAAGGTGCTAATTCCCGCCCGGTAAGCCGGGACAGATGAGCAGGTTTATCACCCAGGGTCGCCTGCCATCGGCAGGCGATTTGCTTTTTTTGGGGTAGCTGTTGGCCAGGATCGAAGAGCTGAAGTGCCGGGAGTGCGGAAGGACCTATAAGAGCGCGCCCATCTACGCCTGC
>DATACZ010000098.1:0-4270 GCA_036258795.1 Actinomycetota bacterium
GACCGCGGGGATCGTCGTTATGGTGGCCCTGTTTATGGCAGCCGGCTGCGGAAGTGAGCGCGAGCTGGCGTCGCCCCAGACCGCCTCACCTTCTTCGGGCCAGTCTCCGATGGGAGCTCACAGCGCCGCCGAACTGACGAATGCGGCGACGACCATCGTGGCATTTCTTCAAGGGTCGGCTGGTTTCGAGCAGTTCGAGCTGGCCGACAAGGTGAGTCTTCATCTGAGCCCAGAAGGCGGAGGAACCCGGCGGGAGCTAAGCAGGGAGATGCTCCGCGATCGCTTCAACTGGAAGGTCCGGTCTGAGGCCTTTGACCACATTTACTCCTTCGTCCCACCCCAAGCTGAATGGGAGCTGACAACTCGGGTGGGACGTCATCTGAACTGCGGATACGATTACGCCCTCGCTACCAGAGTTGAGCGCCTGTCGGCTTCTCCCCACGTCGGGACGACGCTCTATCCTCGCAGCGGCGATTCCTGCCTCCAGTCCTGGAACCTCACCTTTGTCTTTGACCCTGAAATAAGGCCTCCTACCCTCGTGGCAGTGGTCTATGACCAATGGGAGTGGTGATTTCTGGCAGTCCATAGGTTGTGAAAGCAGCGCCAGCACGTTAGACCCCGGCCTACACTCGTTACAGATGTCAGTCAACAAGAAAATGGTCGGCAGATACATGGACGGCTTTGGGCGAAGCGACCATGAGCAGGTTCTGTCGTGCCTTACCGACGAAGTTGAGTGGGAGATTCCCGGAATTTTTCACGTGCGGGGCAAGGAAGCGTTCGACAAGCACATCGAAAATGAGGGTTTCGTCGACAGTCCCGCCATCACCGTCTCGCGTCTGACTGAAGAGGATAATGTGGTGGTGGCGGAAGGATCAGTGCGCACGCAGCGTAAGGACGGCACGTTCTTGAATCTCGCGTTTTGTGATGTGTTCGAATTGGAGGGGGGAAAGATCCGGCGGCTGATCAGTTACTTGATGGAAACCAAGTAAAAGCCTCGACACACCATTTTGCGTCGCTCAGGCATGCGGTTAGGTGGACGTGTCAGGACGGACGACGGGAATGAGCCGCCTGACGTGGGCAAACGCAAGCGCTTTTGTCTTGGCGCTCACCGCATCAGTGCTGCTCCTGGTGGTTCCCGTGTACAAGAGCGTAAGCAGCTCGGCGGTTGTCGAGGGCAGTACGTCGTCTCAGACAGAAACCACCAAGACCTCCGAACTCACCCTTTTGGAGCAGAGTGGCCCCGCCGTACTGGTGGCTCTGATCGCACCCGTCCTGATTACATTGATTCCGCTCCTGGTGCGACCCTCTGCGCGCCGGCCCTGGCTTCTTGCATCGGCCATCACCCTTAGTGTCCTTTGTATCCTTGCGGGCTTCTCGATCGGGTTGCTTTACCTTCCCGCAGCCGTCGCACTTTGGGTCGCGACGGCAATTTCCGGCGGGGGCCAGTGGACCGCAGGGTCCTCGGATTACACCTAAGCGAGATCTGACTCGGCGGGCGTGGAGTCCGTCGCCTGCGCGGCTGCTTGGCCCGTGTAGTGATCCAGCACCCGTTCAATCCGCCGGTCCGGAATAAGCCACATCAAGGCCACTCCCGCATAGATGACACCGGCAATCGCTTGATGAACAAACGCCAGCGGAACCGACAGGGCATATAGGGCCGCCGAGGCCTTTCCCTTCCAATTGCGTCCCATCGCCGCTGCGACCTTCGGATCTATGCTTCCCTGCCGGATCAGTGCCCTCTGAAGAATCGTGTACGCCACTCCGGCCATCAACAGGTCGGCGCCGTAGGCCGCCGTGGGAAGAGGAGCAAAGTCGTTCTCTCCCATCCATCCTGTGGTGAACGGAATGAGTGACAGCCAGAACAACAGATGCATGTTTGCCCACAGGATTCTGCCGTTGATGTGATGGGTGGCGTGGAAGAGATGGTGGTGGTTGTTCCAGTAGATCGCCAGGACCACAAAGCTCAGAAGGTAGGCGAGGAACACCGGTATCAGAGGTCTCAGCGCCTCAAAGCCAGCGCCGTGAGGGACAGTAAGCTCCAGGACCAAGATGGTGATCAAGATAGCGATGACTGCATCGCTGAACGCTTCCAGTCGCCCTTTGGTCATTGGCCTTGGTCACCTTTGCTCATAGTGCGCCAGGCTATTTCTCTAATCGAACTCCACACAGTTCATCCGCCGGAGCGTGTAGTCGGTCCAGATGCCGTTGCGCCAGTACACGTCCGTCTCGACGATTGCTCGGGCAGAGTCCTCGCCCTCGACCATGAGAATGAACAACGAAGCGCTCATGTCGGCCAGCGCGCCAGCCACGGCCACCACGCCTTCCCCGTAAAGCTTGCCTAACCGTGCGAGGTGCTCATCCCGGAACGGAGCACGCTTCTGCTTGGCTCCCTCAGCGTAGGCGGCCTCAACGACGTAACCGGTTCGAAGCTCAGTCACGCCTTCAGCCTAACGCCCGGATGTACGGGGGTTCTTAGCCGGCGTCGGCCGGCTCGCCCTGGCGCCCAGTGGCCGCCGGGACGCTGCAGGAAACCCCCGTCCCCTTGAGCCCGCAGTATCCGTGGGGCACCTTGTGCAGGTACTGCTGGTGGTAATCCTCGGCATAGTAGAAGTGCCCTAGGGGAGCGATCTCAGTGGTCGTAGCGGGGTAACCCGCGGCGGCAAGAGAGTGATCAAAGGCAGTCCGGGTTGCCTCGGCCGCCAGGCGTTGCTCCGCATTTGTGTAGTAGATAGCCGACCGGTACTGGGTTCCAATGTCGTTGCCCTGGCGCATTCCCTGAGTGGGATCGTGCTCCTCGAAGAAGGTCTTGAGCAATGTTTCATAGGAGACCTTTGCCGGGTCATAAACCACCAAGACCGCCTCGGCGTGACCCGTGAGGCCGGAACAGACTTCCCTGTAGGTGGGATGGGGCGTATAGCCACCCGAGTAACCGACGGCGGTGGTCCAGACTCCGTCCATCCTCCAAAACAGCCGTTCCGCGCCCCAGAAGCATCCCAGGGCGAAGGCCGCCGTTTCGAGGTTCTCGGGAAAGGGCGGGCGGATCGGCGTCCCCAACACCGCGTGGAGCTCGGGGACACGGTAGGCATAGTCGGGACGGCCAGTCAGGGCCTGCTCCGGGCCGATCGGCAGCGTCTTAGGCTTAGAACTGAACAACATGTCTAACACTCCTGTAGAGGGGACGCATCCAGTCTCGCAGGTTTTCCACCCAACCTGGTGGCCTCCGCCGGTTGCTACACTCGATGTCTCTTCGCCGATTCTGGGGAATCTCACTGAATAATCAAGTCCGCGTTCAAGGCATCTTGCCAAAGGTCTACGATCCGACCGAGGTCGAAGGACGCCTGTACCGCCGTTGGGAAGAGGAAGGGTACTTTCGCGCCGATCCGGACCCCTCCAAAGAACCGTTTTGCATAGTCATCCCGCCGCCCAACATCACTGGGGCCTTGCACATCGGCCATGCCCTGGACAACACCCTGCAGGACATCCTCATCCGGTTCAGGCGGATGCAAGGCTTTGCTGCATTGTGGCTGCCCGGCACTGACCACGCGGGGATAGCTACCCAGAACGTCGTGGAGCGGGAGCTAAGGGCCGAAGGGCTAACGCGACACGACATAGGGCGCGAGAAGTTCGTGGAGCGGGTCTGGAGGTGGAAGGAGGAGTATGGCGCCAGGATCATCGAGCAGCTGAAGCGACTTGGCGCTTCATGCGACTGGAGCCGCTTGAGGTTCACGATGGATCCCGGGCTCTCCCATGCCGTTCGTAAGGTCTTCGTCGACCTCTACAACGAGGGCTACATCTACCGGGGCAACCGGATCATCAACTGGTGTCCGAGATGCGAGACCGCTCTGTCGGACATAGAGGTCAACCACGAAGAGTACGAGGGAGTCCTCGACCAGTTCCGGTACGACTTCGAGGATGGGTCTGGCAGCCTGAGCGTCGCCACCACTCGGCTGGAAACCATGCTGGGGGATACCGCGGTGGCGGTCAATCCCAACGATGAACGCTACCGCGACGCAGTGGGCAAGAAGATCGTTCACCCCTTCAGCGACAGGAGAATTTCGGTTGTGGCCGACGAGGCCGTGGATCCTTCATTTGGCACCGGAGCTGTCAAGGTGACACCGGCACACGACGTCACCGACTTCGAGATAGCGGAGCGCCACCGTTTGCCCAAGCTGAACATCTTCGACGGAAAGGCCCGAGTCAACGCAGAGGGTGGACCCTTTGCCGGTATGGACAGGTACGAAGCTCGGGAAGCGGTTCGCAAGGCGCTTCA
>DATACZ010000099.1:0-8348 GCA_036258795.1 Actinomycetota bacterium
GGCGATTTCCTCTGGGGACTCCATCGTGAAGACTTCGTCGAACAACCAGCCTGGGGTAAAGAAGTCCGCCGAGGGCATGGGCGTCTCCTGGACCGCTCCCCGGCCCCGTTGAGCTGGAGAGGTCCGCGGGGAGACGAGCAGTATCTTCGCTCCCTCAGCTCTCGCCGCGGCAAGACCGGTCATTGCATTGGTGATGCCCGGGCCCGTGGTGGAAAAGACAACTACCGGCCCGTCCCGGTCAAGCGATGCCTCAATGGCCGCGAACGCCGCCCCACTTTCGTGCCGAAAGTGCAGGGCCTCGATGTCGGAGCTATCGATCAGAGCCCGCCACACGCGTCCAATTCCTCCACCCGATACACCGAACGCATGGCGGACCCCAAGTTCAGCCAGCATCTGCGCCACGAGGTCTGCAAGGTCTCGCCCCAGCGGCACCACGCCGGCAATTGATTCGGACAGCATCAATGGACTCCTCCCAGTTCACTTGCCAGGATCCGACGGCGGCGAGTTCGCACCGGGAAAACCCTGGACGATTTACGCAACTTCCTAGGACCGGCCGGTGCTTGAGGCCGCGGTGGCAGCGACTCCTCCATCAGGCGGCAGGCATCCGCAAAAAACGCAAGAACCCGGTCCCTATCCCCCGCTTCAATCGCTTCCTTGATTGCCTCCAGTCGATCGACCATTGCACCGATCGACCCACTCACCTCGGCCCGGTTGTGCAATGTGATATCCGCCCACAGCGAGGGGTTTGCCCGAGCGATCCTTGTGGTGTCCAGGAAACCGCCCCCCACCATCCGTCGGGCCACTTCCTGATCGCGGGTGCCCAGGACGTGTACCAGGGTGCTCGCTGCAACATGGGGCAGGTGACTAGTTGTGGCGATCACCGTGTCATGTTCCGCCGGATCCAATCTCAGGGGCTCGGCCCCCATCCTTCGAATTAGGTCCTCCGCCATGGTTAGCCTGAGAGGGCAGGTCCAGGGAGTGGGGCATACGGCCCACACGCCTCCCATGAACAGATCCTTGCTTCCAGCGGACGGTCCGCTGAGGTGCGTGCCTCGAAGCGGGTGGGAAGGGACGAATCGACGGTCCCGTATCGCATTCGAGATCTCAGCCTTGACCGAAGCCACGTCGAGGACCGTGGCATTAGTGATCTTCAGTAACCCTTGAGACACTCCGATAACTTCTCCGGGAGGTACTGCCACAAATACTGCTTTGCAGCAGGAAAAGGCCTCCAAGGAATGCGACCTCGTCCCGATCGCTCCTCGATCAATTGACTGCTCAAGGTGCCGGGTCGAGGAGTCAAAGCCCATGGTCGCTTCGCCGGCGGCTCTAAGAGCGAGGCCGATGGATGTGCCCACGGCGCCAAGCCCGACAATGCCCACCGGAGCTGCAGGTCGTATCCCAGCCCGGTTCATTCGGTCCTCGGGCTCATCGCGGCGTAGTGAACAGAAAGGCTCAACCCCCTCCTAGCCTCCGGCTTCCGGCCGACTCCAGATCCCTCCATCCCTTCTACCTGCCTTGGCGCCCGGTTTCTTCCCGAGACTCGCCGCGGCCTTGGGGAGCTCGGGAAGGAAACGCAAAGTCAAAAGGGTAAGCACGCATAGGGAAAGGTGCGACGAAGAAGGGGAGGGTTCTTTGTCTTTAAGTGCAGATCAATTAACCGGCTCCAAGAGCGCCACGGGCGAGCACCCCTTCCGCCGAGGCAGTCATGGGAATGATGAATTTCCGGCCCTCACTTCGGAGCGGTCCAACGAAGAGCTCGCCTTGTTAGCAGGGCATGGCGTAAGTGAGTCGATACAAAGGGAAGCTTTCGATGAGCTATTCCGAAGGCTGTGGAGGGGCAGCGTTGAGTGGGCTCGGCTGGCCGGGGCTCGGAGCCAAGACGAAGCCGAAGATGCGGCAATCCAAGCCTGGCTTCGAGCGTGGCGCTACCGGCACCGATACGATCGCGGCCGCGCCAGCTATGGGACCTGGTTGGGCGCGATCGTCAGGAATGAAACCCTCGACCTCTTGGGGGCGGAATCGCGGCACCAGGTTGCCGGCCCAGAGCAAAGCATCGACCCAGACCCTCCTGACCCGCGGACGGAAGAGGAACCAAGCTGGTTCGCTCTTTCCTATGTCTGGGAAGCGTTTGACGCGCTCGGCAAAGCGAAGCCCGAGTTTGCGGCAGCATTATCCCTCAAGGCGGAGGGGTATCACGACAAACAGATATGCGCGAGCTTGGGAATCGAAAAGGTAGGCACTGTCGGCAGTCGGGTTTGCAGGGCGAAGAAGTTCATCGCCGAATGGCTTGCCGGGCGTGGTGTCGTGTTTCTTCCAGGGCACGCTGTAGGACGCGTGCATCCGTGGGGACTTCACCCCTTATGCCGGGCAGGGGGCGGCACCTTCTACAGCTTCTCGCCCCTGGATGGTTTGTTTGTGTTGCCAATCAGTGCTCCGCCCCCTCCCCGCGCTAGCGCCGTCTGTGATGGATTCTTCGTACGAGTGTGGGCGTACCCGCTTCAGCGATTCAGGGTTGTTAGCCGCGAACAGGCCCTTCCCGAAGGGGCTCGAGTGATCTTCAAGTCGAACCAGTATGTGGTTCTCGAATTGCAGGACGGCTCCGCTCCACCAATCACTTAACCTTAGGCAAACCATGATGAGTCGATCATCCGACAACGAGTTCTCCAGGCTCATCTATCGGGTGGTAAGAGATGGTCACCGGACCAATCCCGAATCATCCGAAACATCGGGCTCGGGGCCTACTCCATCGTGCTCAGTGGCTGCCTTGATCGCCGGCGACCATCTAAGCGCTGACCAAAAGCGGCATGTTGAGGAGTGTTCGTTCTGTGCTCAATTAGCGATCCGCTTGGCACGGGCTGCAATCAGGTCCGCCTCGATTACCCCACCGGACTTTTCCCTATGACAGAGAAAAGAGTGGCTTGAACCTACGAATCCCCGGCTAGCGTCTCGTCGGATCCGCCGACCTTCCACGTTGGACGCCCGTTTCTTGCCGAACCCTCGGAACGCTCTGACTTCTTAACAATAAGCATCGAGCCTTCTCGTCTGGCAACCAAGTCATCGGCTGATTCATGACCGGCGACGATCATGAACAAAGAGCTGTCCTCCCGTATCAGCCGATACCGTTCCAAAGTCATCTCAATTTGGCCCTGGCAATCGCCGTATTCGCACTCGCATACAAACAGGCATGTCGTCGGCTGGCATTCGAGCAACGTAGCATGGGATTCAATCAGCTCGTTTATCGACCTACCAAAGGTTGAGAACGCGGGAGAGCTCTCAGTGGCCTCCCACGGGTCTTCCGGTCCGGTTGCCTTCTGATCCCCCGCTCCTGGAAATGATTCCTCTATTAAAGGCGCCACTACAAGGCTCCACGGAAAGTGAATCCGCCCTCGACCTCTGGGCCCACGTCGATTACGCATGCCTGGGGTGCATAACGGCCCAAGGCGCGTTCCACCCAGCACGGTCGACCAGAAATGCGATTGCTTCAATGCCATTAGCGATACATCCGAGCCCGCGGGGGCACGAGCGGCGAGACTCCGCAAACATTCCTTGCTCTTCGCGCTCCACCTGCAACTCGCCGGAGGCTGGTCCCACTCTTGATGCCGTTTCTCGAGTCTCCTCTTATTGCAGGACGAGGAATCCCGACCGCGTTAAATTGCACTGGTCTTCCGCCGCTTTGAACGTTAGGGCATCCCGCTGAAATTCCACTGAAATGATCTTTCACCTGAACTGAAGTATCCGAACCGGGTTGACGGAAGACAGGAATCCGGTATCCTGGACCGCAAGTGTATATACGCATGTAGAGTGTATCCGGGATGAAGGGAAGGGGTACTTATGGCTAACACAAGAGCGGGGACCTTTACTCCCTTTTCGATGATCGTTATAGGGCTTCTAGTGGCGACGCTCGCTTCCCTAACCGTCATGCAAGCGAGCGGCATATCAACTTCTCCGGCAAGTAACGCCCCCGCACAGCTGGAGCCGAAGTCCGGTCAGCTGGCGCTGCATGCGCCCCCCTATTGCACCTCCGGACCCTTCTGCGCAGGCATTATCGCCGCAGTTAACGCTCTCAACCGCCAGATCGATTTCATTGCCCGGCTGCAGGTTCGTTTGCCCTCCTTGGCCGGCGTACTTGGCGGAGTAATCGCCATTTTGAGAGGGATCCAGAGCCGGCTGATTGCCTTCCTACCTAGATGACCGAGGAACCTTCGCTTTACGAGCGAGTATGGCGAGAGGCCCAGCCAAAGCGGCTTGAATCGGATTTCGTAGCTCCTCGCAAGGCAGCTGCGTTCGCCTTCACTGCTTCACGCCCCAATGGGCATGGGCAACCGATGCAGGAAAGCTCCATCTCCGAATTGATAGATCAGCTCGAGGGCTGGGACACGCAGGAGGATGCCCGAGACTTCATTGAGGAGTTTTTGAGGTTTGCCGCGGACCTGACCAATCGGCTGAGCGAGATGCACTCCGACATTGAGAGGCGGCTGGAGTTGCAACAGGTGGATCTGGCAAGACGCATGGAGGAATTGGAGGGAAGCATTCGACGGCGAGACCTGACCTTCATCGAGAGCCTGGTGACGGTGGCCGAATTGAGTTGGGTACGCCCTGAACAGGACGTTCTCGGCTCCTCACTAGAACCTTCCGCACCGCCTGACTAGCTGCCAAGCTCCTCAAGGAGTCCGATCAGGGGGATGCCTGATCACCGCTCTCGCTTCCTGCTCGACACTCGAAGTGAACGTGCCCAGGTCGTAAGCGCCATAGTGGCGGCGCCCGTTGATGAAGAAGGTTGGCGTGCCGGCGACGCCGCTCTGATCGGCGCTCTCGACGTCGCGGGCGACCCTGGATGCGTATGTGCCAGAGCTAAGCTCCTCAGAGAAGCGTCCAGTTTCCAGCCCCAGCTCTGCAGCGTAGCGGGTCATGTCCTCGGATCCGAGAGCGTCTTGGTGCATGAACAGCAGGTCGTACATCTGCCAGAACTTGCCCTGCGCGTGCGCGGCTTCTGCCGCCTCGGCCGCGAGCTCTGCATGCTCGTGCACCTCAACAAGCGGGAGATGGCGGAACACAAAGCGCAGCTCCGTGCCGAACTTGGCCAACAGCTCCCTGATGACTGACTCAGCCTGCCCGCAGTACGGACACTCGAAGTCCCCGTACTCCACTAGGGTTACTCCCGCGTCCTCCGGACCGCGCACGTGGTCGAGCTCAGGATCGACGGGATCAACAAGATCCGTGAGCGGCTCCGCGAGCCTAGTCTGCTCGGGCGCGCCGGTCGCCCTGGGCAAATGCTCGATGACACGAAATACCACCCAGGCGAGGGCCGCCGCCAAGGTCGAAGCGGCCAGAATCCCCAGCTTCGCCTCCTCCAGGTCTTGGCCCTGGAAGGTGATATCGGCGATGAGCAGGGAGACGGTGAACCCGATGCCAGCCACGGTCGCCGCGCCAACCAGTGGCGGCCAAGGCAGTGTCATCGGAAAGCCGCCCAGGACGGG
This sequence comes from Actinomycetota bacterium, assembly GCA_036258795.1. Lineage (GTDB taxonomy): Bacteria > Actinomycetota > CADDZG01 > JAHWKV01 > JAHWKV01 > DATACZ01. The sequence continues at coordinate 5,478 of DATACZ010000099.1, forward strand.
CCGAGTCGCCAGCCAGGTGGCGCCGGTGATCCCGATTATTTTTCCGCCCACCAGGCCGCAAACAATCCCGAGCGCGATGGGAGACGAGACTGCCTGGGTGAGCGCGTCGCCGCTGATCTGGACTCCCGCGTTGGCCAGCGCAAAGAGGGGAACGATCACGTAGCTCGTCCAGGGGTGAAAGAGATGCTGCAGGCGCTCATTGGAGGAAATCGCCACAGCGACACCCCTCCGTGCCGATCGGGCGAGCTCGGGCGTGGGCTGCTCGCGGAAAAGACGCCACAGGGCCCCGGCGCGCTGGAGATCCTCCCGCGCCGGCGGGTGCGCCGTGGCAAGCAGCCCCAGGGCGACCCCCGCGATCGTCGGATGCAAACCCGAGGCCAGCATGGAAAGCCATACCCCGAGACCGACGACGAAGTACGCAACACCGTGACGGACCCCGGCGCGGCGAAGAACCAGCACGACCCCGAAGAGGGCGACTGCGAGGAGGAGCGCAGGCGGCGAGATTTCCCCTGTGTAGGCCAGTGCCACCACGCTGAGGGCCCCGATGTCGTCCACTATCACAAGCGTCAGCAAGAAGACCCGAAGCTGGGCGGGGCTGCGTCGGCCGACCAGAGCGAGGATCCCAAGTGCGAATGCGGTGTCGGTCCCAATCGGGATCCCCCACCCCCGAGCCGTGGGCTGTCCAGCGTTGAAGGCGAGGTAGATGAGGGCTGGCGCGACCAGGCCGCCAACCGCCGCAAGGACGGCCGTGGCCACCCGGCGACGCTCCCGCAGCTCCCCCATGTCGAACTCTCGCCTTATCTCAAGCCCGGCCACGAAAAAGAAGAAGGCCATAAGGCCGTCGTTTATCCAGTGGCGCAGATCCAGTGAGAGCTCCGCCTCACCGAAACGGAAGGAAAGCTCGGTGGACCAAAGCTGCTCATAGGATGAGCCCCACGGAGAGTTGGCCCAAAGGAGTGAGCCGAGAGTGGCCGCGAGCAAAACGACGGCGCTGGCGTTCTCGGTGGCGATGAACTCCCGAATCGGCACTGCCAGATTCCGAACCCAGGCAGTCCGCTCGGTGAACGCGCGACTGCGTCGGACTTCTTTTTGAGAATCCACGGAAGCCCTCAGCTCTATCTCGGTAAGGACCTGCTAGTTATTCGAAGGTTCGGCCAGAGTCGCAATTGCATCCTCGAGCGTGCCTACTCCGCTCAATCTGAGGTCCGTTGATCCCACCGCTCGCACCTCTTCGGCAGGAACCAGCAGGATCTCGGCTCCCGCGGCCTCTGCGGCTGCAGCCTTTTGATCCAGACCTCCAACCGGGCCTACCTCGCCGTTGACCTCAACAGTTCCTGAGGCAGCGACCGTCCTGCCATTGGCAATGTCCTTTCGGTCCAGCATGTCCGCGATCGCGAGGGCATAAGCCAAACCTGCCGAAGGTCCCCCCACGTCTCGATCCTTGAACCGGATTTCGAATGGAAGGTCGACGTTGAAGTCCCGGGTCTCTGCCAGAACCCCTATGGCGGGACGTCCTTGGCGTTGACGGTCGATCAGAGCGCTGTTCACCGCCACCTGAACCTCCCGGCCCGCGCGCAACACGGTCAACTGGAAACGCGTGCCCTGGGGCTGGCTAGTGATGAAGTTGGCGAGGTCGGGAGCAAGAGTCACCCTGGTTCCGTTGACCGCCGTGATGACGTCCCCTTCCCTCAGTAGCCCCGATGCCGGAGAGCCCGGAACCGTCGCCAAGATTCTTGCTCCGGTCCCCTCCAATGTGACCGAAAGCCCTGCCGCCCTGGCTGCGGCGGCAGCTGCGAACAACTGGCTCTCCCTGAACAGGTTTCTCTGCTGGCTCACGAAGTCCTGGTCCGAAAGGCCTTCCGGTGCCACGGCGGAAAGCGGAATGACGTCGCGTTCGGGGTGAAGGATCGAGTAAAGAGCAATCAAGCCGGTCGGCCGCTCCACGCGCACCGCGAGCAAAAGGTACTCGCCACTCACCCTGTCCACCGGCGCTCCCTGAATCGAGATGTCGTCTGAGACGTCGATTGCGCCCCCGGGTGACAACACGGCTAGCGGTGGCCGATAAAAGGCTGAAGCAGCCAAGGCAATCGCCAAAGTCACCACTATCCACACCGCCGGTCCCGCAGCTCGGGCTGCCCGCTCAGGTGCCAAGCCGCGAGCCTGCTCCAGCTCCAATGCCTTAGCCAGATCGGAGACAGAGAGAATTCCAACTACTCGATCGTGCTCGAGCACTACTGCACGTCCCGGTCCGGTGCGAATAGCAGAGAGTGCGTCCATCACGGACGTTTCGGGAGTCAGCACGGGAACTCTGTCGGTTGGAAGCATGACGTCCTGCACCAGAGTGCGGTCCCGCTCGTCTGGTGGGACGCTCCCCGCAAGCCGAAGGGAGATCAGTCCCAACAGCCGTCCATTGTCGCTGACCGGGTAATTGGAATGGCCCCTAGGGCCGGTGAACCTATCCAGGAACTGGGCTACCGACCAATCCGGTGCAGCCTGAACCGGATCTTCGGACATGAGGTCGCGTACCCGGAAAGACTGAAAGGCCTGTGCTAGTACAACGTACTGAGCCTCAGCAGAGGCAGCCTGTAAGAGGAAAAAGCCGAGGAAGATGAACCATATGCCACCGGTAACCGCACTCGTGAAGAAGCCCAGGAAGCCGACGGCCATCAACAAATATGCAAAAGCCTTGCCCGCTCTGGCCGCCGAGATTGTTGCCGCCGCGAAGCTTCGCTGACGGTGCCAGAGCCACGACCGCAGCACCCGCCCACCGTCGAGCGGCAGGGCGGGAACCATGTTGAAGGCGAGGACTATCCCATTGATCCGCGCGAGATACTCGGCGACCCCGATAACCTGTTCGGAGAAGTTAAGCCC
>DATACZ010000100.1:0-8812 GCA_036258795.1 Actinomycetota bacterium
CATGAAAGACCTGAAGGGTATCGAGGTATCCGGCAGCGGCGATGTCCAAGGCACAGACATCAGCACGGACTCCCTAAGCCTGCAGGGTAGCGGCTCCTTCGACATGACCTTGGCAGGAATAGCCGACCGGCTACAGGTCGACATCTCAGGTTCGGGGGCATTTCAGGGCGAGACCCTGGAAAGCCGCGAGGCCACGGTCATGATCTCAGGCAGCGGGGACGCCACCGTAAAGGTGGCGGAACGCCTTGACGCCTTCGTCAGTGGATCGGGGAATGTGGTTTACATCGGCAACCCGACCCTTACTCAGCGGGTGAGCGGGTCAGGTTCGGTAACCAGACGCAGCGGTTGAGGAATTAAACGGGTGGCCTTCCGACCGGCCGCCGCCTGAAGAAGCTCCAGCCGCCGGGGCCGACGCCCGCAGCAATTATCAGCAGGATGATTCCCCAAATAATCTGTCCCTGCAGGAGTTGGATGACCCCGACCACTGCGAGGATTACCGCGATGATCCACAGAACGGTTCCCATCTAAGATCGCTTCCTTTCTACCCAGCCCATTGGTCGCCGATGACTTATTTCGTTGACGCCGGCTACTCCGTCAGGTCCTTGACGCCTTCCTTGGCACTTTCGAAGGCTCCCTTTGCCTCTCCTTTGGCTTCGGTTAGCTTGCCCTTGGCTTGTTCAGCCTGTCCCTCGGCAGCAAGATCAGGGTCGTTTATGGTTTCGCCCGCCATTTCCTTTAGCTTGCCTTTGGCCTGCTCAGCTCGGCCTTCGGCCTGATCGCCAGCGGATCCCATCGAAGCCATGTGAACCACTCCTTCTTACCGTTGATTCAAGCAGCGCACTGGAAGGGATCGTTACCCTGGGGCTTTGCCCTTCAAACCCGGGCTGGAGGCCGCAGAAGGTCCGGATGCCTCAGGCACCATACGCCCAGGACGAGAAGGGTTAACCCAAGGGCCATCTCCGTTACGAGTGCAAGCCGTACTGAGGTCGAAGTTGCCAGTCCCTGTAGGAATCGAGCGACGGCAAACAAACAGATGTATCCGCCGAATGCGGCTGAGCCCAGGATGGCGAAGCGGTCAGAGCGCAGCACGAACTTGACCATGTAGGCGACCAGTGCCAGACCCGGCGTTATCAAAAGCGGTGCAAGGCGGTCCACTCCATCGCCGGGCCTGCCGGCCAGATCGATGACGAGCAGAAAGACCTCCGCAATCACGCCGGCGCCGGTCCCGAGAGCCATGGCCCTGGCGCCGGCAGGCACTTCAGGCGTGCGTCCGGCAACGAAACGAACGACCAGCCAGCCGACGGCGACCATTAGGAGAATGGGTATCTCGAGCATGAGGGGGCGCGGGATCCAGTCCACGTGGCCCTGGATCTCAACCGGCATCCCCCCGTACCTCGCTGGAATGCGCCAATCCATGATCGTGGTCCGATCTCCAATCTTCCTCACGTCTTCGGGAGGAGAGTCGTGTGGCCACTCGGCCCTGCTCTCCTGGTAGATGAGCTCGGGCTCCTCCGTAACCCTTGTCCACCTGGGCGGCATCGAAGCGTCCACGGTTTCCGGGGGGTTCTTGTTCGGGTTCTTGCTGAGAAACCAGGTTGGGGATCGGCTGTTCGCATAGGCGCCCCGTGGCCCGACCCGGGCCATCGGCTCCTGCTGTTCGCCTATCAGGGTGAGCTCATCGTTTCCGGTTACTCGGACGGTGAGCTGTGGCGCTCCGGTGGTCTGCGCAACCTGGACGGTAACCGGAACACTTGGCTTCACCCGGTCGAAGAAGGAAACAAATTCTGGCCCAAGGGTGTGGGCGTAGGCCGGCGTGGGAGTTCCAGCCACCAGGGCGCACAGCGCAAGCGCAAGCCGCAACATCACCGTTTGACTCTCCTGAGCGCTCCCAGGGTGACCAGCAGCAGGCCGCTCCCCGCAGCCGCATAAGCCCACCAGGGCGTGACTCCGGGAGGAGTTGCATCGGACTGCGGAGGCCCTGCGGACACGAAGGAACCTAGATCGCCAATTGCTGCCAGCAGTTGAAGACTCTGTGGCACTGTCGTCGTATCCAGGATGTCCCAAGCCGACCCTGTCCATCGCAGGATACTCGTCGCATGCCGGGGGTAGCGTAAGACCACCTGGACCTTGGCAGCCGGGTCAAGCATCAAGGGCTCGCCGGATGGCTCGTAGGTGGCCCTCACCTCATAGGCGTTGCCGTCGAAGAACAGGTTGGAGGGCGGTAGGCCGATCGTGTCCGGGTCCTTCGGCGTGATCCTCACCCGAACGGTTGACTGCTCGGGCCTCAGCGCAATACTGCCCGCCGGAAAGATAACGCTGGCCTGGCCATCGCCGGTCGTAATCGACTTCGCTACAGAACCCGCCGGACCGAGCTCGATGGTCGCACCTCCACCCCTGGCTCGGATGTTGTCCTCCGCCAGCTCGGCCGGGGGATCAACCCAGCGGTATGGGGCTGGAGGAGCCAGTCCATCGAATACCGGCCGGACAATCAATCCACCGCTCCTTAAGGAAAGCGCCGCGACCGTCAGGTAGAGCCCCGCGGCGATAAGGCCAGAGGTTAAGCTGCGGAAGGTCAAGGAAGGGCGAAGTGGACAATTGGGTTGGTGGCAAAGGTTGGCGGCCAGACCACCGCCCGGACGCCGGGCTGAACCCACTCCCAGATCACGCTGGCCGCCAGCTGATTGGCACCGGCCATTCCGCTCTTCCTGCTCTCGAATGACAGACCACTCCCGTTGGGAAGCGATCCGAGCTTGAGCCTTGTGGTGCGGGCAGCCTCAGCAACCTCCTCGCTTGAGACCTCGTCGGCTTTCGGCATGACGTAGTGGAACAGCGCCCAAGCTCCGGAGAATCCCGACAGGGCGGCGGCCGACATTGGCTCCCTATATATCGAACGGTACTCTTCTCGGGCCCAGACAAGCCTTTTCGCTGCTTCTCTGGAGAGCGCTTCAGGGTTGACGACGTCCGCATCAGGCTTGTCCGATGCGAACACGCCGAGTGCCTGCTCTCCAAGCGTCTCTCCAAACGCGGGGTGGCAGTAGCTGGAGCTGGTACCGATGGTCGCTTGAAGGGGCACCTTTGCCTCCACCACTGCCCGGCGCAGCGCCACTCCGTCATCCAGATACGCCACCACCATGAGCACATCGGTACGGTCACGGATCAAATCCTGAGCGATCTGACGATAGTCGACGTGGCTGAGGTCGTAGGCAACCCTGCTGGCCAGCTCCATTCCCGAGTCTCGTATTTCGGCGATGGCCCCTTCGGCCACGCTCCGGCCGTAGACGTCATCTACATAGACGACGGTGTAGCGCCTCGGCTTGGCGGATTCGGGGAGCGGCTTGCGCAGGTGATCCCGGATGAAGGTAATTGCTGACTTGCCCAGCGATGCCCCGGTCGGCGCGAACCGGAACACTCGGTCACTCATCGAAGGAGCGGTACCAACCTCTCCTACTGCTCCGGTCTCCCAAAAAAGAGCACCGGTGCGGGCGGCGGATTGAGCGGCCTTGCTGGAGATTACGCTGCTATAGCTGCCCAGGATGACGTCCGCGCCGGCTGCATTCAGACGCTTGACCGCCTCGGGAGCGGCCTCCGCAGAGTTTGCCGGCTGTAGATCAAGCGCGATCGGTCTTCCATGCACTCCGCCCTCACTATTGGCAAGCTTGGCGGCCAGCTGTACTCCCCGGTATTCCTCAATTCCTCCCTCACCCAGGCCGCCGCCGGTGGGATAGATCGCGCCCACCTGAAGCGGGCGATTTCCTATGGGACTGCATGCCGGGAGAAGCATCGTTAACGCGGCGACGCACAAGATCACTCGTCTCATCCGAGTCCCCCCACTCCGATCAAGTTGGCCATTGCGTGGGTGGCCGCAGGCGCCGACCACCCTCCGGACACCCACCTTTGCCACCCGAAGACCAGCCCTGCGGCCAGGTTGAGAGGTAGCGCCGCCGGGCCGTAGAGGGGGAGGTGCACGACCGCAAAGACAACCGCCGCTCCCACAACTGCCAGGAAAGCTCCCCTCGGGGCCAGCCATCCGTATAGGAATCGGCGGAAGAATGCCTCCTCCGCCACCGCTGCCAGCAACGTGGCCGTGACTCCCAGTAAATCGACCGGCAGAGCCACGGAGGGGCCGAGCCCGGCCACCAAACCAACCGCTCCCATTCCGAGGCCGGTGGCGCCCAGCCAGACCGCTGGGGATGCCTTTGATCCGCTGACCCGGACCGGCGCCATCACACCAATGAGCCCGACCAGACAGATGAGCAAGATGGCTCCTCGGCCGGGGGCCCTCGCGGTAAGGGCGACTATCCCGAGGGTCAGAGCGAGCGGTTGCTCCCACCCCGGCGCCCCAGTCCTAACTGCGCCTTGGGATGCCATCACTGCACGGTGAAGGTGACGGTCTCTATCACGCGAGGGTTGAAGGGGGTGTGGTCGCCGGCAGCAAACTCCGCTTCCAGGAGGTGCTGGCCCGGGGCCAACCCGGTCAGCCGCTCCTCGAGCCCTCCAAGAAGAGTCACGATGCGGCCATCAAGCTTGAGATGGATGTGACCTTCATCCGGTCTAACTTGCGTGGTGGCCCGCGGGATGATCTTGCCGCCGGCCAGCTCGAGCCGCACGATGGCTTGGTCCGCGGGGACCACGGCCCCCGGCTGAGGTTCCACGATAGATATCCTGGCGGTGGAGGAAATCCTCGAGCCACCACCCCCATCGGAACCTTTTTCATCTGAACCGCAGGCCGTTGTCGCAGCGGCCACCACGATTAGCATGGCCATAATCGTTATCCACCTCGGGTTCCTAAACGGTGCCATCTGAGATCCCACTTTCAATTGGTTCCTCCCGTGCCGTTCGTTGTCACTTACTCGCTTTTTCTCTTTGTTGAGGGCGCTCTGCGACCCTCGTCTCAAAGCAGCCCATGAGGGATTGCTGGTCTCCTTCGGACCGGTAGTCGAACCTCCACCGGCCGGGCTGCATTTCAGCGTCGGCAACAAAGTGGCCTACTCCGAGACGCCTCGTCTGCAAGGTCATCCGGGGGCCGGTAGACGTAGCCGCATAGAGCGTAGCCCCCTCGACCGGCAGCTCGGTGCCCTGCGAGTCGAAGTAGGTTAGGTGGACGTCGTTTAGACCGGCCGCCCCCGGGTCGAGGTATCCCTGGGCGCTGACTCCTCCCGCGAGTTCCGCGGTGTAGACCGTGGGCTGTCCTTCGACCTCCGAAGCCGTCGTGCCGCACGAAGTGGCTACCCGTAGCGGTATCTCGGTTGAGTCGGCTCTCTCCTGGACTACTGCCACCACCCTCCACCGTCCTGGTACGGACAGATTGGGACCGCTGCCCTCGTATGAGCCAAGGTCCCTCCGGACTAGCTCCAGGGTTGATTCGCCAAGCGCTGGGTCGTCGAGGCTGGTGAACCGAAGCGTGACGCCGGTGGCTGCCACGGCATCCCCGGTGTCGTAGTCACTCAGCTCTAGTGAGAACCGGTTCGGCCCCGCAGTGCCGGGCGACACCTGGAGTCTGGCCCTGATGGAGGTCGCGAAGTCGGATCCGGATACCGTGACCCGGCGGATGGGGGCAACCTCCCCTTCGGAGGCACTTGGTGGGGTGCTCGCCAACATAGCGGCTGCCCCGAGTGCCACGGCGGCCAGTGCGAGCTCGACTTTGGACACAGCCCTGAGTCCCCGGAGCCGTTGACGCGCCACGGGAACGTTTCGGAACCGATTGATCCCGCCAAGGACCGCCAGGGCCACCCAGAGGCCGCTCTTTATAGACACGGTCATGCCATAAGTAGTGGAGACAAGGTCGCTCCACCCGCCCAGAGAGGCGACCGCGCGCAGGACCCCGGTGAGGGCCACGGTGAACAGCGCCAGGCCGGCCGCGAGCGAAAAACGCTTGACCGCCCGGGCCTTTGCCTCATCCGGCTCGCCTCTGACTCCGGCGATCAACGCGGCCAGCCCCCCGATCCAGACCCCGACCGCCATGAAGTGAATCCACTGGAAGGCGATTTGGGCCTTCGGGGCACTCTGTGAAGCGGCCGCGTGGCCGGCGGCCGCGTGGATCAGCATCGCGGCCGCCACCCCGGCGGCGGCCAGTAGCAGCGGCAGCCTTCTCCGCAGCAGGGCCGAGCGCGTCAAGGACACAAGTGCAACCGGTACAAGGCCGGCCGCCCGCAAAAGGACCGCTCTACCGATGAACGTGGTCAGGAAGGCACCCCACCCCACCCCAGCGGCTTGGCGTTGAGCATCTCCGAGTAACGCCAGCCCTACTAGAGAAACAACAAGGGCTCCCGCCAACAACCGGCGGCTTCCTGCAGGCGGTTGCTCAAAGGCCAAGCTGCCCACCAGAGCGGCGCCCAGGAGGATGACCATTCCGATGTAGAGCATCCAGCGACCCACCAGCTCCTGGCTGGAAACCTCGAGGCCTGGCGCCTCCTCAGGCTCTGCCGGAGCGGTCTCGGGCGAGACGCCTACTCCAAAGGAGAAAGTGCCTGTGGTGGTGTGCCCGTCCACACGCGAATAGGCCCGCCAGGAGACCGTGAACACCCCTGGGCGGAACTCCGACACTCCCACCCTGAGACTTAAAGGCATCCCCCAAACGGCCTCCGCCCTCCCCGTAGTAACGGAGCGTCCCGACGAGTCGAGGACTTGGATGCTAGAGAAGGAGGGCTCGGGCGCTTCGGTGAAGGTAATGGAGACCTCTTTAGGCGGCTGCTCCACCCTGGCACCTGCCGCAGGAATCGAAGATCGGATTGACGCGTGCGCGCCCGCCGCGACCGGGGTGAGGGCAACTGCCGCCACCCCAGCCAGCAGGAATATCAGAAGTTTTCGGATCACTCCTTCGGACTGGTGGCGGAGACAGTCGCCGGAGATGCAGCCGCGGAGCTTCTTCCCGCCTTGCGTGCCGCCCAGAGCGCTGCCAAGGCCACAAGAAGGCCGATGACTCCGAGCGCGATCCCGCCAAAGGCAAGGCTTCGCGCCATGGCCGCCTCTTGGGAGGCCGTTTCGATACGGGAGTCGATCCTGCTCAACCTCTCCGCCAGCTCTCCTGGGGAGGGGTCCTCAACCGGGAACTCCCGGGCATTATGGATGGAGTCAAAAGTGTCCTCTCCGGAGGTGAAGTACTGGTCAAAGGGCTCCCCATCCAGCTGTCCCGTGATGTGGAAGGTGTAGGTTCCCGGGCGAGAAGGCAGGATCGGGGCGCTGTACACTCCGGGCTCGTTGAAGGCAGGCTGCAGATCTAGCGGCGGCGTTTTCTGGGTGGAGTCCCTGCCCCCAAACAAGACCTCCACCTTCAGCTGCAAGCCCTGGACCGGCTGTCCACTCCCGGCGTCAGTGACCCTGACGCTCACGGCATTGGGAGAGCCGGTGAAAGCGGGCTCCACCTCCCAACCGACAACTATGTTCTGCCCGGCCACACCTCGTTGCTCATGGGCTGAGGCTGCCCCTTGACCGAGAATGAGAGTGAGGCTCACGAAGGCCATTAGCAAGTAGCTTCGGGCGCGCCGACAAACTTTGAACATGCCCTTTCTCCTGATATTGGTCCGACGCCGCGATGGTTATTTGGGCGTCCCTATGCAAGCCGTAGAAATGGCTTGCTGTATCAATCAGACGGTGAGGACCTGCGGTGGGCCTCGCGGAGCAAAGGGCCTTGTCCAAAGAGTGCTTCTGCAGTGCAGCGCCGTGGGGGCTTGGGGCATCCACTCGGCGGCACGGCGAGGCAGCTTGGATCCCGGAAGCGGGGTCAAGGCTGCCCCAAGCGTGCCGATGACCAGCAAGACCAGGGTGGCCACAGCCGCGCCGAGAACTTGGACGCCTGTGCTCAATATCAGGGCCCGCCAACCCAAGCTGTCCAGGTGAGCCCCTGCGACCATCCGTTCCGCGGTTTCAAGAGCCAAGAAGCCTCCCACCTGAGCTCCGGCCACTTTGAGCCCGGAACTCAGGGGACTTGGCAGCGGATTGCCCGACCTTCGCTCTCGGGCATAGCCGAGCGCCGCGGCAGCGGCCGCTGCAAACAATCCCGCCATGATGGCTACCGGCAGTGCCCAAGGGAGATACCCGTGCCCCGTCTTCTCCAGGAATCTGATTCTCAACTCTTCGTCGGGTACCAGAAGCTGGTACTGGACGATGTGGCCGGCCCACAATGAGCAGATTCCCGCGGCGGCAAGCATCAAGGTATGAACTGACGGCTTGGGCCGGGGCATTAAGCCAGTTTAGTCCTAACCGTTATTCGCTTAGCTCGTCGGATCCGCTACATAAAGCCCCGTGCGCACACTGGCCATGGTTCCCAGCCTCTGGCCAGGAAAAGCCGATGGGCTGCTTCTACCTGCGAACGCGCGTCGTCGCCAGCCCCATACTGAGCCCGCTCGGTCGGGCCCAGCTGAAAGATGCCTTCATAGCCCGGGCCCGCCGGGTTGCGCGCCCATACGCTCAAATTCGACTCACAGATGGCTACCACGAGGGCTCGTGGCCCCTCTGAACCCCAAACGTAGAGAATGAGCGACCTGGGGTCCTTCAATTTTGCAGAAGCTGTCTCCAGCTCCTTGGAAACCAGCGTGACGACCTTCTCCGCGCCGGTTAGAACTGTGGCCACTGCATCCTCAGAGCTTGCTGTTTGGCCGAGAGTGGGCGGTGGAGGCGTGCCCGGGAGCGGGGCGGGAGCCGACCCTGCTTTAGCAAGAACCGGCCCGCGCGGGTTCGGAGAGGGCGGGCCGCCTGGCTTATTAGAGGGCGACTGCGCGGAGGCACCCTGAGTTGTCTTGGAGGCCAATGCTCCTGACGTTGGACCGGAAACGGGGCCCGCTGAAGCTCCAGGACTTGGGGCAGGCGAGACCGG
>DATACZ010000101.1:0-4371 GCA_036258795.1 Actinomycetota bacterium
CCATCATCGCCGGGGTTCGGGCGATCGCCAGCCAGGTGGAGACCGTTCCGGAGACCGTCGAGTCGGTCAACCAGGACCTCACCCCGGTGGAACAGGCCACCGACAACCTAGCCGGCCGGGTGGGGGGCAGGCGTAGCTGAAAACACTCTGTTCTGGACCGAGAGACGGCTGAGCAATCAGCCGTCTCTTTTTTTTCGCTGTCGTGACTAAGACGCCCTTTCGGCTCTCAACGGTGTCAACTCATACCTTCCAGGAATAACCCTTCCTCATAACGAGTTGATGGCTGCAGAGGGACTGTGACATCTCCACGGTTCAAGGTCGGAGCCAGAAGGGAGTGGTCATTATGCAGGGTCGCTGACCTATGGGAAAGGCGCCGCCACCTGCAAAGGGCACTTCTTTGCTGGCTCGAAACGGGCTCCCAAAGACGCAAGTAGGCAGGTGACGGTTTTTGGCCCTCGGTCCGGGGGCCGCTTAGCCGGTGGGCTTAGCCCTTAGCTTGATCGGCCGGTTTCGCGTTTGCTCAGTTCGATCAAGGAGGGTTACCAATGGCAAGGTTCAACTACAGCTGCGCGGCAGCCGGTGCTGACGGCTGCGGATTTGAAACCAGAAGCGACAACAGGGAAGAGCTCGCCCGGCAACTCGCCGAGCACCTCAAGGCTCACAACGTAAAGACCCCAACCCAGACCATCGTGCGGTACCTCGTGCAGGTGGCGGAGGGCGGACGGCAGAGAGCTTAATCCGCTCAGTGGGTTAAAGAGTCGCTAGGCCAGGCCCCTTTGAGCGGCCTGGCCTAGCGCCATCTTGGGAGATCCCAATTCAACGCTTTTGGTAAGGAGCTGCCCCGGAGTCCATGCGGTTGCTCAGCGCCTCAGCCTTCCTCAGTCTCCGTACCGACTCCTCCCTTCCCAGAAGGGCTATCAAGTCGAATACAGGTGCAGAGACCGTGGAACCGCTGATAGCCACGTAGACGGGACCAAACGCCTTTCTCGGCTTGACACCTACTTCCTCGGCAATCGACCTAAGCACGGCCTCCACCCCCTCCTTACTCCATGGATCGAGGCTGTCCAAAGCATCTGCTGCCCGCTTCAGGAACTCTGGGACGTGCGGCTCTCGCATTACCCTTTCGACTGCAGCAGGATCCATCTCTACTTCGGTAAACAGCCCGCGCACCAAATCCGGCGCCTCGGCAAGGCGCCTCATCCTGGTGTGTACCAGCGGCGTGGCGGCTTCGACCTTCTGCCGCTCCTCGGGGGAAGGCGGTACGGAGATCAATCCGGCCCCGGCGTAGAAGGGCTCGAGGCGTCGAGTGAGCTCTTTTTCCGGTAGCTGCCGGATGTACTCGCCGTTCATCCAGTCGAGCTTGGCGGGGTCTAACATGGCCGGGGACGGGTGGACGTCCTCGATGTCGAACATGGTAGTCAGTTCGTCGACGCTTAAGATCGTGTCCCCGGCAGTTCCCCACCCGAGCAGAGCAAGGAAGTTCACCAGGGCCTCCGGTAGGTATCCAGCCTGGCGAAACTCGCTTATCGATGTGCTGCCGTGTCTCTTGGAGAGAGGCTTACGGTCCGGTCCGAGCACCTGAGGCAGATGGGCAAAGCGGGGAATCGGATTGCCGAGGGCTCCATGGAGAAGAATCTGCTTTGGGGTATTGGACAAGAGATCGTCACCCCGGATCACATGGGAGATCTGCATCATGCCGTCGTCGACCACGACTGCCAGGTTGTACAGCGCGGCGCCGTCCGAGCGGGCTATCGCAAAGTCATCGAGCCGATCGACGTTGGTGGACACCTCCCCGATAACCAGGTCCTCGAATACAACTGCGTCCTGCTCGGGAAGGCGAAAGCGGACTGCGGCAGGCCTGCCTTCCTTTTCGTAGCGGCGTATTTGGTCAGCCGTGAGATTACGGCACCGCCCGTCGTAGCCGGGTGGCCTGCCCTCAGCTCTGGCCTCTGCACGGCGCTGAGCGAGCTCCTCGGCGGTGCAGAAGCAACGATAGGCCCATCCCGACTCCAGAAGCCTGGAGACGGCGGCGGCGTAGAGATGTGACCGCTCCGATTGGCGGTAGGGCCCGTAAGGACCGCCCACCTCGGGCCCCTCGTCCCACTCAAGCGATAACCACTTGAGGTCTTGGAGCACTGCCGTAAAGGCCTCCTCGGAAAACCGGGCTGGGTCCGTGTCCTCTATTCGGAGCACGAACGTCCCTCCGAGATGCCTGGCATAGAGCCAGTTGAATAGAAAGGTCCGGACGTTGCCTACGTGTAAGGACCCGCTAGGGGCGGGGGCCGCCCTCACCCTTAGGGTCATGTGCGAGCCGCTGCTTGAACCGAGGTCTGCAGGATCCCGATACCCTCGATCTCCACTTCCAGCCTATCCCCCGGTGCCATTGGACCGACCCCTGCAGGGGTGCCGGTCATGATCACGTCCCCAGGCAGCAAGGTCACGTAGGAAGTGACGAACGCCACCAGCGCGGGCACGTCGAAGAGCATCTGGGAGCTGTTGGCATCCTGCCTAACCTCCCCATTCAAACGGGTCACCAACCTCAGCTCGGAGGGCTCGAGATCGGTTTCGATCCAGGGACCCAAGGGTGCGGAGGTGTCGAAGCCCTTCGCCCTCCCCCACTGATGGTCCTCACGCTGGTGGTCCCGGGCGGTGGCATCGACTCCACAGGTGAAGCCCAGCACGACCTCACGCCACCGTTCCGGCGAGACCGAGCGAGCCACCGAACCGATGACAACCGAGAGCTCGCCTTCATAGTCCAGCTGCTTGCAGCCGGGCGGCCTCACGATAAGGTCACCGGGGCCCACTACCGCGGTAGACGGCTTGTAGAAGAAGACCGGATGGGAGGGAACCGGCAGACCCATCTCACTGATGTGGTCCCGGTAGTTGAGGGCGATGGCGACTACCTTCGAGGGAATGGACGGGGCCAGCAACCGCACCTCCTCCCGGTTATAAACCTCGCCTGTGCGCTCGTAGGGAAGAAATGGCGTGCTGGAGATCTCCTCGATGGTGTCGCCCGTGACGACACCGTAGGCGATTCTGTTGTTGCGCTTGAAGCGGGCGACCCTCAATCCGGCGGGGGCCAGAAGCCCTCTCGGCGCTCACATTGGACCAGCAGCCTGGCCACTAAACGTACTCGTTCCAATCCGAGTATTTCTCCACCTCACCTTGGACTGTGGCGAAGAAAACCTCCTGGATCTTCTTGGTGACGGGGCCCAGCTCCCCCAGGTCTCGGTCGTCCACCGACCGGATGGGTACGACCTCGGCGGCGGTCCCAGTCAAAAAGGCCTCATCGGCGGTGTACAGGTCCGTCCGCACAAGATTGGCTTCCTCCACCTGAATGCCGAGGTCACGGGCGATAGTCATGATCGAGTCTCTGGTAATGCCGGCCAGCGGGCCCGCCGAGACCGGTGGGGTAAGCAGCACCCCGTCCCGGACGATAAAAACGTTCTCCCCGGTTGCATCGGCAACATGGCCAAACATATTGAGCATGATGGCCTCGTCGTAACCGCTCTTTACGGCCTCGACCTTGGCCAAGCCGGAGTTCAGGTACTGCCCGGTCGCCTTGGCGGCAGGAGGCATAGCATTCTGATCGTTGCGCCGCCATGAGGAGATCTTGACCTTGACCCCCTTAGTGAACCCCTCCTCTCCCAGATAGGCTCCCCAGGTCCATGCCATGATGGCCACCTTCACGGGGGAAACCAGGGGGTTCAGTCCCATCTCGCCGTAGCCGTGATAAACGAGCGGGCGAATGTAACAGGCCTCTAGATTGTTCTCTCTCACGGTCAGCTTGCTGGCCTCGATCAGCTGCTGGACCCCGAATGGCATCTCGACCAGGTAGATCTTGGCCGACTGATGAAGACGCTCGATGTGGTCGGTCAGGCGAAAGACCGCCGGCCCTCTCTTCGTTCGATATGCCCGTATTCCCTCAAAAACGCCCGAGCCGTAGTGAAGGGAGTGATTGAGTACGTGGATAGTTGCCTTTTCCCACTCAACCAGCTCGCCATCCATCCAAATGAATTTGGTGGGCACTATCGGCATGGTTTCCTCCCTCGAGCGCTCACGGGAGCGGCGCCAGAAATTCGCGCCTGCATTCTAGCCGACCACAAGCGCGTGAAGGCCCGTTGTCCCGAGGACGGAGGAGAGTGTGCGGATCTGTATCTATATCTCGGACCCAAGATCGATGAACTTGGCGTCACTAGCTTCAATTACCTTGACTATCTTGGAAAGCACGTCCGGGGGGACCTCATCATCGAGAGTTAGGCCCATGAGAGCTTCTCCCCCGATCGTCTGCCGGCTGACCTGCATGCTGGCAATGTTGACGCCGGCCTCGCCCAGGACAGACCCCACTTGGCCGATTACTCCCGGCCGGTC
>DATACZ010000102.1:0-14687 GCA_036258795.1 Actinomycetota bacterium
GGCCCCGACCCATCAGACCTTCGGGATCGAACTCCGGGCTCAACCCGGCGCTCGCCAGACAAGCTAGGTATTCGCTATGCGAGTGGAGCCGTGACTCGTGCAGTTCGGTGAAGTAGTTCACTCCATCCTTCGTTCCGACTAAGTAGTGGAAGGTGAGCAAGGAGTGTTCCCCTCTACGCCGCATACGGCCCATACGGGCGATCTTGAGGCTCGGATGATCGACAAATACGGCCTCGGGGTGCTTCGGCAACCACTGGTCCGGAGTAATCCAGGGCTCCACGATCAAGACGCCGCCAGGCCGGAGGTGCCGGGTCATGTTGGTGATTCCTTTGTTTAGCATCTCTGCGCTGAGCAGGTAACCGATACTCGAGAAAAGGCAGGTGACGGCATCGAAGCTTCTCTGCAGGTCAAACTCGGCCATGCCGCCAACGGTCAATGGGACTCCGGGTAGCCGCTGCCGAGCGATGTCGAGCATCTGAGGGTCCAGGTCGACTCCTTCGGCCTCGTAATGGCTGGAAAGGTGCTCTAGGTGAAGCCCGGTCCCACAGGCCACGTCCAACAGAGTCGAGGCCCCGGGGACATGCTCCTGGATGATGGCGTGGACTCTTTCGGCCTCCATCTCGTAGTTTTTGAAGGAGGTGTAGATGGCGTCGTACAGGTGCGCCGACTTACTGAACACGAGTGACGTAAGCGGCGGCGCGTCTAATAACCACCGGGTTGTCGCCAAATTTCCCGAGGCCCCGGTTGCAGCTAAAGCAGAGGACTCCGCGGATCTTGCCGGAAACGTGGTCATGGTCGAGGTGTACAGCCGGCGCCTTGAGACAGATTGCACATAGGCCGCCTTGCTCGTCGACCATTTGCTTGAAGGCGGCCGTGTCAATGCCGTATCTGCGAATCCTGAGGAAGTTTGCTCCCCCTCCGTATAAGCGTTTTTTGATCTCGGTCATGCGTCGATTGTGGCAAGGCTTGCAGTAATTGGCCTTGCCGTCCTTGGTTGCCCTGTTATTTGGAAATTCGTCGAGAGATTTCAGAAGCCCGCAATTCGGGCACTTCTTTGAAGGCGGCTCTTCGTCTGTGCAGAGCAGCTTTAATTCCATGACTCGAGATACTGAGCGGCTCTTTCCAGTAACTCCGGCTCATCGTTGAAGGCCCCGAGCCCGCCGTTGCACCCGTCACAAAGAATTCCGCGCACTTTGCGGGCCTTGTGCTCGTGATCGACTTGTACAGCTGCCTCCTTCCGGCAGACGGCGCATAAGCCGTCTTGTTGCTCTACCAGGGAAGCCACTTCGGCTGCTCCGATGCCGTATCGATCGCGAAGCTTGTAATGCCTGCTTCCTCCATACAGGCGCTCCCTGCATTCCTTTTGTTGTTGCGCATGACAAGGTCGGCAATAGCACGCGCGTCCGTCTCTAGAGCGCCGATTCCTGCAAAAGGCGTCGAAGGGCTTTGTTATTCCGCACCTAGGACAACGCTTAATCGACTCCTCCTTGGACGCGTTCGGAAAATCGATTATGCGAAGGAGGGGTGACAATTTTGATACTTAGATAAACCCTAGGGTGTTACATCCAACCCTTAGAGATAAGCCTATTGGCCGCCTTTTTGCACGTAGCTACGCACGAATTCCTCGGCGTTTTCCTCGAGGATCTCGTCTATCTCGGAGATAAGGCGGTCCACCTGCTCGGTGTTCTTCCTCTCGGTTTTAGGAGGCGTGGAAGCCTCAGCCTCCTGGGCCTGCCCAGGCTTGCGCTTGGCTCGCTTCTGCTCTTCACCAGACGGCACTTAGCTCATCACCTCAGAAGTCATTGTAGTCGTAGCCGGCCATGGGGGTCAGGCCCCCAGGTTTTGAATCAACTCCTCTGAGGTCCTTGAGGAGGTGATCAGCGCCTCCGTGACGTCTTTGGTGCCTTTGAGCGGCTCCAACATCGGCACCTTCTGAAGTGAATCCGACCCGGTGTCGAAGATGATGCTGTCCCAGGACGCGGCGGTGACGTCGGAGGAGAAACGGCGAAGGACCTTCCCACGGAAGTAGGCCCTCGTGTCGTGCGGGGGCTCGCTGACGGCCCTGACGATATCCTCCTCGCTCACCAGCGTCTCCATCTGCCCCGTCTCCACCATCTTGTAGTAGATGCTCTGCGCCGTCCGAATGTCGTGATACTGCAGATCGACCATGGCGAGCTTTGAACTCGTCCAATCCAGTCCGTGGCGCTCCCGATAAGCGTCGAGCGTTCGATACTTGGCCACCCAGTCCAACTGCCGGTCGAGGCTCATGGGGTCGACCTCTAGAGCGGTCAAGGTCTGCTCCCACCGGTTAACCACCTCGAGGGTCACCTCATCGATGGGCTGGTGCTCCAGGTACTTCTTGACCCAGGTGAGGTACTCCCACTGAACATCCACGGCCGTGACCGTCCTGCCGTCTGCCAGCGACACGCTGGCTCGGCAACTGGGATCCCGAGAGATCGTCCTCAAGGCTGCCACGGGCTGCGTAAGAGTGAGGTCGGTGGTCATGAAGCCGTCCTCGATCATCGATAGGACAAGCGCCGTGGTTCCCACCTTGAGGAAGGTGGCAACTTCGCTCATGTTGGCATCGCCGAGGATTACGTGGAGCCGGCGGTACTTCTCCGGGTCCGCGTGGGGCTCATCTCTGGTGTTGATGAGGGGCCTTTTGAAGGTGGTCTCGAGGCCGACCTCTACCTCGAAGAAGTCGGCTCTCTGGGAGATCTGGTACTTGGCGTCCTTCTCCATGCCGCCGCCTTCGATACCAAGCTTCCCCGCTCCGGTGAAGACCTGCCGGGTCACAAGGAACGGCATGAGGATGCTCACTATGTTGGGGAACGGTGTCTCACGGGACATCAGGTAGTTCTCGTGGCAGCCGTAGGAGTTGCCTTTGCCGTCCGAGTTGTTCTTGTACACCAGTATCCTCTGCCCTTCCGGAAGGCTCTGGCTCGCGGTTCGAAGGCTTGCCGCCAAGACCCGTTCTCCGGCCTTGTCGTGGATGACCAGGTCACGAGCGTTGCTGCATTCCGGCGTCGAGTACTCGGGGTGGGCGTGGTCGACATAGTAGCGAGCACCGTTTTCCAGAATGACCGAGACTAGCCCCCCCTCGTCCTCCAGGAGATCCACCCCGCCACGCTCGAAACCCCGCGCATCTGCAAAGGGTGTTTCCTCGTCGTAATCCCAGCGCACCCTCTTCAGCCGGGGAGAGACAAAGGAGTTGATCAGTAGAGAGGACGCAAAAATGGGGTTTTGTTCCTCACCGCCCTTGGCGATGATGCCGTACTCGGTCTCGATTCCCATCACCTTAGGAATAGCCACGGCTACACCCCCTCGTTGCGCTCGCTCGGTAGTCGGCTGTCTTCGCTTCGCTTCGGCAGACCGTAGAAGACAAAGGCATGGAGGCTCGCTTCGCTCGCTCAGCTGTTGCCGCTAGATCCAGTGGACCCTACAAATACTGGCCGGTTTGGACCTGCTCGATCGAGCGTGCCTCTGACTTCTTCTGTTCGCTTACGAGAGTCCGGACGTAGACGATCCGCTCGCCCTTCTTTCCAGATATACGGGCCCAATCGTCCGGGTTGGTGGTGTTGGGCAGGTCCTCGTTCTCGTGGTACTCCTGATGGATCGAGTCGATCAGGTCGGCGATAGTGATCCCACGGTCACCACGGGCAATGAATCGCTTGATGGCGATCTTCTTGGCGCGCCGAACGATGTTCTCGATCATCGCTCCCGATGCGAAGTCCTTGAAGTAGAGGACCTCCTTATCGCCGTTGCCGTACGTGACCTCGAGGAACCGGTTCTGATCGTGGATCGCATACATCTCCTCCACCGTGGCGGCGATCATGCTGCTCAAGGCGTCCTCCACCCGTCCGCCGTTGCGGTCGATCTCGGATTGATGGATTGGAACGTCTGCCGTGAGGTACTTCGAGAAGATCGCAATGGCCGACTCCTTATCAGGCCGCTCAACCTTGATCTTCACGTCGAGGCGCCCAGGTCTAAGGATCGCCGGATCGATGAGATCCTCCCGGTTGGAAGCGCCGATCACTATGACGTTCTTGAGCTGTTCGACGCCGTCGAGCTCTGAGAGCAGCTGAGGGACGATCGTAGTTTCAATGTCGCTGGAGATCCCAGAGCCGCGGGTCCGGAAGAGGGACTCCATCTCGTCGAAGAAAACGATTACCGGAACACCTTCCGCGGACTTGTCCTTCGCCCTTTGGAAAATCATGCGGATCTGGCGTTCCGTCTCGCCGACGTACTTGTTTAGTAGCTCTGGGCCCTTGATGTTGAGGAAGTAAGCACGAACATCTTTTCGGCCGGTGATCTCTTGGGTTCGCCTGGCAAGGGAGTTGGCAACCGCCTTGGCGATGAGGGTCTTCCCACAGCCCGGAGGCCCGTAGAGCAGTACTCCCTTGGGAGGCTGGAGGCGAAAGTCGGAGAACAGGTCTGCGTATAGGAAGGGAAGCTCGACCGCATCCCGGAGGGCTTCAATCTGTTCGTCCAGGCCGCCGATCGCGCTGTAGTCGATATCGGGCACCTCTTCCAGGATGAGCTCCTCGACCTCCGGCTTGGGCAACTTCTCCAGTAGGAACCCCGACTTGGTGTCCAGAAGAACCGAGTCGCCGGCTTGGAGCCTCTCGTCCATGAGCTGGGAGGAAAGCCCGACGACCCGCTCTTCGTCCGCATGGGTGATCACAATCGCCCTGTCGTCGTCCAAGAGCTCTTTCAGGGAGGCGACCTCCCCCAGTGGCTCGTAGCCCAAGGCTGCCACTACGTTGAGGGCCTCGTTGAGCATGACTTCCTGACCTTTGAACATCGTGGCCGGGTCCAGGTTGGGGGATACGTTGACCCGGAGCTTGCGCCCGCCGGTGAACACGTCGGCCGTTCCATCGTCTCGAAGCTCGAGGAACACACCGAATCCTGAGGGCGGAGCGGACAGCTTCTCGACCTCCTGACGGAGCACCGCTAGCTGTTCCCTAGCCTGGCTCAAAAGCGTAGCCATTCGTTCGCTCTGACCCCGAGACCGAGACGCCTCGTGGCGAGCCTTGAGAAGCTGCTCCTCCAGCTTTCGGATCTTCAAGGGAGCGTCCTGGAGCTTGCTGCGCAAGACCGCAGTCTCCTGCTCGAGCTCCTTGATCTGCATTTGAAGCTCGCCGACTTCCTGCTCGAAAGCGGCAATCCTGCGTTCGAATTCAGATGATCCGCGCATCATCTACCCTGTCAATCGACCGACTACGAGGGGGCCACACAGGCCCACCCTTCCCCAAGTATAGGGTGAGGCTAAGAGCTTACTTGGGCTTTGTCGTCCCATGCACTACCCACCGTGCGGCAAGGTGAGACGGGCTACGGTGATGAATCCGGTGTGGGCCACCATCCGGTGGTTAGGGCGAACCGAACGTCCCTCGATGTGCCAGGTGCGGGTCAGGGACTCGAAGGTTGAGACCGAGGTCCATCTCTGCTCCGCCTCGAGCTCCTGATTCAGGTGATGCACCTGGAGGATGGTGGGCAGGAAGCACGTAAGGATTCCTCCCGAGCGCAAGACTCCCTGAAGTTGAGGCAGGGCCCTCCAGGGCTCCGCTAAGTCCAGCACGACCCGGTCCACAGGGTGCACCTCTACCTTTTCGTAGACGCTGCCAAGATGGATCTCGAGGTTGCTTGTCTTCATACCAAATGCCTCGATGTTCGCTCGCGCCCTTGCTGCGAAGTCCTCTCGGACCTCATAGGCCACCACCTTCCCGGTGTCTCCCACGGCTCGGAGAAGCGCAATGGTCAGAGCTCCCGAACCGATGCCCGCCTCGAGAACCGTGGCGCCTGGATAGATGTCTCCCTGGACGAGGATCATGGCCACGTCTTTCGGGTAGATGACCTGAGCGCCCCTCGGCATCTTGAGCACATAGTCCGCATAGGTCGGTGAGAGGGCGGTGAGAGGGGCTCCTGTAGTGGATAACACCGACACCCCGTCATGCCGGCCGATGATGTCGTCGTGGTGCACGATTCCCCTGTGGAAGTGAAAGGCTCCAGCTTTACTGAGCGTGATGAGGTACCGGCGTCCTCGGGGGTCGATCAGAAGGGCTTTGTCACCTGGCTCGAAGATCACTTGAGGCTCTTTGGTCTCCTGGGCTGCGTAGGGAAACAGTCTTAACAGTGTCACGCATCAGTCCAGAACGTCACCAATCAGTCGGGAACACATCGTCACCTGTCGCCGGGCTGGACACACGGGCCGTACGGGCCTGTTAACTCGTTCGTAACAAATCTGCTACGAGTTGGACACATAGCAAGCTTAGGGTCGTCGAGATTGGCCCATTTGCACGAGCGGCCCTCTCACGCGACAGTTCACCAAACCAGACCAGAGGAAAGAAGCAGGGAGGAAAGAAGATGGCCGACGAGACCATGGATGTAGGCGACGTTCTGAAGCTTGTCAAGGACGAGGAGGTCGAGATGATCGACCTCCGGTTCTGCGACATTCCCGGCCTGATGCAGCACTTCTCGATGACACCGGAGGAGCTGAACGAAAAGAGCTTCTCTGCCGGCTTCGGATTCGACGGTTCGTCTATCCGGGGCTTCCAGGAGATCCATGAGTCCGACATGCTGCTCTTCCCCGACGCCTCCACCGCCTACATTGATCCATTTCGGACAATCAAGACCCTGAACATCAACTGCTTTATCGGTGACCCGGTTACCGGAGAGTCTTACTCGAGAGACCCCCGGTACATCGCTAAGAAGGCGGAGGACTATCTTGCCTCCAGCGGCATTGCAACCCAGTCTTACTGGGGGCCGGAGGCAGAGTTCTACATCTTCGACGATGTGCGTTTCGACCAGACGCAGAACTCGGGTTACTACTTCCTCGACTCGGTCGAGGGAATTTGGAACTCCGGCGCAATAGTCGAGGGTGGTAACAAGGGGTACAAGCCCCGCTACAAGGAGGGCTATTTCCCCGTTCCACCCATGGACCACAACCAGGACCTGCGCTCCGAGATGGTGGTAAACCTGCGCAAGGTCGGAGTCAACGTCGAGGTTCATCACCACGAGGTCGGGACTGCCGGACAGGCGGAGATCGACATGGGGTACGCTCCGCTGCTCAAGATGGCCGACAGCCTGATGCTCTACAAATACGTGATAAAGAGCACGGCCCTTCAGCACGGAAAGACAGTGACCTTCATGCCCAAACCGATCTTCCAGGACAACGGCTCCGGGATGCACGTACACCAGAGCCTGTGGAACGATGACGATCCCCTTTTCTGGGGTGAGGGTTATGCCAACCTGTCCGATCTCGCCCGCCACTACATCGGGGGACTGCTGGAGCATGCACCTGCGCTATGTGCGTTGGTGGCTCCTACTACCAACTCCTACCGCCGCTTGGTGCCGGGATTTGAAGCGCCGGTCAACCTGGTTTATTCACAGCGCAACCGGTCTGCCGCAGTCCGCATCCCCCTCTACTCCAAGTCGCCGAAGAGCAAGAGGATCGAGTTCCGGTGCCCAGACGCATCATGCAACCCGTACCTCGCATTCTCGGCAATGCTGATGGCCGGACTGGACGGGATCAAGCGCAACACCGAACCGCTTGAACCCATGAACCGCGATCTTTACGAGCTTGGAGAGGACGAAGCGGCCAAGGTCCCTCAGGTCCCGGGGTCACTGTCGGAATCGCTTGACGCCCTCGAGAAGGACCACGACTTTCTGTTGGCCGGCGGTGTTTTCACGCCCGATCTAATCGACACTTGGATCCAGTTCAAGCGGCAGAACGAGGTCGAAGAGCTCGGCAAGCGGCCTCATCCGTACGAGTTCTACATGTACTTCGACATCTAAGCTGTACCAGTTACCGAGACTGATTGTTTGTGCCAGGAATGAATTCGTCTAATTGCCCCTGCCGGTCTTTTGCTGAAGCTCTTCAATTCTCTTGGATGCCTCCGCCTTGGTCAGGCTTAGGTCCGGTTCCTCGCCGGCCTCCTGAGAAAGGGTCGAGAGGTAAGAGGCTTGGGCGCCGGTCATGGGTTCATCCGCCGTGACCCAGTCCTCAGGGTCCTTCTCGGTATTAGAGCCTTGAACCTCGGAGTCGGTCATCTCATCTCCTTACTCGATGGTTCTTACGATTCTGGGAGCCGTGGAGCTCGTCACCTGGGACGGTACTTGTTCGTAATAGGCAGACGTCGGTCACGCCCAAACGCTCGCCTGCTTATCTTTATCCCCGGTGGGGCCTGTCGCCTCTTGTACTCCGCTCGGTCCACCATGGCGACAACCTTGAGCACCAGCTCCCTATCGAAGCCTCGCTCAACTATCTCATCGATCGAAATGCTTTCCTCGATATAGCTCTTGAGGATCGGATCCAGGACCTCGTAGGGAGGAAGGACGTCGGTGTCGAGCTGGTTGGGGGCCAGCTCGGCGGTCGGAGCCCTGGAGATGATCCCATCGGGTATCACCTCCCCGTCCCTGTTTCGCCACCTCGCAAGCCTCCAGACGAGGGTTTTAGGAACGTCTTTCAGCACGGCAAAGCCACCCGCCATGTCGCCGTACAAGGTGGCGTAGCCGACCGACATCTCCGACTTGTTGCCTGTGGATAGAACCAGCCTTCCCGTCTGATTGGAGACGGCCATCCATAGCGTCCCGCGGATGCGAGCCTGCAGGTTCTGGTCGGTTACTCCGCCTTCGGCCACTGCAAACAATGGGTCGAGGGCCTTGCGCATACCTTGCAGGGCGTCTCCTATGGGCAGCACTGCCAGGTCTACCGCCAGGTTCTCGCATAGAGACTCGACGTCGCGGATGCTGCGGGTGGAGGTGTAATCGCTGGGGTTGGAGAGGGCCAGGACCTTATCGGCTCCGATGGCGTCGCAGACGATGGCCAGGGTAAGCGCGGAATCGATGCCGCCTGACACCCCAATGAGTGCCTCACCAAACCCGTTCTTGCCCATGTAATCCTGGACTCCCAGCACCAGAGCCGTATACACCTCCTCGTCAGCCGTCAGCTCGTCTGCAACTCTCGGATCCAAGGGCGGCCGCGGTACGCCGTGCCCGGAGCCTAGGTCCACCAGCGCGGCCCTTGGGGCCCCGTCATACGGACGAGCTGGAGGGTCGATGTCGAAGAGCAGAAGCTCTTCCCGGAACTGCGACGCTCGAGCTATCAGCGTTCCTGCTACGGAGAGCGCCATGGATTGGCCATCGAAGATGATCTCGTCGTTGCCACCGACCGAGTTGACGTAGGCAAAGGCGAGATCGTTTTCCTTCGCCCTTCTGACCAGCAGGTCTTTGCGCTCACGGCCTTTCCCGGCGTGGTACGGAGAAGCGTTGATGTTGACAATCATCGAGGCGCCGGCGGCCGCGCAGGTGGCATGAGGCCCTTCGTCGCTCCACAGGTCCTCGCAGATCGTCACTCCGAAGATGTGGCTGCCGATCTTGGCTATGAGGATCTCACTTCCGGGTTCAAAGAATCTTCTCTCGTCGAACACACCGTAGTTGGGTAGCTCATGCTTTCGATAAATCGCCCGGATCCGTCCCTCCGAGACAACCGCTGCAGCGTTGTAAAGCGATCCTCCCGGGTCCTGCTCGACACATCCGATGATCGCTGAGATGCCTTGGACTGAGGTGGCCACCTCCTTCAGGGCGCGGTCACTGTCTCGCAAAAATCCCTTGTTGAGCAGGAGGTCGTCTGGTGGATAGCCGGTCATGACCATCTCCGGGAAGGCGATTAGATCGGCCCCTTTAGCCCTGCCTTCCCTTACCGCTTGCCGTACCAGCGCGCCATTGCCTTCGAGGTCACCGGTGGTGCTATTGACCTGGGCCAGAGCTATCCGGATCATGACCAAAGATTAGCTTGCTTGCTCTCCGGCCGGATCCTGGCCGGACTCTCACGGAATGCTCAGAAGCCCTCTGGCGCGCTCACGTCCCAGGTTGAACGAGCTCCACGGTTCACCCCTGGAGAGCTCTTGTTCTATTCCGGCCAGAGCGGCCGTTTTCATGGGGGCAGGTAAGCGAGCCAGCTCGGGCACTGCGTCGCCGCTCAGCCCCGACAGGTATGGCAGGTCTATCTTTCCCGTCTCTTTGAACCGGGCTAGGTTCCGCCCGGCGATCATGCCCTCCGGGTTCATGCCGCTGAACAGGAGAAGAGCACATGCGGTGAGAATGACTGTTGTCCGAGCCAGCCACCTGGTTCGAAGAGTTGCTCCTCCTATCAGGAGCAAAATCAACACGCCGCCCACCCACAGACCCAGCGCGTGGGCGCTCAGTCGAAGCCGCGTAAACCCAAATGCCTCCTCGTACAGCGAAAGACGCCTGATAGCGGAGACCAGGACGACAAACGCCATCAGGCACAGAACCCCGAGAAGCCCTCTGATCACAGTCAAATCGTTGCCGTTGGCTCGTTCTGCCCGGTTCCATGACACGGCCACCACGGCGATTGTCAAGGTCCCCGAGACGAGGAGCTGAAAGAAACCCTCGCGGGCATACTCGGCGTAGCTCAGATTTGCCGTGCGGAGAATGTGATCGTGGCCGGCAAAGAGCACCAGCGCCTGCACCGTTACGAAGGCGAGGAACAGCAGGTTTAGCAAGGTCAGGGCCGTGACCCACTCGACCTTCCTTGGCCTCCACCCTCCGCCAGTCTGAACCTGATCAATCATCGCCTGGAGGAACCCGGGGAAGGGCAGCCGGCCGGCCAGGTGGAATGCGGTCGTCACCGCCACAACAAAGACAAAGGTGGCGACCCAGAAAGGCCAAAGGCCTAGGTCCCAGTCAGGAATGAGTCGCTTTGAAAACTCGAGGAACGCCCGGTCCGCGGAGGCAAACAGGGCCCAGAACACGGCCACGAGGGCGCCTCCGATAACAAGGCCCCGCGTCAAGGGGGCCAGCGTCTTGGTTTTCAACCCGTGAACCAGGGCACCGGCGGACCGGAACAGATATGCGGGAGTTGAGAAGCTCCGTATCGCCGGGCCAAGCAGGCTCTTCAGAACGTCGCTCCAGCTCGCCGGAGGCCTTACCGCAAACGCCGCCAGGATCAGCGCAAAGGCGAGATTGGGAAACACCACCCAAAGTGCCGCTCGCAGGGCTGCAGTCGAGACCAAGGCCACACCCAGAGCACCGAAGACAATGGACCATCCTCTCGGCGTGAAGCCTCCGGCCAGCAGGGCAAAGGCGGCAAGTGAGGCAACCAGTACGACGCCCACCCCCAGAGGCCTGTCCACCAACCAGGCGGCCCCGGCAATCCCGGTGATCGTGACCGCCACGAGGTACAAAGGTGGGGCAACTGCTGGGGCTTCGGACTGCGGATCCTTCCCGGAGATCGCCGAAGCTTGCATGGAGCTCAGGAGGCCACCCCAGGAAGCTCCACTACCATCCGGCACCCTCGGGGTTTCATGGACTCAACCCTTATGTCCCCTCCGTGCAGGTCGACGATCCAGCGGGCGATGGCCAGGCCTAGTCCGGTGCCCCCCTGTGTTGTGGACCGCGCTGCGTCGGCCCGGTAAAAGCGTTCGAAGACCCTGGTTGCCTCCGCCTCGGGGATGCCCGGGCCCTCATCGCAAACCTCGATGGTTACTCGCTCGGAGTTCCCCCGCGCCGTAACCGTTACCTTTCCGTCTTCGGGGGAGTGACGAACCGCGTTCTCGATCAGGTTGGCCACCACCTGATGCACCCGTTCGGGGTCCCCGTCTACGGAGAGGTCGGGAGGGCTTACCTCGACGTCCAGCGCAACCTGGTGGGCGTGAAGCCGGCTTTCCCGAACGGCCTGCTCCAGTAGCTGCCTTACGTCGAAGGGTTGCCGCTGCAGGGGGACGGCCCCAGATTCCAGCCTTGACAGGTCGAGCAGCTGACCAACCAGGCGCCCCAACCTCTCCACCTGCTGCAGCATGGTGCTGAAGGTCTCGGGATCTTGCGGCTCGACTCCATCGATCAAGTTCTCGAGCACAGCTTGCAGTGCGCTGATGGGAGTTCGGAGCTCGTGAGAGACGTTGGCGATCAGGTCTCTGCGCAT
This sequence comes from Actinomycetota bacterium, assembly GCA_036258795.1. Taxonomy (GTDB): domain Bacteria; phylum Actinomycetota; class CADDZG01; order JAHWKV01; family JAHWKV01; genus DATACZ01. Next base: position 11,945 of record DATACZ010000102.1, read on the forward strand.
TCTGTCTACCTCGGCGAGCTCCGATGCCATGGCATTGAATGCCCGGGCCAGCTCTCCTACCTCGTCCCGAGACGTGGCCGTAACTCGCTTGGAGTAGTCACCTCTGGCCATGGTCCTTGCCGCAGCCACCATCTCCCGGAGGGGGGACGTCATACCGTGGGCTAGGAACTGGACCATCAAAAGGGACAAGGCGCCGGAGGCCAGAGCGACTACAAGAAGCGAGAGCCCGGCCCTGAGACCCAGGTTGTGCACGGCCGCAGTCACCGCCACAGAGGCGACGATAACGGCTCCAAGCTTGGTCTTTATCGAGGATAGGGGATCGAGTGGCCTCAAAGGTCGAATGCCTCGACGGCGTAGCCGACGCCGTGTACCGTGCGCACCAGATCTTGGCCCAGCTTGCGGCGAAGGGCCCCGACGTGAGAGTCAACCGTACGCCCCCCGAATCCATCCCGGTAGCCCCACACCTCGGACAGCAGCTGTTCCCTCGTGAGAACCACACCGGGCCTGCTCGCGAGCGTGTAAAGAAGCTCGAACTCAGTCGGGGTCAGATGAACCGCGGTGCCGCGCCTCCTGACCTGTCTGCTGGCTGGATCTATCTCCACGTCGCCCACCTGTATGGGAGCATCGACCGGCGCGGGGAACTTCCGAACCCGCCGGAGCAAGGCCCGCACCCTGGCTACCAGCTCGCGGGGGCTGAAGGGCTTGGTCATGTAGTCGTCGGCGCCGATACCCAAGCCCACCAACATGTCTGTCTCCGAGTCCCGGGCGGTCAGCATGAGCACCGGCACTGGACGGTCCCTTTGTATGCGTCTGCACACCTCCAGGCCGTCGAATCCAGGAAGCATGATGTCGAGCACGACCAGGTCCGGCCTGGTACGGCTGATCAGCTCAACTCCGGATGGGCCGTCGGCGGCTACCTCGACGTTGAAGCCTTCACGCCTCAGACGGGCGGCAACGGCTGCGGCGATGATGGACTCGTCCTCTACGACTGCGATCGTGGGAGCGTTCACGAGGATCAGTTTAAGAACTGAATGCTTGAGATCCTTGGGTGGTCCGTGGAGATTTCGTAGAGATTGGCCACAATGGAGGAATGCCCCGCCGCACTCGCCCCCCAACTCGTCGTGGCCGCAAGTCTGATGACGCCGGCGAGTTCGACCCGCGCAAGCTTAGTGAGACCCTTGCCGGCCCGGGATGGGCCCGGGTCGAAGGCTTCCGAGTCCTGCAGTCGGTCAACAGGGATAAGGGATACCGCTGTCCTTACTGCGAAGGATGGATCAACCCAGGTACACCGCACCTTGTGGTGATTCCGGAAGGGCGCATGGAAGAGCGGCGCCACTACCACACTCCCTGTTGGGCCCGGCAACAAGGTCTTCGGCGACCTTCCGCCGGCTAAGGAAAGCTAGGCCACGGTCCCTACGGTGATCATCTCGATCATGCACACGTAGAAGTCCTCGCGGTCGAGGATGTACTCGTCACTCGAGGGATCAAACGCAGCGTGCCAGCTTCGGCTCTCTTCCTCCGACAGGTGTGGTTCTGCCATGACGCCGAGCCATTTGGCGAGGCCCTGCAGGTAATTCTTGGCTTCCTGGCCCAGCGGGGGGACCTTATGGATTGCATAGGTCTTGGTCCAGATGTCATCAAATCCTGCCTTCCGAAAGAACCCATGCATCTTGCGCCCCATGAAGCTGTTGAACTTCGGGTCTTCGGGTTGGTCGTCGGCGACTTCAGGATCCGCCCCGTCCCCTTCTGTCCGGGACACGCCTTCCACAACCTTGGCGTTCAGGTAGGGATCGACTGGGTGGAAGATGGTAGCCCCATCGTCGAACTCCTTGGAGATCACCCGGCCCCCGGTCCTGGTCACTCGCTTCATCTCGGTCAGAAGACTCACGACGTCCGACACGTAGGAGCAGCAGTTGCCGAGGAAGATGGCATCGACACTGTGGTCCCGAAGCGGAATCTGGTAGAAGCTTCCGAGCAGGTAGTGGATGGCGTCCCTAAATGACTGCTCCTCCCGCCTGGACACGGCGTGGTCGATGAGCTCCGGGGCGAAATCCATTCCGATGACGTCACCCTCCGGGGCCACCTTCTCTGCAAACATGGATGTCCAAAGGCCGGGGCCGCACCCAAGGTCCAGAATGCGCTCACCGGCCTGTAAGTTGAGATCGGCCACCATTTGGCGGCGCTCAGACTCCTTGGTCGTGTGGTGGTCCAGAAGCCACTGTAGAGACGAAAGCTCGACGCCCGATGGTGATGGAAGCAGGGTTTCTAGCATGAAGCTGCGCCGATCAATTCCGAATATGGCTCGGTGGCCCAGCTCTCCCGTATTGACATCGTCCCGACCTCCCCCAGTCCCGGCTTTTGAGTACCCGGCCAGGGAAAACTCTAGACATAGCCTCTAGTCAGTTTCAATTTGGAAGATGTCGCGGTGTGGCCTCGGAGCCAAACAACTCCCCGTCAGGCGGCCGCCTCGGCTATCAACTCCGATGCTTGACGGGTGGGAAGTCCTTCACGCTCGATCCTGCCGGCTACCTGCTCTGTGCCAATCTCAATCCGGTCGGCTGCCGCGGTTTCCCCCAGGTGGCGAAGCATGAGAGCGGCCGACAGCATGGCGCCGACGGGGTTGGCCTTGCCGGTTCCTGCGATGTCGGGGGCCGAGCCGTGGACCGGCTCGAACATGGATAGCCTTCCGGGATGGAGGTTGGCGCTGCCGACGAATCCAATTCCCCCCACCAGGCCGGCGACC
>DATACZ010000103.1:0-8154 GCA_036258795.1 Actinomycetota bacterium
TTGCCGGGAGGCGATACTTTGGGCGACATCCTTCTTCCTGGAGGACTTCCTGTCCTCGGCCCAGGCATCTGACTTCGCGCGCCTCCGTTTGCAGCAACGATTCGAGCAGTCACACCTGAGGACAGCCGGGAGTAGACGGTAAGTCGGTCGTCACTCTGATGCCTACTGGCAAACTCGACAGCAGGCGGCCGAGCGGGCGGGGCCCGTGAATGGGATGTCAGAGGAATTGGCATCTACTATGAACACCATGAGAAAAGGCCGAAGCCGTGACTGACCTGCTCGCGCTCACCGCCTCGCTTGTAGACATCCCATCGGTCAGCCATAACGAACGAGCCATCACCGATTACCTCGAAAGCCTCCTGGCGCCGGTGCCGTGGCTCGAGGCCACCAGGCTCGGTAACAACCTTGTCCTCCGTACAAACCTGGGACGAAGCCAGCGCTTGCTAATTGCCGGGCACACAGACACCGTGCCCCCAAACGAAAACGATAATGCGGTGGTCGATGGAGACGTCCTGTGGGGAATCGGTTCGGCCGACATGAAAGCAGGTCTTGCTGTAATGGTGGATCTGGCAACGACGGTGTGGGAACCGGTGTTCGACGTTACATATGTCTTCTATCAATGCGAGGAGCTTCTCGGGTCAATCCACAATGGGGTGGAACAGCTTTATCAAGAAAGGCCCGACCTGCTCCAAGCGGATGCAGTGGTCCTGACCGAGCCAACAGGCGGGCGAGTGGAGGCCGGATGTCAGGGCATCCTGTCGGCGGAGGTAACCATGCTGGGCTTAGCCGCTCATACCGCTCGAGGGTGGCTTGGGCGCAACGCGATACACGCCCTTGGCGGAGTGCTCATGCGCCTAGATGCATATAAGAACCGGCGCGTAGTCATCGAAGGCTGCGAATTCATAGAAGGTATGCAAGCCGTGGAGGTCAAAGGTGGGGTCGCACACAATGTGGTTCCCGACCTTGCCACGGTTACCATCAATCACCGTTTTGCACCAGATCGTTCCTTTGCATCTGCGGAGGCTCAGGTACGCGAGGTAGTCGGGGAGGTCGGCTATCTCCGCGTCATCGATCACATGCCGGCCGCGTTACCCTTCCTGAGCCACCCGATACTGCGAACCCTGCTGGCAGTAACGGGCGAGCCGGCCAGAGCCAAGCTGGGGTGGACCGATGTCGGACGCTTCTCCTCTTACGGCATCCCGGCAACAAACTTTGGACCGGGCGATCCAAAGCTGGCTCACAGCCCCGAAGAGCGGGTGACCCGTGCGGAGCTCGAGCAAGCGCACCGCGTCCTTCGCGCCCTGCTGGAAGGACACGTCTGACGGCGTGGGTCAACGGCTACGAGAGACCGCCCTCTTGCTCGACAAATTCGGCAACCGGCCGCACTGTCACCGAGCCACCTTCGACCTCGATTATCGGATTGGCTGGGTCAAAGGTAGGCGTGGCTAGAATCTCTTCACCTCTGCGCACGGCTCCCTTCTGGCTCCCGTCAGCCAGGATGATGTAGCCAGCGGCCACGGCCTGCCCCCCAATGGTGGCTCGACCCCGGTACCACCCCGCCGTGCCGGTAGCCTTCTGGGCACTGAACGGGTGCTGGGCTCCGTCGATGGTGGCGGTGCCATCCACCATGTCGCCACGGACGGTCCCTGCCACAGTAGTCCCGCGGGCTGGTTCAAGGTCAAGGGTTTCATTGTCGATTCGGCCCAGAACCAGGGTGGCGATCCTTTGCCCGTCGGCAAGATAAGCACCGGCCTGGCCGTCGTCGAGGGTGAACACCGAGATATAGGCGTTGGTGCCCTCAACGCGTCCGGCCCACTGGTCGGCAAGTCGAGGCCTCGCCGCTTCACTGGTCTCGCGCTTGTCGCGCGGCTGGCTCGTCTCTTGAGCTTGGCGTCCTCGCTCGGTCTCTCCCCCACCATTGCCGCATCCCGCGAAGCTCGATGTGATGGCAAGCAGTAACAGGAATGTCCATATGGTCCTGCGCACGGATTCCTCCCTTCGCTACCAAACCCCCCTGGTGGCCTTTTACTTCGTTATGGGTGGAGCCGTCAATGTTAGATAGGCACGAGGCAGTTGCCTCACCTCTGAACTGGTTCCTGAATCGCCCAATGGGACTTGCCGCCCCTCGAACTGGGATTAAATTAGAGTCGGTTTGGGCGCGATGAATCCCACCAGAGGTGGCCAAGCATGGTTCGACCACCTTAACGACGCTGACCTGGCGCTGCTTGCCCGCGTCGCTCCGCACGCCGGAGTAGAGCCGGTGGATGTGCGAAGCGATGCCGGTGCCCTTCTGGGGGTACTGGCCCATCGAGCGGCCTTTGATTCAGTCTTCAAGTCGCCTCATGAGGAAGCGCTGCTGCCAGCTTCTCCTTTCTTGACCTTCGCACTGCTCCTGCATCGGGGTTGGTCAGAGCTGCAGGGTGCTCATCATGTCGACGAATGGGTCGGACCGCGCCAACGCCTGCCCGTGCTTGGTGGTGATGATTTGCGCGCATTTCTCGCCGCGCCAGAACGCCGGCTGTTCCTCACCGAACTGCTGGCCTCGTATACCCGTGTCACCAGCGGAAGTACGTGGGTGCGTACGCCCAGGGGCTGGCGTCGCCGACGGTTTAGCGAACTCGACCCTGTACGGCTTGCTTCCATGCTCGAGGTCGTGCCGGACGAGCAGCTTCCCGGTGTCTACCGGCGTCTCGGCGACTTGGCTCTGTTTCTGACCGGGGTGTTTCCAGACCACACAGAAATGCATGGCCTTGGACCCTTGGACGAGGAACGTCTGTTGCGGATGAGCGGACTCCCGGTGAAACGGGAGCCGGACTCGCGTTCCGCCGGGTCGAGCGGTGGAGTAGGGGTGCTCGAGCGTCTCGGCAAGCGCTGGTACCGGCTAGCGTCCCGAACTGTTCGAGGTCCCCTTACCGGAACCATGTCCGTGGTAGCAGAAGTGGCGGATCAGTTCGGGGTCGCTCGGCGCACCCTCAACTACCTGACCGACCGCTATCTGTTCCTGCGTCGCGCCCGCTGGTTCGGCGAATTAGGGTCCTGATCCACTGGGCGGCCTGTGCATCCTCTCAGCGCAGTGCAAAGCTTGCTCATGGTGCTGCCTCCCATGCAGACTTCCCCACAAGGCAGGGTGGGGTCAGTCCAGGAGGTAGTGATGACGGCGGAGATCAAAACGACGCCTCTCGGCCATGGCAGGTTCCTGGTTGAGGTGTTTGAGGGCCGCTCATCCACAATTCACGAGGTAGGAGTGGCTCGTGAGGTGATCGAGAGTCTGGGTTGGCAGGGTACCCCCGAGGAGCTGATCCGCGGCTCGTTCCGTTTTTTGCTTGCTCGGGAGCCGAAGGAATCGATCCTGCATGCGTTCGACATCGAGGCGATCTCGGACTACTTCCCAGAATGGGAGTCCGAGGCTCGCGGAGGCTTCGCCGGCGCCTGATCACCTGACTGGCATGGAACCCGCCCAGACGGCACCGCCGCGCCTGCCCGTTCCGCGCACTACTTTCATAGGGCGAGCCGCAGAGCTGCAGCAGATTCGGAAACTGCTGGCCACGGGAGCCGTTGTAACCCTCACCGGCCCCGCCGGGTCGGGCAAGACTCGACTGGCACTCGAGACTGCGCGACGCCTGCCGGCGGGATTCGTCGAGGAGCCCTGGTGGGTAGACCTCGCTTCCCTTGGATCTGGTGATTTGGTGACGGGGGCGATCGCGATGGCAATCGGGCTTCGCGGCCGGGGAGGCCTAAGCGTTCTGGACGAGATGATCGCAACCATCGGCGACCGGCGGCATCTGCTAGTTCTCGATAACTGCGAACACCTCGTCGAGGCCTGCGCCTTGCTCTGCGAGACCTTGACAACCCGCTGTAACGGCCTGGCAGTGCTGGCCACCAGCCGCACGCCACTACGCATCCCAGGGGAGAGCGTGGTTTTAGTCCCCCCTTTGCGCATCGAGAAAGAGGCCGTTCAGCTCTTTGCGGACCGGGCTCGTTCCGCCAATGCCGGTTTTGCACTCGGCCCTTCGAACGAAACTGACGTCCGGGAGATCTGCCACAGACTTGACGGCATCCCCTTGGCAATCGAGCTGGCTGCCACATGGGTGGCGGTCATGTCGCCGTCCGAGCTGCTGCCGCTGCTCGACCGCAGGTTCGCGGTCCTCACTACAGGCCTCCGGGGGGCGTCGGCGCGACAACGGACCCTGTGGTCGGCGATCGACTGGAGCCATGAGCTACTCGACTATGAAGAAAGGATCCTGTTCCGGCGCCTTTCAGTCTTTGCAGGCAGCTTCACTCGTGAAGCCGTCGAGCAGGTTTGCTCCGACCAGGAGTTGCCCAGCGCATCGATTCTGAGAAACCTAGCTAGCCTCTGCGCGGCCTCAATGGTGGTTGTTGAGGCAGGGCCCCCGGGAGAAACCCGCTACCGCCTGCTTGAGTCACTCCGTGCATTCGGTTTGGAACGTCTCGCAGAGGCTGGAGAGCAAGAAGAGCTTCAGGATCGGCACCTCCGCTATTTCACCGGTCTTGCAGAGGCGACTTTCTTGGAAAGAATGCGCGGAGGCCACCGCTCGCCGATAGATGTGCTAGAGCCCGATCGGGACAACATTCGCGCGGCGCTTGACTGGGGCATTGAGCGGGATCCTGAGAGCGCGCTCGGCCTGGCGGCGGCGCTCGTCGAGGACCTTCGGCGGTCCCTTTTCACCTTCGCTGAAATGCGCGCCCGGCTGGGGATGCTTCTTGCGCGGACCTCTGGCGAGACCGCACGCCACGCCTGGGCTCTGATCGCCTACGGCTACACGGCTTTTACCGCCGCCGCCGACGACGAAGCCGTCCGATTGTTCAGCAAGAGCATCCATCTCTTCGAGCAGCTCGGCGACCGCTGCGGAGAAGCGTGGGCGCGTCTCGGGCTTGGGCATACGAAGTGGGCCATGGGTGACGTTCCCGGTGCGACCCGGGAACTAAGACTAAGCGAGGACATCCACAGGCAACTTGGCAACCGGCTCGGCCGGCACCGGGCACGCATGCGGGCTGCCGTGGCGGAGGCGCTGGAGCCGGCGCTTCAGCCCGCCGTCCGGCATGAGCTCGAGGAAGCAATCCACGAGGGTACGGCGCTCGGCGATGCCTTCGGCGCCGGCATGGCTCATAACTGGTTGGGAATGATTGATTTGACATCGGGCGCTAAGGCGTCGGCACGAGCCCACTTTCTGGAGGCGGTTCGCCTGTTGGAATACGACTCTGTAGTGGCGGTTTCCTTCTTCGGCCTGGCGGGGTGCTGCCTCGAGAGCAATCCGGAACGCTCTCTACGCTTGATCGGGGCGGGAGAAGCGCTGCAGCCTCGCAGGGGCCTGCCCAAGCCAGCACTCCTTGCCAGGGTGATCGATGAGTACCGGCCTAAGGCGGCCGCGCTTGTTGGCGAGGAGTTGGCCACTCCAGCCTTCGAGGCCGGATTCGCCATGTCGCGCGATGAAGCGATCGCCCTGGCCCTGTCCCCGGAAGAGGTTCCGGCATCCGTGGGGAAACGAGGCGCTCCTCCCGGCGCCCTTACCCCTCGTGAGGCACAGATCGCGACGCTGGTGTCGGATGGCCTCACCAATCGACAGATCGCCGAGTCACTATTCCTCTCCGTACGCACGGTTGAGACCCACGTCGACCGCATCCTTACCAAGCTTGGTTTTCACAACCGGGCCCGGCTCGCTTCCTGGATACGGGAGCAAGCCTTGTCCAAGAGAGATACGTAGTGCATTGACGTAGTTCTTCGGATTTCAAAGCTTGGCTCCTTCTCTACCGTTGCTCTTGATCCAGTCGGCCTGAGCAAGGAGGTAATCGAGATGGACAGGGAGCCAATTGTCGTCGTGGGGGCCGGGCCCACCGGGGCGCTGCTGGGAATCGAGCTCGCAAGGCGCGGCGTCGGTTGCCGAATCATCGAGAAAGCCCCTATGCCGCCCGCCGAGTCCAGAGCCGGCGGTGTGCAATCCCGGTCGCTGGAGCTCTTAGCGAGGCTTGGAATAGTCGACGAGCTGCTGAGCGTGGGCAACCGCGTCAAGGCGACAAACTTCTACTCCGATAGCAAGCGGATCATGCGAGTGGCTTACGGACAGCTCGACGGGCCTTTTCCATTCATGCTGCACGTGCCGCAGTACGAGACCCAGCGGGTCCTGGATCGCCATCTCGAACGCCTGGGGGTTCGGGTGGAGCGTGGCGTGGAGCTGGCAGGACTGAGCCAGCACCCCGGCGGCGTGACGCTCGAGGCGCGGGCGACTGACGGTACAAGACACGAGCTTTCCGCCTCCTATGCGGTCGGGTGCGATGGCGCACACAGCGCCGTCCGCCATCAGCTTCAGATGCCCTTCACCGGCCAGCCCTACGATTGGGAGTGGGTGGGTGCCGACGTCGAGGTCGACTGGAAGTATCCCGAATCCGAGGTGCACCTCTTCATCTCTACTACCGGTGTTCTGGCCTGCCTTCCCTTCGGCGGTGGGCGTTGGCGCCTGATCACACCGAAGGTGTCCAGCGGCTTTTCGGACCACGGCTCACCGACTCTCGACGATATTCGGCAACTCGCGGCCCAGCGGGGGCCCGGCTCCATGAACATCGACAAGCCCACATGGCTTGGCCAGTTCCGGGCGTCGCGACGCTCAGCGCCTCACTACCGGTGCGGACGCATCTTCCTTGCAGGCGACGCCGTACACATCCACAGCCCGGCCGCCGGCCAGGGCATGAACACCGGACTTGGCGACGCCGCAAATCTGGGTTGGAAGCTGGGATTGGTCGCCACCGGCCGGGCTCCCGAGAATTTGCTCGACACCTATGAGGCCGAGCGGGCCCCGGTAGCTCAGGGAGTGATCGCGCTCACCCACGCCATCATGAAGGTCTTCGACTCAACTACCCCCTTGCGCCGAGTGCGAGACCGCCTCGTGCCGCTTGTCTCGAGCAACCGACTGGTTCAACGAAAGCTCACTTCCCGCTTCAGTCAGCACTGGGTGTCGTATCGAGGCGGCCCGCTCGCCCAGTCGAGGGCGAGTTCTTTCGGAGGTGGACCCGCGGTTCAGGCTGGAGACCGCGCTCCACAAGTTAAGAATCTTCGCGTGGGGGGCGTGCCCACGTCGCTCTTCGACTTGATCAGTCGTCCGGAACATACCGTGCTGGTCTTGGACGACGGCAAGCCCGCTAGTCCGTCCAAACTGACCAAGCGGCTTGCGCCCTACAAGGGAGCCGTCACGGTGTACCGAGTTGGCGGTTCCGATGTTGGGGACCAGAGTGAGGCCCATGTGGCTGATCCCGGTGGGGACTTACGCCAGCGGTACGGAATGCGACCCGGATGGGTATGCGCCATCCGGCCCGACGGCCATGTGGGCTACATCGGCGATGCCCATGGACTGCACGGCTATCTGTCAAGGTGCCTCCTGCCCGGGCCCGAAGCGTTTGAACCCGAACCGCGGACAGTAGCTAACCTGGAAAGGACGCCGTTTTCAGCGGTTTGCTGAAGCATCAACGCATGGGAAAGAACAGAGAATCAGCCAGCTGGACAAGACTCTGGAGCCACTGTTCGGGATGGAAGCGAGACCTTTGAGCGAGTCCCCGTATGCCGAGCCGCAGCACGGCGTTGTCGTTGTCAACGGGTTACGCCTTCACTACGTCGTGGGGGGCGACGGGCCGCCCGCAGTGCTGATCCACGGCGAGGGCGCCAGTGTTCTCGACTGGGAGTGGGTGGCTCCTTCTCTGTCCTCGTTCCTACGCGTGTACACGGTCGATCTTCCCGGGCACGGCGACAGCGATAAGCCCAAGGCTCCCTACTCCGCGGAGCTGCTTACGGACAGCCTGATTGCATTTATCGATGCTCTCGAGCTGGAACGGGTGGTGTTGGTGGGACACTCTCTAGGCGGCATGCTGGCCGCTCGCGTTGCACGCCGAGTTGCCGATCAGGTGAGCGCGCTCTGCCTTATTGACAGCGGTGGCCTCGGCCGCTACATCAATCCCTCGAATGTCATCGAGACGCTTCCAGGCGTGGGGGAGGTAGGCCAGCTTGTTAGCCGCAGCCCCCTAGGGCGCCTACACCGCGCCCTTCTCCGCGCCGCACTTCTCTACGCCCGGTGGTGGAGAGTCCAACCAGCGTGGCTCGCCGAGCAGCAGCGTCTGTCCAGCCTGATGGGGTTCCCAGAGGCGAACCTT
>DATACZ010000104.1:0-4265 GCA_036258795.1 Actinomycetota bacterium
GGCCTGGAGGTTGCAGTGTCAAGACGAGCTCTCAGAGTCCTGGAGACGGCCGGCGCTCCCACCTTTTACCTGCCGGCAGAAGACGTCCGGACGCAGTTTCTGCATCCCTCAAAGGGCTCCTCGACCTGGTGCGAGTGGAAGGGGAGCGCCACTTACTTCGACCTGAAGGTGGGGGACGAGGTGGCACAGGCCGCGGCGTGGACCTATCTCGAGCCCAACCTTCAATTTGAACGGCTCAGAGATCACTACTCGTTCTATCCCGGCAGGGTAGAGGCATGTTACCTGGACGACGAGCTCGTCCATCCTCAGCCGGGCGGCTTCTACGGCGGGTGGGTCACGAGTGAGATCGTCGGCCCGATAAAAGGGGAGCCCGGCAGCGAGTGGTGGTGATCAGCGCACTCGGAATCCGCTGTCATCCTGCGCCGGCTCCCACTCCACGCTGACGTCGTCGACATCCGCATGGCGGGGGCCGCTCCTACACCAGGAGATCATGGACTCGACCGCGTCGCGGTTGCCTTCGAAAAAGGCCTCCACCCTCCCGTCGGGGAGGTTCCTTATCGAGCCTGACACCCCCTGAGATCGGGCTTGCCTTGCGGTGCTGTCGCGAAAAAAGACGCCTTGCACCCGGCCGGAGACCAGGACGTGGGCCCTCACCGGCGAGTTGGGTTGAGTCATGTCAGTCTGCGCCCTTGGCACTCGAGGTCAAACTTACGATACGACGGATTACGCTCTCTAGGCCGTGGCCGGATCGATGAGACCCCACCGCCTTCTCACCACGCGGTCGAGTTTGCCAAAGATGAACAGGTCGACCACGATGCCGATGAGCAGGATCAGAACCATCGCCGCAATCATCCCTCGGGCGTCGGAGAAGTCTCGCGAAATTTGAAGCCGGTACCCGATTGACTGTTGGGTTGTAACCACTCCGAGCAGCTCCCCTGCCATCAGGCTCCTCCACGCAAAGGCCCACGCCTGCTTGAGACCCCCAACAAAGGAAGGAAGGGCTGCCGGCAGGATCACATGGCGGTAGGCGTTCAGGCCGCTGGCCCCCAGAACCTTCCCAGCCCGCAGGAGGGCCGGGGGTACATGGTCGATCCCCCCAATCAAGCCGTTCGCGACCGCGGGCGCCGCTCCCAGGACCACTACAAAAAGAATGGCTCCCTCGCTCAGTTGAAACAAAAGGACGGCAAGGGGAAACCAAGCAATGGAGGGCATGGTCTGCAGCCCCGTGACCAGTGAGCCAAAGGCTCTTCTCAAGAGCCCAAAGTGTGCAATGGCAAGCCCGAGGGCACAGCCGATGATCAGCGCGAGGCCGTAACCAACCACCGCCCGGCGCATCGTGATTGATGACGCTTCCAGGAGGTCGCCGTTGCCCAGGTCCTGAAAGAACCGCTCGAAAACCGCACCCGGACCGGGCAGAACCCAGGGCTTCTTCCACCCGCTCAGGACCACGGCCTGCCAAACGGCAAGCGCCAGCGCCCCACCGGCAAGCGGAGGCCACACCGATTCCCACACCCGCCTAAGAGGTCCCCTGGGCTCCGGCGCCGGGGTTTCCAAGGCGTCGAGACCGGCCAGCTCGTCCTCGAGCCTCGAAGCCGTGGTGCCGCGCTCCAAGTCTGTCCTAGCCATGGCGGCGTACCTCCTCGCGTAGCCTGGTCATTATCGAACCGGCCAGCTTGCCGACCTCCACAGACTCGGTGCGGCGAGGTCGCTCGATCTCGACCGGAAACTCAGCGATGACCCTGCCCGGGCGGCTGGACAGCATGATCACCCGATCGCCCAACCGCACCGCCTCCCTGACGTTGTGGGTTACGAACAAGACCGTGAAACCGGTGTTTTGCCACAGGCCCTCGAGCTCCTCGTGCAGCAGATCGCGGCTCATCGCATCGAGCGCCCCAAATGGCTCATCCATGAGCAACACCTCGGCCTGCTGTGCAAGCGCACGGGCAAGCGCCACGCGCTGCCGCATCCCTCCTGAGAGGTCGTGTGGATGCCTCTTGGCAAACTCCTTCAGGTTGACCATGTCCAGCAGCGCGGCCAAGGTCTCCTTGCGGAGATGCCGTTCCACCTTCCTGAGCTTTAGAGCAAGCTCGATGTTCTTTTCTACGCTGAGCCACGGAAAGAGAGCCCCGTCTTGAAACATCAGAGTGGTCCGGCCTCCCCTGACCTCCACCTTTCCCTGAGTAGGTCGGTCGAGCCCGGCGATAAGGTTTAAAAGGGTCGATTTGCCGCAGCCAGAGGCGCCCAGCAGGCAGACGAACTCCCCCATCCCAACCTCCAGGGAGACGTCTTCCAGTGCGTGGACTGCGGATGTCCCATTTCCGAAAAACTTCGACACCGACTCGACAGATACCGCCCAACCCTTGTGGTGATGGCCGGAAGTGGCCACGTCCGCGGTCAAAGCAGATGCGATCGGAGTGCCCATCTAATCTTTGACTTCCGGCTTTCCGGCCTGGCTGAGCAGCCTGTTCAGGATGGAAAGGTCGTAGATTCCTTCGAGGTCGACATCTTCGAGGAAACCGAGCTTCTGGGCTTCAATTGCAGACCTTCGGAGGGTGGAGGCAATTGGATCGTTGGTAAAGGTCAGGTTTGCCCACGCCGCATCAATCACGGGCTGGGGTAGCTGCTTGCCCGTGATCCTGGCGACTGCGGATCGGGCGAGGTCCCTGGCCTCATCAGGATTGGCGTTGATGAAGTCGTCGGCCTCGATCTGACCACGCAACAAGCCCTCTACGGCCTCCGGATGCTCCTCCAGAAAAGCGGTCCGAGCTATCAGATGGGTGGTCACGTACTCTCTACCAGGCCAAAGGTCCCGTTCGTCCACCAAGACCTTGGCGCCCGCTTCAATCACCATTCTGCTTGCCCATGGCTCCGGTACCCAGGCGCCGTCGATTGCCCCGGCACGAAAGGTCTCCAGGGTTTGAGCATTTTCCTGAGGAAGCACCGAAACGTCACCGCCTCCGCTTAGGTCACTCCTTAGACCCTGGGAGCCCAACCAAGCCCGCAGGGCAACATCCTGCGTGTTTCCCCTCTGGGGCGAGGCTAGCTTCTTACCGTGCAGGTCCTGTGGGCCGCTTATATCCGGCTTCACCACGAGGAATGCCCCGCCCGATGTCGCCCCCGATATCACCCGAATAGCCTCCCCCTGAGACTGAACGAAGGCATTGATTGCCGGACTCGGCCCCATGTAGGCGGCATCCAAGGCGCCCGCGAAGATCGCCTCCACCGTCTGGGGCCCGGCGTTGAACTGCCTGAAGTCGATCTTTATGTCGGGTCCAACCGCCCGGGTATAGATCCCTTTTTCGATGCCCACGAGGGCGGTGGCGTGGGTCAAGTTTGGGAAGTATCCAAGGCGCAGCCTGATGGGCTCGGCCTTGCCTCGGTTCGCCTGTGACCCGCTATCGGCACATGCGCCGGTTACGAGGAGCAAGAGAGCCAGGTGCCCGAGGGCCAAGGTTTTTACTGTTACCACGATGGAAAAAGTATAATGAGGGCCCTCGAGGGTGACAACCACCCGGTCTCCACCGGTAAGGGGCCGCTAGGGGGCCGAGCGGTACGGATTTCCCTAAGCTCCCTCCCGGCGCTCGACACGGGCAATCTCCTCAAGCATTGCCAGGTCGTGCTCGTAAGAAAGCAGCTTCGAGGCCTCTCGCAATGGAAGCCACCGGATTCCATCCACCTCCTCAGTGGGCTTGAACTGGCCCGAGACGATTTCCATCTGCCAATACCTCACCGTCTTGGGCCGGCCCCGGTGGTCGCGGTAGGAAGTGCCCATCAGCTCCTTCAGCAGCTTGCAGCGAAAGCCGGTCTCCTCCTCCACCTCCCGCACCGCGCACTGCTCATGGGACTCGCCCGGGTGTAGCTTTCCTTTGGGAAAGGTCCAGTCCCCGTACCGAGGGCGGTGGATGAGCAGCACCTCAGTGCGCCCTTCATCCGACACACGAGCGATCACCCCGCCGGCCGCCCTGACCGGCTGGGTTACCACAATGCTAGTTGAGGCAGACCAACCCCACCTCCGCCTGTGAACAGGTTCACCAGGATCTCAACTGCCAGACACATGAACTCCATCCTGCCACCCTGACCTCCCGAAAGCCCCAGGCCGAGCGGAGCGCTCGTCCATAATGGGAATCGTGAAGCGATGCTCCCTTGCGGGCTGCCTGTTTACCCTTGGCCTGTTGCTGGTCGCGTGCAACGGAGGCCCGGCGGCGGTCGGACCGTCGGAGCCGGCAACGATTGTCGTCTCCGAGGTGGGTAGTGCCACGGCACCC
>DATACZ010000105.1:0-7660 GCA_036258795.1 Actinomycetota bacterium
GCACCTCGTTACACGCCTCCGACAGCTGGTCGAGCCGGCGGCCGATGACCTCCTTGACCCCCTGTGGAATCGTCAGGCTCCAGGACTGGCGGGGGGCTGCTTCGAGTCGCCCTTCGGCGGCCAGCAGCCTGACCGTCTCCCACATGAAGAAGGGGTTGCCCTCGGTCTCGGTAAAGATTGCCTCGACCAACGATTCGGCGGGCTCAATTCCTGCGGTCAGCTTTATGTATCGGGCCACGTCCTTCTCCGAGAGTCCTCGTAGCAGGATGCGACGTGTATTCGGCTCCCTGATGATCGCTGCCAGGCTCAGGGCCAGCGGGTGCTGTCTTCCGAGCTCCACATCCCGGTAGGTGCTGATAACGAAAATCTGAGTATCGAGGAGCTGGCGGCTGAGGAACTCGAGGAGCAAGAGCGACGGCTTGTCGGCCCAATGCAGGTCGTCCAGAAAAACGACCAATGGCCGGGACCGGGCGGCATTCCTAAGAAAAGTGCTGATCGAGTCGAATAGTTGAAACCGGGCAGATTCGGGATCGCCGATCGAGGGCATCTCCACCCCGGGCAGTACCTGCTTGACTTCCGAAACGATCTGAGCGATGTGCTGTGCGCCGGAGCCCATCTCGGAGGCCAGCGCCTCAGCCGGGCGGTCGTGCGCGTAGGAGCGGATGACCTGTATCCACGGCCAGTAAGCTGGCGCTCCCTCCCCCTCGTGACAACGGCCGATTAAGACTTGGGCACCTTTCAGGCGTGCGTAGGTAAGGAGCTCTTCAGCCGTGCGTGTCTTGCCGATACCCGGCTCCCCCACCAGCAGCGCAAGCCCTCCCTTTCCGAGCAGGACCTGGTCGAACATCCTTCTCAGCTCGGACGTCTCGGCTTCTCGCCCGACGAACACCCCTGCCGCCAGGCGTTCCAAAGGGTTCTGCTCTTCCTGGATGACTCGCTCAGTCACCATCGTCGTCTTGCTTGACACTTCGCTAAGGCGGTCCCGCACCTCCCCAGCCGACTGCGGTCTTTCGGATGGGGACTTGGACAGAAGCTGCAAGATGAGGGCCTCGAGGGCTGGCGGAATCTCCGGGTTGTGCCACGAGGGGGCCACCGGGGCCGTATTTATCTGTTGCGAGATGACGGCGACGGCATCGTCGCCAGCAAACGGAGGCTTTCCTGTGGCGATCTCATACAGCATCGCCCCTAAGGAGTAGAGATCGCTTCGTGCATCGACCTCTCTGCCGGTCGCCTGTTCCGGCGACATGTAGGCAACCGTGCCCAGCATCATGCCCTCCGAGGTCAGCTTTACGTCCTGCGGCCTTGCAGCTAAGCCAAAATCGCCGAGCTTGGAGGTGCCGTCCTTTGCCAGCCATACGTTCGCCGGCTTGATGTCCCGGTGGACGATGCCCTGTTCGTGCGCATACTCCAGCGCGGATGTCATGTTTCCAGCAATGCGCATCACCTGTTGAATCGGCAGGGGACGCCCTTCGGACCTTTGCAGCAGGTCTTCTACCGATCCACCGGCCATGAACTCGGAGATCAAGAAGATGTCCCCGTCGTCCTCGCCGGCGTCGAAGATGTTGACGATGTTCGGATGGTCACCGAGCCTCGCCATGGCTCTTGCCTCTCGACGAACTCTCTCAACCGAGGCATCGTCAAGGCCAGCAGTTTGAATTAGAGAAAGTGCGACCTCGCGATCCAAGCGGCTGTCGATAGCGCGGAATACCCGCTTGCGCCCGCCCTCACCGAGGAAGCTTTGCGCGACATAGCGGCCGGAACCGGCGGTCGGAAGAACCGGCGCCTGATCTTGCGCCGGCGGGGTTTTAAGACGGGTGCCACATGAGTCGCAGAACGCAGCCTCAGGGCGGTTCGCTCGCCCACATGATGGACACTCCACCTGTAATTGGGAGGAGGCGTAGTCTTCCACAGGTTCCCCATTCTAGGGATGTCAGGCCCACACCTCAGAGGAAAGAGCCTGTTACTCGACTCTCGACGGAAAATGGTCTGATTAGGATCTCATGCAGTTCCATTGGGAGGTTCGCAACGGTGTCACAGCAGACCCCATCGGGCACGAAGCCGCCGCGCCCGACAGCACTAAACAGGCGATGGTCTTCGTTTCTCGCCGACCAAACCGCTTCCGAAAAGGTTGTCCGGGGCCTCCACGAAGAAGCCAACCCGGCGCACCGGCTCCGTGTGGAGCACGACTCTCACACGCTGCTGATCCACCTCAGCCACGAGGACGGCGATGGCTGGACTACCATCGCGGTAGATCGAGCGACACGGCAGTGGGCCGTCGCCCAAGGCTTCCGGCAAAGTGATACTGCCCGTGAAGCCTATGAACGCCTTTATGAGGATGAGCCCTTTACGGCTGGACAGAGATGAGCAAAGGCAAGAACGGGATTCATGAAGTCATCAGTGCCGAGGTCGCAAGCTGGCCGGGAGTCAAAGCCACCGCTCATCGCATGGGTGGAACGGAGTTCCGCTTAGGCAGGGTGGAGTTGGGACATCTCCACGGAGACCGACTGGCCGACTTGCCTTTTCCAAAACGGATCAGGGATGAGCTCGTTAAGTCTGGGAAAGCCTCTCCTCATCATGTGCTTCCGGAAAGCGGTTGGGTAAGCCGCTGGATCGGAGGGCCTGCCGACATAGAGCCTGTGATCGCACTCTTCAGACTGAATTTCGAGCGATATGCCAAACGCTCTTCTCGATCAGTTCCACACCCGGAGGCGTACGCAAATGCAAGAGACCAATGATTCCGACGAGACGGTACGCGCTCGCACAGGACGAAGCTCGGCCGAGTGGTTTGCTCTTCTGGACCACTGGGGAGCCCGTAACCGGAAGCACGCCGACATCGCCAAATGGCTGACTGCCGAGCACTCCGTTACCGGCTGGTGGGCACAGAGCATCACCGTGGCTTACGAGCGGGCAAGGGGCATGCGTGCGCCGCTGCAGCAGCCCCACGGGCTCTTCGCCGTCTCTTCCAGCAAGACGGTCCGGGTGCCGGTCGAGCGTCTCTTTGGTGCATTTATGGATCCTGCCTTACGGCAACAGTGGCTGCCCGGGCAATCGCTTCAAGTCACCACGGTCCAACCCACTAAGTCGATTAGGGCGAAGTGGGGAGACGGCACCCGGCTGGCCATCGGCTTCTACCCTAGAGGAGACAGTAAGAGCCAGGTCGCCCTTCAACACGATCGACTCTCCGATGCGTCAGCGGCGCAGGAGACCAAGGCCTTCTGGACCGAGCGCATGGCGGCGCTAAAGAAGCTGCTGGAGAGCTGAGACAGCGCCCCTAGAGTGGGGGGGACTCTTCTGGGCTGATTATGGATAAGCGGCGGTTAAGAGGTGCCCAGAACTCCAAAGCGATGTTGTCGGGGTCTCGGAAGGATAGGTTGAGGGCGTACTTGTCCTCGACTATTCCGCTGTGCTTGATCCCAAGCTCGGTCAGACGCTGTTGCCACGCCTCAATCTCGCTCCTGCCCTCCGCCGAGAAGGCGACGTGGTCGAGGCCTGGTCGGAACTCGCTGAAAGTGTCGTCCTTATCGGTGGCGGCATGTGAGTGAAGACCGAATAGACCGCCCGGCAGCGAGAACACAACGTGGTAATAGCCTCGGTGATGGCCGGCAAGCGGCTCGACTGCCTCGTCGATAACCGGCTCCACGCCCAGCAGCTCACGGTACCACTGCCGGCTCACGTCCATATCGGTCACCGTAAGCACCACGTGGTGCATCCTGACGGATAATGCCTCCATACCTGCCTCCTCGGTCCTTCGCCTTTTAGAAAGCGTACGTACGGGATTATGTCCCTCAACACTAGGGCCCAGAGCTACGTGTTTCAGACGACGCAACCTGAGCTCGCGGCAGGGGTAACGGTCCGGTCCCAGACCCCAGTCACAGCGATTAGTATCGGGGAGAGGGCTAAGGTGTCGTGCCGGTCATCAAGCGCTCTACTTATCCTTTGGTATTAACGACCACCTTGACGGTCGGAATGCTGACACGGGCGTCTCATGGTCTCCTTCCACGGATCCCTAATGCCGATCGACCATTTGAGCTGGGTCACATTCGGAGTGCGTCGAGCTGGCCCCGGCAGCAGTTGATATCCCTACAACGTTCTCAACATCAACATCGCAGTTACTGTGCTCGCCGACGGCGTCAGTCAGGAAGGTGCCGAGCAGATTGTGGCAGAAGGAAAGAATGCCTACTCCCCTCTCAAGTTCAATTCAATTGCCTCCTACAAAAATGTTGAGTTCACTGGCACTTCCGCGTCGGGACTAATTCAACAGGCCAAAGAAGAATTTGGAGGTAGCAGGCCAGGGGACAGCGACGTGGTCTACGTGCTCACATCCAAGGACATCGAGGAAGACGGCGGTCCTGCCACCGCTGGCTTAGCCGATTGCATCGGTGGTGTTGCATTCCCTTCCAGGGCCTTCGCGGTGGGCGAGCTGATGGATCCAGACCGGCTCGCCATTGGCGCCGTTCTCTTCAGTGCCAGCCTGTCCGCGAAGGTGATGGCGCATGAGATCGCATATCTCCTGGGAGCCCATCACCACTACGCGAACTGCGCAGAGGGCATCGCTGGCGGAGGCAGGGATGGAGTTCATCGCTGTCGGCCCTACGTCACAGTAGCGGCGTAATCCTCGAGACGGTCCCAAGCCTCGGCGGCTCCCTCGGCCATTCCGGAGGAGAAGGCGACGTCACGAATCTCGATCGACGGATATACCGAGGTGACCTTGAGGGTAGTCTTGCCGTCCTCCTCCGCGAAAAGCACGGTCTCAACTGCCTCATGCTCGTCGCCGAACGGCTCGTAGAATTCGCTGCTAAGGAGCTGCTGAAGGAGCGGACATAGTGGAGCGGACGGCGGGATTCGACGTGGTGATTCTGGGAGGAGGCACGGCGGGGTGCGTGCTGGCGGCGCGGCTTAGCGAGGACCCTTCCGTATCCGTCGGACTGATCGAAGCAGGTCCCGACTATGGGTCTTGGGATGAAGGGCGGTGGCCGGAAGACATCCTTGACGCCCGAAGCCTCCCGCCTTCCCACGGCTGGGGGTTCGAGGACTCAAACGCCTCCCGCGCTCGGATTATTGGCGGCTGCTCGTCGCACAATGCCTGCTTTGTTGTCTGGGGCCATCCAATGGACTACGACGCCTGGAGCGACCCGACCGACCGTGAGTGGACCTTCGAGACCTTGGAGCCGCATCTACGGCGCGCTGAGCGCATGCTTAGAACGCGTATACACGGACAAGATGAGCTGGGCCCTTGGGATAAAGCACTGCTGAAAGCGGCGGACGAACTGGGCTATCCGGCGCCGGAAAACCTGAACGATCTGAGCTTCCTGGAGGCTGCTGCCCCTTACCCCGTCAATGCTGCCAAGGAGGTTCGCTGGAACACCGCATTTGCCTACCTTGATGCTGGGCGGGGACGGAAGAACCTTCAAATCCTAGACCGCACGCTGGTCGACCGGTTGGTGATAGAGGACGGCAAGGCGAGCAGCATCCGGCTCATCCGTTACGAACAATCAACCGAACTATTCGCGAAAACCGTCATCCTGGCGGCCGGCGCCTACGGATCGCCTGCCATTTTGCTGCGTAGCGGTGTCGGCCCCGAGGATGACCTCCGCCGCGTCGGCATTTCTCCGGTTCTTCCGATGCCAGGAGTCGGGAGGCGTCTCAAGGACCACTGTGGGAGCTGGTTGGAGTTCGAGCCGACCGATCGTCTGCGGAACGAGACGACCGAACATGCGAAAGAGGGCCGCGTGTGGCAGTCGGCATCCGTCCTGAAGGCTCGGAGCGGCGTCAATGACGTCGGGTACTGGGACATCCAGCTTTACCCATGGACGGACGCCCTTCCCGAGGCGCCAGGCGCGCCCCCGAGCTTTCAGTTCTACCTGGCAGTCAAGCTTCAGAAGGTGGCGTCAATGGGAAGCGTGCGGCTGGCGTCCGCCAACCCAGCCGACCTGCCGATCGTCGAGCACGGCTTTCTTGCCGAGTCCGAGGACCGACAGCGGTTGGTTGAAGGGATGAAGCTGGGCCGCAGGATCGCCCAGGCAGGGGCGATGAGGCGGGTGGCCGTTGAGGTCGACCCGGGAATGGATGTCTCATCGAACGAGGGGCTGGATAGGTTTGTGGGATCCCATCTGGCCGGGCACTTCCACCCCGTCGGAACCTGCAGAATGGGACCCCAGAACGACCTCATGGCCGTGACGGATTCTCGAGGGAAGCTGCACGGCGTTGAAAATGTCTATGTGGCCGACGCCTCAATTTTCCCGGACCTTCCTCGCGCCAATACCAATTTGACGGTGGTTGCCGTGGCCGAGCGCATTGCCGATAGCCTGCTGGACATTGGTCCGGCCTCGGATCCTGGGCCAAATGACGAGGGAACACCTTGAAATGACGAACACGACACCACCGATCAGGTTCGGCTACTTCCTCGTCCCCGACGCGAGCACTCCGCTCCTTGCTACCGCCCAGCGAGCTGAAAGGCTTGGTCTCGAATATGTCGGGGTGCAAGACCATCCGTACCAGCGTCGATTTGTCGACACGTGGTCGTTGCTCCCTATGATCCTTGCCACCACAACGAAGCTCCGGGTGTTTCCTGACGTAGCCAACCTCCCGCTTCGGTCGCCGGCCTTGCTTGCCAAAGGCGGCCGCAAGCATGGATGTCCTTAGCGCAGGTCGGTTCGAGCTCGGACTGGGGCAGGGGCGTTCTGGGATGCCATCGAGGCGTGGGGCGGCCCACGCCGGTCGGGCGCCGAAGCCCTTGCAGCACTCGCAGAGGCGATTCAGGTGATCCGCAAAGTCTGGAGTGGAGAGCGAAACCTCCGTTTCGAGGGACGCCACTACCGTCTTGCCGGCGCACAGTCCGGTCCCATTCCGGCACATCCGATTGGGATCTGGATCGGCGCATACGGACCTCGAGCCCTCGAGCTCACCGCGAGAGTCGCCGACGGCTGGGTGCCGTCGTTTCGCGGCCAACTGGCTCCCATAGCCCAAATGAGTACTCAGTTAGATCATGCAGTCGCGGCAGCCGGGCGACGACCGGAGAAGCTAAGACGGCTTCTCAACGTCTCCGGGCGAATCACGGACGGGTCTTCTGACGGGCCGCTCCGAGGACCGGTCGACCAATGGGCGGATGAGTTGACGGAGCTTGCGGTGGACTACGGCTTCGACACATTCATTTTTTGGGGCGAGCCGGGCGACCAGCTGGAGCGATTCGCAGAGGAAGTCGTTCCCGCGACCCGTGAGCGTATTGATATGCACGACTGATTGCCCGCGGGTTGGAGGGGGTATGAGAACGGGACACTCGGAAGAACGAGGGAGGTAAGCAAAGCAATGGACGATCAAGGATCCGGCCAGCAAGGCGACGCTACCGGCGACGAAACGCAGGAGAGTTTGCGGGAAGCTTCCGAGGCGGGCGAGAGCAAGGGGACGGGGATCTCCCCCGGTGTCGCCGGTCAGTCAAGTGCTGGCGATCAGCCCGCGAGCGGGGGTCAGACACCTCCCGTCTAATACACAGACGCATCTGAAGGATGACATCAGGCCCTCACGGCTGAATCAACCCCGACCGACCGGAACTTAAGGCGGAGATCAGCGTGGACGACGAGAACCCGCTCAAGCAGGCCGCCCGCAGACACCTATGGCAGCACTTCAACAAGCTTCCCACCGAGGACTCGCCGACGCCGCTGAT
>DATACZ010000106.1:0-5765 GCA_036258795.1 Actinomycetota bacterium
AGAGAACTCACCCCTTGAGGTTCTCAACAATCCGTTGGGTCTCGATGCCGGCCCTATTTTGACTCCGGCCCTCCTGCGGAAGCTGCACGAGCGCTGGGTGGCCCGAGACTAGCCGGCCACATCGAGTATCAGGGCGTCGCCCTGCCCCCCGCCTCCGCACAGGCCAACTGCGCCCAGACCCCCGCCACGGCGGCGAAGCTCATAAAGCAGGGTCACGACTAGCCGAGCGCCCGTGCAACCAATGGGATGGCCGAGCGCCACCGCGCCACCGTTGACGTTCACCTTTTCCTCGGCTTCGGAGCTGCCGTCGAACAACATTCTCGTCGAGTTGAGGGCCACTGCGGCAAAGGCCTCGTTGATCTCAACGAGGTCGAGATCCTCCGGCGACCGTCCGGCCTTCTTCAGCGCCGCCTGTATGGCCAAAGCGGGCACCGTATGCAGGTAGGGTGGCTCCTCGGCCGACATCCCGTGAGCCACGATCTCGGCCAGCGGTTCGACTCCAAGCTGGTCTGCAACTTCGGCGGACGCCACTACGACCGCTGCTCCGCCGTTGGAGAGCTGCGAAGCGTTGCCGGCAGTTATGGTTCCATCCTTTTGAAAGGCGGGCTTTAGCTTGGCAAGCCCTTCCGCCGTCGTGTCGGGGCGAATTCCTTCGTCCTTTTCTACGACGATCGGATCACCCTTTTTCTGCGGGACCTCGAACGGGGTGATCTCCTCGGCGAACCTTCCATCGGTGGTCGCTTGATGGGCCCGCTGGTGAGAACGCGCCGACCACTGGTCCTGCTCTTCACGCGTGATCGAGAACTCCTTGTTTACATCGTCTGACTGATCCCCCATGTGCTTGTCGCCAAAGGCGTCCCAGAGGCCGTCGTAGATCATTGAGTCCACCAGCTTGCCGTCGCCCATCTTGTATCCCCGCCTGGCCTTTGGGAGGAGGTAGGGAGCCTGATCCATCGACTCCATTCCACCGGCCAGCACAACGGATACCTCTCCTGCCCTGATCAGCTGGTCGGCAAGGGCAATGGCATTCAATCCCGAGAGGCAGACCTTGTTGATCGTGAGCGCCGGAATCGTCTTTGGGACTCCTGCCTTGACGGCCGCCTGGCGGGCGGTGATTTGGCCGGTGCCGGCTTGGAGGACCTGTCCCATGATCACGTATTCGACCCGTTCCCCGGTCATCTCGGCCCGCTCGAGGGCGGTTTCGATGGCGCGGGCTCCAAGGTCCACTGCAGGTACTTCTGCCAGAGCTCCGCCGAACTTGCCGATCGCCGTCCGACTAGCCGAGAGAATCACAGAACGATCCATTGCGTCTCCTTTCGTCGGTTTGGCCAGCTACGTGTAGAAGCCACCGTTCATCCCATAGATTTCGCCGGTGATGTAACCCGATTCAGGGTCGGCAAGGAACTCGACCAGGCGCGCCACCTCGTCGGGTTCTCCCAACCGCCCTACCGGTATCTGGGCTATTACCTTCTCGATCACCTCATCCGGCATGGACTCGACCATCTGCGTGCGGATGAATCCCGGAGTGATCGCGTTTACCGTGATGCCTTTGCTGGCGGTTTCCAGGGCCAGCGTCTTGGTCAGGCCGAACAGACCGGACTTCGAAGCCGCATAGTTTGCTTGCCCGAAGTTACCCCGCTCGCCGACCACGGAGCTGATGTTGATGATCCGTCCATACTCCTGCTCGAGCATTTGATTTATGGCGGCCCTGCAAGCGTAGAAGGTCCCCGAGAGGTTGACTTGCACAACCTCGTCCCACTCCTCGGGGGACATCTTGCGGACGCTCCGGTCCTTGTTTATGCCGGCGCTGTTGACGAGTATGTCGAGACGGCCAAACTCTTCGATGACACCTTCGACCATCCGCTCGCAGTCGTCCCAGTTGGAGACGTCTCCTTCGTGGATCGAAATTAGCGGATCCGGATGCGAATCAAGGAACTCCTTGGCCACGTCGACGTTGCCGTAGTACCCGATGGCAACCCGCACTTTCTTTTTGAGGAACCGCTCGCTGATAGCCGATCCAATCCCTCCGGTACCACCCATGACTAGTGCTACGTGGCCCTCCATGCTTCCCATAAGCGCTCCCTTACACTCGACCGGTATACCGAGCCCATCCCTCCCGAGGAGGCATCCCCCGGACTATTCCCGCTCGGTCAGCCACTCCGCGATGGCGGGGGGTAAGTCGCGTTGCACCTTGCCACTTACATACATTCCGATGTGTCCTACGGGAAACGAGCGAACCGTATAGTCATCCGTTCCGACATGGTCCTTCAGCGCCACCGAAGAGCTTGGCGGCACGAGGTGGTCATGCTCGGCGTAGAGATTGAGGACCGGCATCCGAACCTTGTCGAGGTCGACCAATCTCCCTCCAATCTCTACCTCTCCCTTGATGAGCCTGTTTTCCAGATAGAAGTCCCTGGCGAACTGCCGATACGCTTCCCCGGCTTGATCGGGGGAGTCAAAGATCCACTTCTCCATGCGGAGAAAGTTCAACAGCTCATCCTCGTCTTCCAGAACATCGAGGAGGTCGACGTATTTGCGCAAACTGAGCTGGAAGGGTTTCAACATCAGAAAGCCAAAGTTGAGGAACTCGCCCGGAACGTTTCCCAGGGCGTCGACTAGGAGATCGGGGTCAACGTGCTGCGCCCACACGTTGAGCAAGCCCTCCCACGCGTGAAAGTCCACGGGGGTGACCATGGTGATGAGGTTCTTGACCTTCTCAGGATGTAGGGCGCTGTAGCAGAGGCCGAGGGTTCCACCCTGGCATACCCCCAGCAGGTTGATCTGTTCCAGTTCGGTCCGATCACGTATGAACTCGACGCAATCGTCGATGTAACCGTTGACGTAGTCGTCGAGGGTCAGCCAGCGATCGCTCGGCCTGGGGTAACCCCAGTCGATCAAGTAGATGTCCATCCCAAGACTCAGGAGCTTCCGAATGAGGGACCTGTCTTCCTGAAGGTCCATCATGTATGGCCGGTTAACAAGCGCGTACACAATCAATACGGGCACGGAAAACGGCTTTTCCACGACCGGGGTGAACCGATACAGAACTACGTTGTCCCGGCGCCATAATTCCTGCTTGGGGGTCACCCCAGGAGTAATGTCCTCTTCCCGAATGCGCCCCAGAGCGTCCATCCCTCGGACGAGTTTTTGATTGAGCTCGACTAGCTCACGCAGCGCCTGGTCGGGTCGTATATCGACCGGAAACGGCAATGGGTTTCCTCCCTTCGTCATTGCCCACTCTCTTGCGTCTTTGCTGTTCCTGCATCCCCAGCGGCCGTTGGCCCGCTTTCGCTCTTAGCCGTTTGCTGACGTTCGCCCTTGGCGGCTTGCTGGTTTTCGCTCTTATCGGCTTGCTGACTTTCGCTCTTGGCGGCTGCGTCCGGTAGCCGGCCAGCCTTCTTTTTAGCTCGGGATCCTGATCGGGCAGTTTTTCGGCCGGCAGAGTCAGCTTCTTTCTCCACCAAGCGCCTTCGGAGCTCTCGTAGCTCGCGGCGAAGCTGGTGCATCTCCTTAGTGACCTCATCGACTTCGGTGCGGCTGGGAAGGTGGCTCATCTTGAGAAAAACGTCCGCAGTCTGGCGCTCTTCGAGCCGATAGGTCATTGCAGCGTTTAGCAGCCGTCCCTGAACCTTGGCGTACTCCTCCTGCCCAAAGGTTTCGATGAGCACCCGGTCTGCCACCTTGGTCCACAGGTGGAATAGGTCCACCAAGCTGTCCACGGTCTTGCCCTGCTTGGTCATGGAATCGAGCTCGACCATCATCTCGGTGAGGGTCTTCACCCATGCCTCGCCCAGGACAGCCAGATAGTCAAAGCTGGCCCGGCGAAACTCCAGCCAGGCCCTATAGCTCTGCATGAGCCTCTGATCGAACTCCCGACGGTATCCCACGCTGGGGCTTTCCAACAGCCTGCCCATGGTCCGTTCATAGGTATCCCAGTACAGGTCTGTGAACTGCGACAGAACGGAGCGGTCGCCGTCCGCCTGGGTGAGGCCGTCGTCTCGGGGGCCGAGTGACTCAAGCCAGGGAGCAGTCATTTTCTGGAACTGGTTGCCGTACATCTTTTGGAAGCCCTCGAACCACAGGTTCGACAGGCTGGCCATGTCATATGGGGTCCCGGGCCCTTGGGCGAAAGGTATGCCCATCAACCCCTGCAGGCGCCGGGCAGATTCGGCAAAGAACGCATTCAGGGCTGGTTCGCCCGCCGGGGCGGCACCGGGAGTGGCAAAGCCCCCAAAGGCCGGAGGGGTGAAGCTTCCGAAAGAGAGCTCAAACATGCGGACCAAGGTTCGGTAGCCCGCGGTCAGACCCTCCGTGAGGCTTGTAACCGCAGCCGGACTACCCTGGGAAGCCGCCCCGGCTTCGCCGGCGCGCGCCTCGCTCGAGGCGTCGCCATCTGGCGAGGCGTCTGGTACGGGGAAAGGGGAAAGGGCCCTGAGCCAGCTTTCCCCTAACTGCCTCTGTGCATCGAGCCAGGTCTTGGCCATCGCCTGAAACTGGTCACGGAAGTCCCAGGTGCTCACTATCGCCTCCGAGTCGGGTCCGAGCTTTGGATACTGCGCGAATTCTGGACGCAGGCTTCTTAGCTGGCTGATCCAGACGGCTCAGCAGGACGGTCGAAGGATGAGAACCATTGAGCCTGGGTCTCCCAGGCCTTCTTCATCGACTGCTGGCTGGCCTCCATCATCTTCGTCCAGGTGTCGGTCAGCATCGACACGTCGACCTTGTTGGCAATGTCGAAGAAGCTCGACCAAGCCTGCCTTTGGGCGTCGGTCCAGCTCTTCACTGCTTCTTGCATCTGCCTCACGGCCTCGCCCTGGCGTTCGTCCTGCGGCCTGGGCGCCCAAGCCCCGAGTGCGTCGACGACGACGTTGCTGAGCTCCTCCTGAGCCTTGAGGGAATTCCTGACCGATTCCTCCCAGGACTGAATAGTCGACTTGCGCAGCTGCTCCCAATCTTCGGGGGCCTTTGGAGTGCCCACGGACTGGAGAGCATCGAACCATCGGTCGAAGATTCTCAGCTGTTCATCAGTCCACTCTCGGGTCGTACTCTCTGCTTGTTTGGTCGCTTCCATGACTGCTCCTCCTCTCGTTTCGTAACTTCTTGACGCGTTGCCTCCTGATTCGCTTGTTTGTCCTCCTCGGCAGCGCTCGACTAACGAATGCCGCGCGTCATAGAAGCTGGCCTAATTTCTATTTACCCAATAGTGCCCAGGCCAAAAATTGCGCTTGCGCCCGACCCCACATAAGCCCGGATGGCGGTGGCATGCTATCCAGGACCGTTATGAGAGCTCTGGCGATGAACGGCTACGGATTGAAGCAGGTAGGGCTCGTCGAGCTTCCGGATCCCCACCCAGGGCCCGGCGAGGTACTAGTACGAGTCCACGCTGCAGCCCTGAACCGTCTCGATCTGTGGACCTCGTCGGGATCTCTAAATATCGAGCATCGGTTCCCTCACGTTCTTGGGGCGGACGGCGCCGGGCAAGTCGAGGTGGTCGGTGAGGGATCTAGTGGCGCCATGCGGGGTGCTGCAGTGTTCGTCAACCCAGGCCTTTCTTGCGGCAAGTGCGAGTACTGCCGATCCGGCGAACAGTCACTGTGCACTAGCTTTCGCCTGCTCGGCGAGCACGTCAATGGAACTTTCGCAGAGCTTGTCGCCGTTCCGGCCGGCAATGTGTACGCCGTTCCTGAACAGCTCTCAATGAAGGAAGCGGCCGTCCTGGGAGTAACCTTTGCGACCGCTTACCGGATGCTCTTCACCCGAGGTGG
>DATACZ010000107.1:0-11732 GCA_036258795.1 Actinomycetota bacterium
GACGCACCACCTTGGATGTGCCGGAGGTTAACAGTCTTGCGGGTACGGAGGCGGTCACCAAGGTGGTGCGTCCTCGCGGTGCCGTAGCCGAGAGAGCCAAGATCGCTCCGCTGTCGTTGAGGAAGGCTATGAAGTCCGCAGATTCGAACGAACCTCCGGAGGTCTGGAGGCTGGAAGCTTGCTCTGAGAGCGCGGCAGGGTTCCCAAAAGCATCCCTCACAGGGTCGAGCTTTGCGACCTGCTTGGCACTGGAGATGGAATCCCGCACCTGCTGTTGGAGCAGCCGATTCTGAACCGCCCCTTCTTGCCGGGCTTGCCTGAACGAGTCCTGGGTGATGTTGGCGGTCAGAACATGGGTCATCGATCCCGAGATGGCCACCACTATGATCAGCAGCAGCATTATGAACACCGCCACAACCCTGGCCTGGATCGAGGTTCGAACAACCTGCCCTAGCCAGGCAAGAACCGCAATCCCTCCCGCCAGCCTTAGGCCGTGAACGGTTAGCCAGAGAGTGCCCGGCTCTGAAGACCTGAGACTCTCCAGCGAAAGAAAGCACGCCTCCGAGATTGCAAATAGAGCCAGAGCCACCACCAGCCGCCTGACCGCCGGTACCGGAGTGCCCCAAGCCGCTCGTCTTGGCTCAGAAGTGGGTTTCTCGACCGAGAGGCGCTCAACATCGCCCGGACCTTCCTCCCCGTCATCCGCCAATTCGGTTGAAGGGGCCGCCGCCTCCGCCGTCTCATCTTGCTTTCCGCCCAAGACCAGGGGTTGAAGGCCAGCCACAACCAGGGCGTAGGCAGACACTCGCAGGATGATGACCAAAGGGTCCCGGTCTGAGGACAACACTTGGGCCCCATGCAGCAACTCACCCAGTGCGAGCAGCATCCATCCGACGCCAAATGCGACCCTGCGCCAGTGTCCGGGCGGCACAAATTTGGGCCGGTAGATGGTTACCCAGGCAGCGCCTAGGGCCGCGACCGTAACCAGGAAGGAGGCGGCGAAATGATAGGGAGCCGGCAGTAAGTCCATTCGCCTCAATTTACGCCTTGTGGAGAAGGCGTACATACTTATCGGCAGAATCGATCTTGTAGTTAAGCGATTCCTGTAAAAAATACCAATCCTTGTGCCTGCAGCCTGCTCAGCCGAGGCGGCATGGAATGGCCCTAATCGGGCGAGATCTTGCTCAAAGCCGAAATCGCCTCTCGCAGAGTGGAGACGCCGACCACCAACATTGATGGCTCCGCCGCCTTCTGGGCGGCTTCAAGCTCGGCTCTTGGAACCAAAAATACCTGGGCACCAATTCTCCTTGCCGATTCGACCTTTTGTTTGATCGCTCCCACCTCGCCCACTACTCCACTGTGCCCTTTGCGGTTCTCGATCGTGCCCGTTCCCGCGACCTTTTTTCCCCTGGTCAGATCGTCCGGCACAAGAAGGTCGTAAATCGACAGCGCCAGCATCAGGCCTGCGGAGGGTCCGCCAATTCCTGCGTTGTCGATCTTCAAATCGAAAGGCGGCTTGTGGTGCTGGCGCACCATGACACCCAGCGAGGGCTTGCCGGGCTCTTTGTCCGACTCGATAGCCCTAATCGAAAATTCCTTCGCTTCGGCTGCCCGCTTTACTGAGACTTGGATCGGCTTTCCGACCTGTCGGGCCGCAACAGCTCTGGTTATGTCAGCCAGACGCACTATCGGGGCTTCGTCGACCTTAACGATGATGTCCCCCGGCTGGAGCTTGCGATTAGCGTCGGAGTCCTTAACCACCTGGGTCACCAGCACACCGTCGGGTTCGTAGGGCAGCCCTACCTCCTTGAGGGCGGCTACCGCCGCGGCGTCCTGGCTCTGGGTCATCTGGGCGGCGTGTGCCCTTTCGGTTTGCTGGTGCGAAAAGCCAGGAGGATAGATGGACTCCCTGGGCAAGACCCCCTTGTCCGGATCCACTGCCGCCTTGAGAGCTTCGTACATCGTCACACCGTCGATAGAGGTGATTTGCGTGGTGGTGAAGTGGAATGCACCCCGGGAAGGGTACGTCGGTGCACTCACCTCGGTCCGCTTCATTAGGTCAGGCGCCGGACCCGGCTCCAGCACGAGTAACGGAAGAGGAATGGAAATGGCGGCCGCGGCTACCAGCCCCGCCACTGCGAAGCCGAGAATTGGCGGCCGTACTCCCCGGCGTGACGTACCCGATGGGCCGGAAATGAGAGCTGCTTTCCTCACCGTCTACTGATCCAACGAGGCCTCAGGCAGGACAAGGCCCCGTATCGACCTGGGTTCTTACGGCCCTGGCAGCATCCAGCTTGGGCGCGACCGATGTGGAGGTCAGGGCATAAGCGACGTTGGGAGTGGCGAGAGACGAGGCAAAGATCACTCCCACCACGCGCCCGCTGGATTCAACGAACGGCCCTCCAGAGTTACCTTGGTGAACCGACGCCTCGATCTGATAGACGTCCCTGGAAACAAGCCTCTGACTGTAGATGTCTCTTCCCACCACGTTATTCAGCCTCGCCCGCACTGCGCCCGGTTCAGCACGGAATGGCCCTCCTTCGGGATATCCAAGAACGCCTCCCTGAAGCCCGCGGGGCGCCACATCTCGCCGTAGCGGAAGGGGGTTACCTGTCAATGTACCCGCCCGGAGGATCGCCAAGTCCATGCTCGGATCGAAATGTACGACTGCGGTCCGATGAAAGCGACCTCGGCGGTCCTGGACAACGGGCCGGTCGACTCCGGCCACGACATGAGCGTTCGTGATCACCAGGCCCCCGGTGGTGATAAACCCCGAGCCCTGGCTTATTCGGTTACACCCGGTGGCGGTGATCTTTAGAGTGCTCGGTCCTGCGGCGCTTGCGGCGCTCGTAAGCACCGGCCCACCTTGTACGGGAACGTCGGGAGCAGGGCTCGGTTCCAGACCTGCAAACACTGGCGGGAAACCGGATGGAAGGAAGTAAGCCTGAATGCGGGAAAAGACCGACGGTGCAGGCGGAAGCCTGTCGTCCATTGCGCGCATGATCTGCGATTGCTGGAGGGCCATGGTCACCCCCGGCAACCCGACCTGCGCCATCAAGCCGCCGACCAGCCACGTCGTGAGCAGCGTGACTATCACCGAGAATCCAGCTCCACCCACGGCGTTGATCGACCCCAGCCTCATCCGCTGAAGGACTCCCCAGGTCGTCTTGGCTCCGATCCACCGGCCCAAACCGGAAAGCAGGCCAGCCACACCAAAAAGAGTCGCCGACACGACAATGATCTTGAGCGCGGGGTTTGCTACAAAGTCAGCGAACCTGGGACCCAGCCGGGCTCCTAGCAGAAGTCCAATCCCGAAACCGCCATAGGAGAGAACCTGCACGGCCGCCCCCTGGGCGATTCCGTGGGCCACGGAGCCGGCCACCAGCAGCAGTATGAACAGGTCGACCCAGTTCACAGCGCCGAACAGATTCGCTGTAAGGAGGGCTCCCAGCCCCAGAGCCTTTTAAGGACTCGGGGCTTCACGGAGTGCTGGACACAAACAGATCCTTCAGGACAGGAAGGGTTTCGAGGCATTTGCCTGCCCCGAAAACGACGCACTCCAGGGGGCGATCGGTGAGGTGGACCGGCACCTCAGACTCCTCCGTAATGCGCATCTGGATGCCGCGCAGAAGGCCACTGCCCCCGGTGAGAGCAATCCCCCGTGCGAGGATGTCCTGACCGAGCTCGGGCGGTGTCTCTGCCAGTGCAGAGATCACCGCTTGGACTATTTGACTGACCGGATCTCCAATTGCCTCACGTATTTCCTCTGAGGTTATCTGCACCGTCTTGGGCAGACCGGTCGCGAGGTCCCGTCCCCGAATCTCTGCCTTCTCCTCTTCGGCTAGGGGGAAAGCTGAGCCGATGGCAATCTTGATCTGCTCGGCCGTCCGCTCCCCCACGACGATGGCGTACTCCTTGCGAATGTGTCGTGA
Source organism: Actinomycetota bacterium (assembly GCA_036258795.1). GTDB lineage: Bacteria > Actinomycetota > CADDZG01 > JAHWKV01 > JAHWKV01 > DATACZ01. Next base: position 3,933 of record DATACZ010000107.1, read on the forward strand.
AATAGCGTCGTCTATGTCGAATCCACCGATACGGATGGACTTGTTTACTACCACGCCACCCATTGAGATGACGCCCACCTCGCTGGTTCCGCCCCCGATGTCGACGATTAGATTTCCCGTAGGTTCTTGAATAGGCAGCCCGGCTCCGATCGCAGCCGCCACAGGCTCCTCGATCAGGTATGCAGAACGAGCCCCGGCAGCGATCGCCGCGTCCTGCACCGCCCGCCTCTCTACCTCTGTGATGGCGGATGGAATGCAGATCAAAACTCGAACGCGGGCCATTCGCTTGCGAACTCCGGCCTTCTCCATGAGCAGGCGGATGTACCGTTCCGTGATCTCGAAATCGCTGATCGCACCGCGGCGCAGCGGCCGCTCCGCGACGATGTAACCGGGTGTACGCCCGATCATTCGGAAGGCCTCGTCGCCGACGGCCAGCACCTGGCCGTTTTTCCGGTTGAGCGCGATCACGGTCGGCTGGTTGAACACGATGCCGTGACCGGCGGCGTAAATCAGAGTGTTGGCGGTGCCGAGATCAATGGCTAGGTCCCGGCCCATCAAAGGTCGTTGCCCTTACCGTTCCTTTCCGGCGTCAGCGCCTTGATGGCGCGCTGAAAGGCGTCCACCGATTTCTTCGGGTCATTAGACTCCCGCTGCCTAATGGACAAGAACCCGATGATCGTGGCCGACATGACGACGGCGAAAATTAGATAAGCCACTCAAGTACCTCGAGGCTAGAGGCTACAGTATTTTCCCAAGGTTCCTTCAGGGAGGAAGCAAGAGTAAGGGGCCGTCGGAGAGGCCCGGCCCCTGAGGTACAACATCAGTTTTCTCAAGGCCCGACGTGGGCCTTATGGTCGTTTTCTAGGCTTAGCCGCGAAGAGCCAGCATCAACACGAAAACGACGCCGACTGCCACCAAGATCACGAAGTACATCGGGTTCATAAGCTCATCCACGACAACCGCCCTTTCTGCACTCTTGCTACATCAAGGTTGGACAAGAAATTTTAACTCATCCGCTGAGAAGGGCAGGGAGGCTCTAAAGACCCGCCCAGGGGATGCACGGATTCTAGTACAAGGGTCAGTGGCAAGATAGAGGCGTGGACGACATCGACCAGGCCGACCTCATCGCAGCTCTTTCCGAGATTCCCCTCTTCAGAGAAATTCGTAACGTCCTGCTCAATCAATCCCGGCCGGTCAATTGGGACATCGCGCGACAGATCACCTCGGCGATTGCACAGGCTGGTCCACCAGACGTCGGTGCCGGCGGTGCGGATCTGAGGGATTTCCAGGAGGCTTGCCGAATAGCAGAGCTACGGATTACTGCCTTAACGGGCTTTGAGCTTCTTCCCGGCATCACCCAGGTTGACATGCTGACGAGGTCCCAGTGGGCTCAGCTGAATCTGGACAGTTTGGCGCCGTTCATGGAGCGCCTGGCGCGAAGGTTGTCCGGGCAGGCATCTGAGGGACCGCCCGCTCCCGTTCAGGCACTCGTCAGCACTTTGGGACCGTTTGCGATGGGTGTGCAGCTTGGCCTGGTCGTGGGGTACCTCTCTCACAAGACGCTTGCCCAATGGGATTTCTGTCTTCCCCGCGGCCAAGCCGGCCGTCTGTATGTGAACCATCCGAACATCACCCGCGTCGAGCGGGAGCTTGGAGTTGACTCCAAGCAATTCCGGCTATGGATTGCTCTTCACGAGGTGTCCCATGAGCTTTTGTTTCAGGCGGTGGAGTGGGCCCGCTCTTACCTGGTCGGTCTGGTCGAGTCGTACATCGACGCCGCCTCAATCGACTCGGCGGAGATTATGGGTCGAATGCGGGGATTGAACGATCCCGACGAGGTCGCCCGTCTAATGCAACAGCCGGAGGAGCTATTTCCAATGCTAAGGTCTCCGGCCCAGAACGAGTTCGTGGAGCGGATTCAGTGCTTTATGAGCGTGGCCGAAGGTTACAGCGAGTGGACCGTCCGCGAGGCCGGCCTGGACATGCTCGACCAGTTCGACAAGATTCGGGAAGGAATAAACCGGCGAAGAGCGGAGCGATCGTCGGCGGAGAAGATGCTCGAAAAGCTTCTGGGACTGGACCTAGAGCACGAGCAGCACAGAGCGGGCGAGAGATTCATTTCAAAGGTGGCACACGCGGGCCAGCTGGAGCTGCTGTGGAAGGGACCTGAGAATCTGCCCGGAAAGATTGAGATCGCCGAGCCAGCCAAGTGGCTAACCCGGTTAGCGTTTTCCTGACCCAATCCGAAGGCGAACCAATCGCGCTTAATTGGTAGACGGATCCCACGGCATCAATGCCAGGAGCCGGTAGTTGCCGCCCTTGCGTTTTAGTACCTTGCTCCAGAGCTGGTCTGGGTCCTCGGTAAAGACGTCATCCGGCAGGGCGGGCTCCACAATCCAGGCGGACATGGCGAGCTCTCCCTCGAGCTGTCCCGGACCCCACCCTGCGAAACCAGCAAAGACCCTGGCCCGCCGGATGCCCCTGAGGTCCTCCGGTGCCAGGCCCGACATCGGAAGGCCAATAGAGCCCAAGACGAGCGTCCCTGCCAGGATCGGATCTTCGAACTCCGCCAGGACGAGGGCTTGCTCCGGCTCAACCGGCCCACCCAGGAACAGCGGCGCCCCCGGCGGCACGAGGCTCGCCAGAGATGGCACGGCCTCTTCAACCGATACCGGTGCCGGCCTGTTGAGCACGAGCCCCATGGCGCCCTCCTCACCGCCCTCCGCCATCAAGACAACAGCCTTCCGGAAATTGGGATCGAATAGCTGGCCCCCGGCGACCAGGAGGCTTCCCTTCAGGTTCTCCACAGATGGAATTATTCATCCCTCGCCACAAAGAGCGCGGCCAACACCTTGTCGTTGGTTCTAGTTAAGAGACCGGCGATGCACCGTCCGTTTTTCGTAGTGATACACTCATCCGTGAGGGCACGGCCCAGGTCCATGCGTCACGCAGTCCAGCAGTTCCCTCCAAGGCAGTAAGTAGTAAGTAGGCATCTGAAGGGAGGGAATTGCATATGGCTAAGGTCAGCGGGACCGTTAAGTGGTTCAGCGCCGAAAAGGGTTACGGGTTTATCTCCCGTCCGGACGGGGACGACGTCTTCGTTCACTTCACTGCGATCGAGGGTGACGGCTACCGAAACCTCGAAGAAGGCCAGACCGTCGACTTCGAAGTAATCCAGGGCCCCAAGGGTTTGCAAGCCGCGGGCGTAAAGGCGCGGGGCAAAGCCCCCGATGAGGCCTAGCTTTTGAATCTGAGCAATACCGTTGCTTGGGAGGGAAAGGTTGGAGAGGCAGATCTAAGGATTGAGATCCCCTCGTCTGGCCGTATCCACGCAGAGTGGAGGACCCCGGCGGGGACTCGAAACAAGGTCGTCGACTCCATTGAGCAGCTAGAGCGCAGCGTCCTCTTTCAGTTGATGGTCGGCACCGACATCGGTGACGACGTCCGAGAAGAGGTGGCCGACGCAGTCGCCATCTCTCTTGCCAACCGCACCCCGCTTCCCGGTGACGATCCCTCTCAGTCGGTTCGCATTCAACGAAAGCGACCCCGTCAGGGAGGACCGCAGCGCCGCCGAGGTGGAGCCGGAGGAAGCCGGGCGCGTAGGCGTCGTTGAGCTAAAAAGGAAGTAACTTCTGCATAATCAGGCCCCTCTGGGGGCCTGATTACTTTGGTGCTCTTAGCAGGCTTCTGCTGCTGTTGTGGCCCCGACCGCTACCGGCTCGCGTGCACCTTCCCCGCAGGTGGCACACTGTGGATCTCTTCGGAGCTTGTATTCCATGAACTTTGTCGCCTGGGCGTCAAAGGTAAGAACCCTCCCAATCAAGGGCTCGCCATAGCCTACGAGTATCTTCAACGCCTCATTGGCCTGAATGGTTCCGATCACTCCCGGGAGCACGCCCAGGACACCGGCTTCCCCTCAGGTGGGGGCCAGCTCGGCCGGCGGAGGCTCCGGGTGCATGCAGCGGTAACAGGGGCCGTTCCGCTTAGGCCAGAAGACGCTCGCATACCCTTCGAAACGATAGATCGATCCGTAGATGGAGGGAATCCCGTGGTTCACGGCCGCTTCATTCACGAGATAGCGCGTATCGAAGTTGTCGGTGGCGTCTATCACTATGTCGAAGCCCTCGACGATCGACTCGATGTTGTCAGGGGTTAGCCGCTCCGTCCAGATGTCCACCTTCACGTCTGGATTCAGGCCCTGGATGGTCTCGGCGGCGCTCTTTGCCTTGTTAACCCCCACCCTGTCGGTGTTGTGGATGATCTGGCGTTGCAGGTTGTTCTCCTCGATCTGATCGAAGTCGACGATTCCAATCCTGCCCACGCCGGCCGCGCCCAGGTACAGCAGAGCCGGGGAGCCGAGACCTCCAGCGCCGATCACAAGCACCGACCCATCGGCAATTTTCTGCTGTCCCGCTTCCCCGACCTCAGGCAGGACGAAGTGCCGCGAGTAACGGTCCAGCTGTCTCTCTGTCCACTTCCTTGGTTCAACCACCTTGAACCCGGCATCCCGCCAGGCGGAAAAGCCGCCACGCATATGGGACACGTCGGTGTAGCCCATCTGTTTGAGAGTTTGGGCGGCGAGGGCCGAGCGATTTCCTGCCGCACAGTAAAGGACCAGAGGGGCCTGCTGGTTGGGAAGCTTGGAGTGGGCTTGCATTTCGAGCCAGCTACGGGAGGCGTGAACCGCTCCGGGTAGATGCCCCTTTCGCCACTCATCGCCCTCACGGACGTCTACGATGGTGACTCCGCCTTCCTCAACCTTCTTGGCGACCTCGTCGGGGTCAAGGCCGCGAGCAGCCGCCTTCGCCTCTTTAAGAAGCTCCGTGCCAGTCTTAGTCTCCATGGTGCTCACCCCCGAATCGGTCCCTAAATCTGAGTATACCCAGGTCTAAAAGCAAGACCTCTGCGGACGGACCGGAGGGTCGGTAAACCCGGTGGATGTCCCTTCCTTGCGCTTAAGGCTCGGAGACGGCCACTTGTTCCAGCGCTTTTTTCAGCGCCGCGCTTGCCAACGTCGCGTCGCCTCCTTCAGCCCACCCCTCCAGTCCAACGCGGGGATCCAGGCCGGCAATAACCGTGTGGCCCTCCTCCTCAAAGATCACCACGTTGCATTGCAGGTGGTCGCCTACGTCAAGCCCCGGCCCTCCAAGGTTGCCGGCAGATATCAGCTTTTCCCAAACGCACATGAACAGGTGACGGCGGCCGGACTCCTCCCCCACCCCGGCAGGGGCGGGCATTTCGGACAGGATGCTAAAGCCGTGAGCTCGAAGGGCCACCCGAGCGCGAACAAGCGCTTGCTTGAAGTCGAGATCCGTTCTAATGCCCAGCCCGAATTCCTCATCCATCCTGCTTATGCTAGCGGCATGGGAGAGGTCCTAATCCTGGGATGCCCGATAAACGTATCGGAAGGGCGGAGCAGGAAAGTGATAGACGAGGTGACCTCGGCTGCAGGAGCCGGCGCTAACGTCCTTGACGTTTCTTCTGACCCAGACCATAACCGTACAGTCATCAGCCTGGCGGGCAACCGGGAGCAGATCGTAAATGGAGCACTCTCAGCCGCCTCCAGGGCGGTGGAGCTGATCGACTTGCGCAAACACACGGGCGTGCATCCCAGGATGGGAGCCGCAGACGTCATTCCCTTCACTCCCTACCGAAACGCCTCCGTCGATGACGCAGTCGTGGCGGCGCGGACCTGCGCCGAGAGGCTGTGGGATGAGCTTCGGGTGCCGAGCTTCCTCTTTGAGCGGGCGGCGTTCGATGGAGAGGCAGCAACGCTGCCGTGGGTTCGTCGCCACGCGTTCAAGGACCTGCCTCCCTCATTTGGTGGTCCCCACCCTCATGTGACCGCCGGCGCTTCTGCTGTGGGGGCGCGGGAGGCGTTGGTGGCATTCAATGTCAACCTGAAATCCGATGACCTCGAGGCGGCAAAGTCGATCGCCTCGGCTTTACGCCGCGGCGCCCTGAGGCGCAGGGGACTGCGAACACTGGGCCTACGATTGCCACGGCGTGGCCGCGTTCAGGTGTCGACTAACCTGACCCGGCCGGACACGACTACCGCCCTTGAGGTCCTTCAGGCGGTGGAAGACCTGGCTTCGAGATTTGGCATCGCCGTCATGGACACCGAATTCGTCGGTCTGGTTCCCCGGCTGTGCGTAGGCGACTCTGACCTGCCCTTGCTGAAGGCAAAAGAACCGCCAAAGATCCTGGAGACGGTGCTCGAAAAGCTGTGCCGGGCACCGGCTTGACCTGCCTTAGCTTGGTTTTTGTTCGGTCTAGGAGGCGAGGGTAACCCTGGTGGACGAGAGTCTTCTTAACCGGCGCCGCTCACGCTCGCTGGTGCCTCCCCATATGCCGAACTGCTCTCGGTTGGCGAGAGCATAGCGAAGGCATTCCATGCGGACCGTGCATTCGTTGCAGACCGCTCGAGCGGCCTTGGAAGACCCGCCTCGCTCGGGAAAGAAAATCTCAGGATCAACCCCGGCGCAGCGCGCTGCGACTTGCCAGGTCAGACCTTGCTGAATGATCGCCATAGGCGTACTCCGTGCGTTGGAATTACAGGCTCGTAATTCTAGCACTGTGATTCGGCGGTCCGTCAAGGGGTCAAATCACTGAACCAGATGACCTGCCCGCCAGCGTGGATCGGGCGCGCCAAATCAGGCCCTGAGGGTGAGAACGATGAAGCTAGTGGAAGGAGTCGCCGCAGGCGCAGGTGCCCGCAGCGTTGGGGTTGTTAATGGTGAACCCTGACTGCTCCAACCCTTCCAGCCACTCGATGGAGGCGCCCTTTAGATAGGGAGCCGACATCCGGTCGATTCGCATGACCACGGCGCCGTGGGAGATGACCGTGTCACCGTCCATGGTCTCGTCGTCGAAGTAGAGTGCATACCTCAATCCCGAGCATCCGCCTGGTTGTACGGCGACTCTTAGGAAGAACTCTGGATTTCCCTCCCGCTCGAGAAGTTCAGCGACCTTAGATGCGGCGCTGGCTGTGAGGGTAACCGTCTTCGGCGCAGAGATAGTCTCGACGGAGGCTGCTCCCTCAATAGTCGTGTCCAAGGTCTGCTCCTTTTGTTATTGCGCGCCACCGTTTTGGATGCCGCACACTGGATTGATCCCGTTTAGCCAATAGTACTGCAACTAATTCGAGTAGAAGAGAATCAAACGACCCTATAAGAGTTCAGTTACTGGTCCCCAGGGTCGCTCGCCGCTGGCTGCGCAAACCACTCCTCCAGCTCAGCAGCTGAGGGGGCCGCCGGTGCAGGCTTGCCCCGTACACCACGCATTCGGTCCGGATATCCGACTATGGCTGCATCGTAGTAAGGAATTCCTAGCTTCTTGCAGAACGATCCCGCCTGTCCCCTGTCGGCGATCGCAGCACGAGCCCACTGCCCATCCCTCGCCACCAGGAGCAGCGACTGGGGCATGGTTGGAGTCTCGGGCTCGATGTAGGCCTCGACTCCTTCGTGGCTCTGAGCGAACTGTTGTAAAAGCCTCAGGTCCGCTCGCTTGAATTTATCGAAAAGGGCCATATCTTCACACCCCTTGGAGCCTGTTAGACCGAATGGCCCGTTTGCCAGAGGCCTCCAACTCTACCGCGTAGATTATGCCTGGTGTGGCGCCGTCGAGTAGGCCCTTTTGTCCCTAACCTTGGTCCAAGTTCCAGGACTTTGGGATTTTCAAAGGTCCGGTGGCGGGTGGAATTATCTTGAGCTTCAAGACATCGGGTTCGGGAACGCTGACAAGTTCCCCACTGCGGCGCACGATGTGGTAAACGCAGTGACCATCAGGACTCCGCTCGAC
>DATACZ010000108.1:0-5596 GCA_036258795.1 Actinomycetota bacterium
AGCCCGAACCGTCCATGAAATCGAGGCCGCTGAGATCCAGAATCAGCTCTTCCGCTTTATCCTGAAATTCCCTTAGCTCTGCTTCGAGCCCTCCTGTGCTGTAGATGTCCAACTCTCCCTCTAAAAAGATCACAACGAGGCGATCGTTCTTCTGCGTCCTCAGCCTCAGGGTTGCACGTGACTTCGGGTGCAAGGGGGATCCTTAGGCTTACCTCGGTGAGACGAAATGCCCGGATTCGTGTAAGGGGCCGCCTGCAAAGAACCCGATCCCTCCGGATCTCCCAACGCTTAGCTCTAAGCCCTGCCTAGACATAAGCTCTTTCATTGGGGAACCTCCTGGGTTGGGTGTGCGTCAACCCTAGTTACCCTGTGAAAATGCCTTCTAATCGCGAAGGCAAGTCGCAATTTGGGATGAATCCAGCGGTCTGATGCTCTGTGGGGAATGCAAGTCTCAAGGCTAAGATCACTCATCTCAGCCGGGCGACAGCCGATAGGAGCATTTGGCCCTAAGATCGGCTGAGAGGTGCTCACCGTTACCGAAGTCCACAAAAAGTACCGGGCCATCAAGGCTTTGGACGGCGTCAGCATTGACCTCCAGCCTGGGGAGATTCTTGGCCTCCTGGGCCCCAACGGCGCTGGAAAGACAACGCTGGTATCCCTCATTGCCGGATTGAGGCGTCCCGATGCCGGGACGGTCAGGGTCGCCGGCCTGGATGTAACCGCTAACCCCGAGGAGGCCCGCCGGTTCATCGGCCTGGCGCCCCAAGATCTGGGCATCTATCCAGTTGTGAGCGTCCGGAACAACCTCGCCGTTTTTGGAGAGATCGCAGGGCTGTCGGGGTTGCGGCTACGCCGGAGAATCGATGATCTGGCCGAGCGGTTGAGGATCGCACACCTGCTCGACCGGCTGGCGGGAACACTTTCGGGAGGTGAGAAGCGGCGTCTGCATACTGCTATCGCGCTGTTGCATGAGCCGCCTCTGGCGTTGCTGGACGAACCCACGACCGGAGCGGACGTGGCCACCCGCTACGATCTCCTTGCCCTGGTCAAGGATCTCGCTGAAGCCGGCTCCGCGGTCCTCTACTCCACCCACTACCTGGCTGAGGTGGAAACCCTTGGGGCCTCGGTGGCAATCCTGGACCACGGACGACTGATTGCCTCCGGGGCCCTGCAGGAGCTGATTGCCTCATACGCCGAGACCGCGGTGGAGCTCTCCTTCGATGGTCCGCCGCCCGATCTGCAGCTGGATGGACTCGCGGTGTCCGCATCCGATTCGGCCATCCGTATCACCACCGATGACCCATCCTCGGCGGTGGCAACAGCCCTCGGAGCAATGGGTGCGGCTGCCAAGAGGCTGCGGTCGGTGGAGGTCTTCGAACCGAGCCTGGAGGCGGTCTTCCTCAACCTGACCGGCCGGCGGTACTCCGATGAGGTGGCGAAGGAGGCTGAAGAGCTTGTCTCTTAGGCCGAGCTGGGCGATCTGCAAGCATGAGTTCAGGGTCATGCGAAGCGACCTCGAGACCCCGATATTCCTGATCGTCATACCCCTTCTGATGACTGCATTCATGAAGCCCCTGTTTCGAATGGCTCTGGTGGGCGAGGGGTTTGCCGGTGCCAACGGGTCGGAGCAGGCGGTCCCCGGCATGGCGGTGATGTTCTCCACGATGTTCGTCGGTTACATGGGGTTTGCCTTTTTCCGAGACCACGGGTGGGGTACCTGGGAGCGGCTGAGGGCCAGCCCGGCGAGCCCCCTTCAAATAATGGTGGGAAAGTTGCTCCCGCCCTTTGCCGTGTCGATTCTGCAGCTCGTGGTTCTATTCTCGGCGGGGGTGCTGGCCTTCGACCTGGTCATAAGAGGATCCACGGCAGCGCTTGTGCTCGTCTCCGGTGCGCTGACCCTGGCACTTCTCTCGTTTGGCGTGGCCGTCACTGCGATCGCGCGCACCTCACAGCAACTGGATGCTTGGGGTGGCATGGGCGGGTTGCTGTTCGCCATGCTAGGGGGCTCACTGGTACCGGTATCGGTCCTTCCCGGGTGGGCTCGCTGGATGGCTCCGGCCACGCCGACCTACTGGGCCATGGAGGGCTACCGTTCGGTCCTGCTTACCACCGGTGGCCTGGGGGACGTGCTGCTTCCGGTAATTGCGTTGCTCGGGTTTGCCGTGGCTTTCACAGTCGTGGCGGTGGTCAAGTTTCGCTTTGACGAGACCAAGGTCTACTGGGGATGAAGATGAAGAAGCTGGAAAAAGAGACGGGGGATCCCAAGCCCACCGATCAGATCTTCGTCACCCGCAAGCTTTATCGGGAATCGGCCCTCACCCTCCTGGCATGGCCCCGGGCCATCCTGCTTCAGCTGGCCCACCCGTTGGTGGCCGCCGGGGTGGCCGATCACTCCAACTTCCGCAAGGATCCCTGGCAGCGATTCATACACACATTCGATGCTGCGTTGTTCCTGGTCTTCGGGTCAGAGGTCCAGGCACGGACAGCCATCGATCGAATCAGCAGGGTTCACTCCAGGGTGCGGGGCGTCCTCTCGGAGCCGGTGGGGCGGTTTCCGGCAGGGGCCCCTTACGACGCGACCGATCCCCGGCTCTTGCTCTGGGTGTTTGCCACCACCATAGACAGCGAGCTCCAGGTCGGCCGCCGGTACCTCGGCGGCTTGTCGGACGAGGAGGAAGAACGCTACTACTCGGAGACCAAACCCAGCGCGATCGCGCTGGGTGTGCCGCCAAGGATGATGCCTGCCACGCTGGCCGAGCTAAGGAGGTGGATAGACGACACCCTGGACTCGGATATCTCGATAGGAAGTTTTCAGAGGGACCTGGCTTCGAGCGTTCTGTATCCCACTCTTCGGTTCGTCCCCAGATTGGCGCTGGAGCCGTTCGTGGCGATTACCTTGGGCCTACTGCCTGCCAGGGTCAGGGAGGAGTACGGCTTTCGGTACGGCGCGGTCCACAGGCGAATTTTTGACATGTCCCCCCAGGTGCTCCGCCTGACGCTGCCAGTGGCCCCCTCTCCCCTTCGCTATATGCCCCTAGCCCGAGCTCGGCATCTGGGCATCACCCTGGAGTAACGTCCGGCCGGTGGCCGCATGGTTTACCTGGGGGGCTGGCTCCTGCTCCTGGCCGCCTCGCCACCTCCACCCGCAAGGCTGGCCACCACACCCAGGAAGAATGGCTCGGCGAAGCCGGCTATAAAGCCATAGGTGGCGAATGCTGCCCAGCTGGTGGACGCCCCCGATGTGCCGGGCAACCTGAGGATGTCGCTCGACAGGAGCATGAACGTGAATAGTCCGGCGGAGGCTCCCACCAGGAGCTGCAGGATCTTCCAGCCGCGGAAGGATCGAAGCTCGGTGGGGGTTACGACGTCTTTCATGATCCGCGCTCCAGAAATGGTGGCCCCCAGCCCGCCGGCCGCCGCTGCTGCCAGGATGGCCCAGGACGACGAGTCATCCACCAGGACCAGGAATACTCCGAGCGCTACCGCGAGACCGCCGAGCAGGAGGGCGTAGTGAACAAACGAGCGAGCCTTCATCGCCAGCCTGGTTCGGTAGTGAGCTCCTTCGTCACGCCGCTTGTCCCATATCGCAAGCAGTGCTTCCACAGCCCGGTCGCGCTGGCCATCGTTCACCGCTCCTCGCCGGAAGGACGCCACGAGAGTATCCAGCTCCTCGGTAGGGAAGTAGTTGCTCCAGCGTGTGCGCGCTCGGTTCCTATCGCGGACCAGCTCCTTTTCCAACAACAAGCCGAGATAGCTCTCGTCACCGATCTGGGGAAGCATCTGCTTGAGTGAGTCGGCGACCATCCAGGCGGATTCGACACTGGCGGAAGCGGGATCCTCGGCCAGTAGCTCCTTCAGCTGCCACTCGGTCTCTGGGGATAGGGAGCCAGGCGCTCGGGGGAACAGCCGCCTTACCTCCTGCACCAGGCCGTAAGTCCGCTGCAGGACCCGTACCAGCTCCGCTTCGCTGGGAGACTGGGTGGTGGAAAGTAGAGCCTGTAGCCTTCCCTCCTGCCAGGCGGCCATCTCTTCAACGGAGCTCGTCTCGAGCGGCGGGGGGCGCGACTCGTCACTGAGGTGGCTCATGCGGACGGGGCGGTGGTCGTGGAGGTTTCTGCTCTTGTTCCTCCCCCGTTCCCCCGCCTTGGCGGCGCGTCTCATGGCGTAGCCCCCGATTGCCCGGCTCTAGGACGGTAGTACGATCTCGATCACCTGCTTCCGACTCCCGTCAGAACCTCACGGATCCGGAGAGGTCCCCCAGCCTGAGGAGAAAGTGGCGGGGTGTCGATTCCTTCGCGGTTGTGCAACCCGGTGATCAGCTCACCAAGCGCCTCCTTCGAGGTGTAACGCGGCTTCCATTGCAACTCCGTCCGGGCCCTTGTGGTGTCCATCACTGGCGAGCCAACCGCCAGGTCCACCCACCCCGGTGGGCTTGGTTGCAGCCGGAGGCGCCAGGTGACGTCCGCCCCGATCCTCACCAAGGCCTTGGGGAAGGGGACCGGCCGGGCATCGAGAAGCTTTGCCACCTCAGCGAAGTCAAGCACCGGATCGGCGGCGATGTTGAAAGGCCCCCGGACATCGCCGACGATAGCCAGCCGGTACGCATGCCCCACGTCCAGCGAGTGCACACACTGGAAGCGGACTCCTCTCAGCTCCGGAAAGATCGGGATCAGATCGGGCCGCACCAACCTGGTAGGGACGAAAGGGCCCAGAAAGAGTCTTCGTATGCTCGACGCGGCCTGGCGCTTGAATATCAGCCCAGGGCGGAGACGGACCACCCGAACCTGCGGGAACTCCTTCTCAAAGCTATCAAGAAGCCGTTCCACCTGGGACTTATGGCGCGAGTAAAAGCTGGTTCTTATCCCGTCGGTGGGCCAGCTCTCGTCGACCGATCTATCCTGTGGCGCCGCTGAGTAAGCGCCTATCGATGAGGCATAGACAAGGTTGGGCACACCCGCCTCGCCCACCGCACGAAAGACCCGTTCGCTTCCGTTGACGTTGGTCAACCCGACCGCCGTCAGGTTTCGCGAAGGTTGTATAAGCCAGGCCAGATGGACCACGGCATCGGCCCCCGTAAAGATGGGAAGAAGATCCGAAGTGGATACGTCTGCCCGAACCCACTCGGTCTTCGTGAACGAGGTAGTCGGGGCGCGGCGGGCCAGTCCCACTATTGAGTCCACTGCGGGCTCATCGGCCAACGCCTGCAGAAGGCTGGTCCCGGTGTTGCCCGAGGCCCCAGTGACGACAACTCTCACGATGGGTTCAGCTACCCGGGCCCGTGGTCACCCAAACGGCGGGGTGGTTGAGGGCAGATCCCTTGGCCGGAAGGGTGGCGAGTGCCTCGAGGACCTCCTCCACCGTAATGGCGACCAGGCCCGGATCCGGTGAGGTTCCGTGGGGATCCCCGCTTCTGCCCTTCCAGATCACCCTATGCGCCGGGCGGTTGGATGGCGGACCCCACAATGCTGGAGAGGTGGGGCCGAAGAGCAACACCGATGGCGTGCCGACCGCGGTGGCAATATGGGCCACGCCGGTATCTCCCGCCACCAACCTTCCCGCCCCGGCCACCAAGCTGGCAAGCTCGGTAAGGTCGGTC
>DATACZ010000109.1:0-6334 GCA_036258795.1 Actinomycetota bacterium
CCTGATCAATTCGGTCAGATGGACCACCTGATTCCGGGGTGTCGGTCTGGCCAGATGTCCATCCATCACCGGAGTCTTGGTCCATCTCGCCCTCGATCGGTACGGAAAATGCGTTCTGGCGCGAGGACCTCCGAAATCGGCCCGAGCTTCTTCGCTCACTTTTCGGGGAGGTTCTTCGAGCATGCATGCGATGAGTCGCCAGGTAGGGAATTCTATTCTTATCGGCCGGGAAGCCCAAGACAATCGGGAGCGATTCCTTTGGAAGCCAGCGCTAGAGCGTTCGGCTAGTGACCGAAGCGGCCCATGAGCTGAGCCTGCTCGAGAACCTTGCCTTCCACTGCGGCCTTGAGATCGTCAGCCGACGCGCCCTCCTTAAGTGAAAGCTCCTCCGCCAAAGCGAACAGCGTGAAGAAGTATCGATGGGTCTGGCCCCGAGGGGGACAGGGACCACCGTAACCAAACCGGCCGAAGTCGTTGGAGCCTTGCCCGGCCCCCTCCGGTACCTGACCCTCCCGAACGCCTCCCTCCGACGGATCCAGGCCCCAAACCACCCAGTGAGTGAAAGTACCGCCGGGCGCATCCGGATCGTCGACAAGTATGGCGACCTCGACGGTTTCGGCAGGAAGATCGGACCAAGCCAGCGGCGGAATCAGGTCTTGTCCGTCACAGGTATAGCGGCGGGGTATGGTGCCGCCGTCGGAGAAGGCGTCGCTCGTGAGACCTGCAGTCACTGCTCGCACCTGGGATCGGACGTCATGCACAGCTTATCCAACCGGCACCCATGACGCAGGGGCACGCACTGCGGACTCAGGCTCGGGTCAGCGCCACCCGCCAGGCATGAACCATTTCGGGATCGACGTTGACTTCAAACGTGGCGGGCTCGATTGCATCGATGTTCCACCCCTCGGCGAAGCTGGCTTCGATCTCCTCCTTCCTGACCCTGCGAGGGCCCCAATCGCCCGGCTGGCTGTCGCTGAAGCACAGCATGAAGTAACGCCCGCCCGGCGGAATGACAGCTCTAAGGCTTTCGACGAACCGGAACCTGTCGCGGTCGTCGAAGACGTGGAACAGGCCGGAGTCCAGCACGGTGTCGAACTGTTCATGCAGGCCGTCCAACTCCAGGGCGTTCCACACCAGGAACCGGACGTTTAGATTCCGATTCCGCGCTTTTTCCTTTGCAATTGCTATCGCAGCCGGTGCGATGTCGACGCCTATGGCCCTTAGCCCCAGGCCGGCGGCCATGAGGGCATGCTCCCCGGTACCGCACCCGACGTCCAGCACCCTCCCCCGGAAGGCGCCCGTCCTGGCCAGGTCAAGGAAGGCCTTCTGAGGCCGGCCTATATCCCAGGGAGGTGTCGCCGAGTACATGGCCTCGAAGTCCTCGGTTGTAGGTGGTCCCGCCGGCCCCCCGGAAACAAGATGTTCCGCGGGAGCGTTCGAAGCCTTGTCGGAGTCCATGGGCTGAGTCATTATGCATCGCAGAATGGATAGCCCGGGACCAAGCCCACCGGCCGACACTGCGAGCACAGGCGGTTCCCTCCTGGAGCGCTTCTTCGGAATCCGTCAGGCCGGTTCGACGGTGAGGATCGAGCTGGTGGCCGGGCTGACCACATTCATGACCATGGCCTACATCCTCTTCGTCAACCCCTCGGTACTGGGAGCCGTGGCGGATCGCGATGGCAGAATGCTTCAGGTTCCACTGATTCTGACCGCCACGGCGTTGGCTGCAGGGGTCAGCACCCTGGCCATGGGGCTATTCGCCAACTATCCCTTCGCCATTGCCGCCGGCCTGGGCCTGAACGCGGTGGTCGCTTTTCAGCTAGTGGCTGCTAGCGGTCTCACCTGGCCCGAGGCTATGGGCGTCGTCGTGGCAGAGGGCCTGATCATCACGATCCTGGTCCTTACCGGATTCCGGGAGGCGGTGATGAACGCCATCCCCCTTTCCTTGAAAAAGGCCATCGGAGCGGGCATCGGCCTTTTCATAGCCTTCATCGGCTTCATCAACGCAGGGTTTGTGGGCAAACCGCAGGCGCCGAATCTACTCGTGGAGCTCGGGAGAGGTGGAGAGCTCCAGGGGCTCCCGGTGGCCATCTTTGTCGTCGGCCTGCTCCTTACCGGCTATCTGGTAGCCCGGAACGTAAGAGGTGCACTCCTGGTCGGCATCCTGGCCACCACGGCAATCGCCATCCTGATCAACGAGGTGTTTGCAGGGGGCCGAGCGTGGGGGGACGTCGGCCCGGGAGTGGCCAGGCTTCCGAGCCGGATCTTCGCCCTTCCCACGGCGGAGAACTTTGGGCTCGTCGGCGACTTCTCGTTCGGGTTCTTTGTCAGGCTCGGGGTCGCCGGCGCCATCCTTGCCGTGTTCACGCTCATGCTTGCGGACTTCTTTGACACCATGGGGACCGTGGTGGGCTTGGGCGCGAAAGCCGGATATCTGGACGCCGAAGGCCGGCTCCCACGGATCCAGAGAGTCCTGCTGGTCGACTCCGCCGCGGCAGCCCTGGGAGGCGCCGTCAGCGCCTCTTCCAACACCACGTACATAGAAAGCGCGGCCGGGATCTCGGAGGGTGGGCGCACCGGACTCGTAACCACAGTGGTTGGCCTGCTCTTCCTTGTTTCGCTATTCGCCTGGCCCTTGGCAGACGTCATCCCTCCGCAAGCCACCGCGCCGGCACTCATCATCGTTGGGTTCCTCATGATGGAGATGGTGCGGGAGATTCCGTGGGAGGACTACAACGTATCCATTCCCGCCTTCCTCACCATGGTGGTGATGCCGTTTACCTTCTCCATCACCAATGGGATCGGCGTCGGATTCATCACTTACACGGCCATCAAGCTGCTAAGAGGCGAGGGCAGAGACGTCCACTGGATGATGTACCTTGCGGCTGCAAGCTTCGTCATCTACTTCGCCATCCACTACGTGAGGATTCTTTTCGGCCTCACCTGATAGGCGGCCGAGGTTGGCCTTCAGCCCGCCGTCGCCGCCCTTCTCCTGCCGAGCCGGTCAAGCATCTCCAGGAATTCCTGAGCGTCCAAGCTGGCTCGCGTCGCTCCCACCCCGTCGAGGACCTCCAGCGCCGCAAATTGGTCGATGTTGTCACCGGTCACCGTTCCTCCATAGATGACCTCCGGATCACTGGCGCCGAGCTCTGCGAGCTTGCCCTTCAAGTGCTCGACCATTTCCTGAACGTGTCCCGCCTCTGCCGGCCGGTCGGCTCCCACCGCCCAGGTTGGCTCGTACACCACGAGAACCGGGTGCTTGGCGAGGTCGAGGGACGACACACCCACAGCCAGCCTCGCCTCGGTCTCAAGTGCGGCGGCGTCCGTGGGCTCGTCCTCACCCACGAACAGGATCGGCCTCAGCCCGGCTTCCGCTGCCGCCCTTACCTTCCTGGTGATCTGTTCGTCGGTCTCTCCGGCGGCACGGCGCTCGCTGTGCCCGATTAGGACGTAGTCGGCCACGTCGCTCAGCATGGTCGGCGAGATTTCTCCCGTATATGGTCCCTCCGCCTCCCAGTGGCAATTCTGGGCACCGAGCCTTACCAAGTCATGGTCCATCAATGCGCGAATCGGGACCAGCGACAGGAAAGGCGGACAGATGATGGGCAGTGGGAAACGGCCGCCGCGGTCCGCTCGCTCTCGTAGACCTTGCTGGATTTCGGCGAACAACGCTACGGCCTCGATGGCGGTGGTGTACATCTTCCAGTTTGCGAGCAGGTACTTCACAAGCCGGAGATGCGGAACGCCTTAGGGAGTCGGGGCAACGGGAGCCGGAGAGACCCAGCGCCGCTCGACGTTGGCGGTGTGGGCTGCGTCAAAGACCGCCTGCACCCGTAGCCCTTCGTCCAGCGACGGATCGGGAGGGGCTCCCTCGCGAACCGCCCTCCAGAAGTTCAGTGCGACCTGCCTGAAGCCTACCTTGGAGCTGTTGTCGAACGGTCCCTCGCATTGGAGCTCTTCGCCGGTACGTCCCCACCAAACTCTAAAGTCTGGATCAAGCTTTGCCGTACCCTCGTCGCCATAGATCTCAAGACGGTCCCGGAGCTCATGACGGGCGGTCGCCACCAGAGTGACGACACCCAATCCACCGCCCCTAAAGCGCAGGAGAATCCCGTAGGTATCCTCGGCCGTGACCCGGCGCTGCACGCCGTCATCCCGGGTCCGCACCGGGACACCGACCTCGGTTGCGGCGGCGACCGCCTCCACATCGGGGAAGAGCTCCAGCAGCAGGTCGAGGTCGTGCACCCCATACCCCTGCAGCCGTCCGCCCCCAAGGGTGGCGTCGTGAACCCAGGTGAATGGCCGGGAGTCGGGGTCCGCGTGGTCGGAGTGAACCAGAGTGATGATAGCCATACGGGGCCTGCCGACCACCTCTCGAGCACGGGCGATCAGCTGCCGGCGAGACTCTTTCATCCTCAGTCCATAGCCGACCGCCCCCACCACCCCTGCCGACTCGATAGCGTCCACGATCTGTCGCGCCACTTCCAGGTTTTGGGCCAGGGGCTTTTCGCACAGGACATGAAGTCCTCGTTTGGCTGCAGCTACAGCAAATTGCGAATGAGTCGCCACGGGAGTAGCCACGTGGACTGCCTCCAGCCCGGGGAAGGACAGAACCTCGTCGTAGTCGGACGTGCCGAGCTCCAGTCCGGCCTCGTCGGCCAGCTCACGAGCTCGTTCCGGCCGCCGAGACCAGCACGCCACGGGCTCGAACTCCTCCAGATCCTGGTATACGGGGAGAGCGACCTTCCTCCCGTAGCCTGTGCCGGCAACTGCGATCTTGATCGGGCTGGTCATGCGGGCTCGTCCATTTCACCTGTGTCGTTCCCGAAACCGGCGCAGGTGAAAACCGTTTCTTGTTGAAAACCGCAGACCTTCTTTTAGACCTCCGCCCAGGCGAGGTTGGGAGAGCGATCGACGGCGAAGCTGCGTCGCAGGTAATACCACCAGGTGAGGCCGAGGCATGTGACATAAAAGAAGAGGAAGCAGTACAGGGCTCCCATGGGGCTGCCCGTGAGCGCTGCTGAGACCCCATAGCCCTGGGGGATCAGCCAGCCTCCGTAGGCTCCCACCGCCCCGATGAAGCCCACCGCTGCCGCGGTTTCACGCCGTGCTGCCGCCATGGCGTCGCGTTCTGCCGCGGCACCCTTACCATCCGCCATTTGAAGGTGAGTCGCACGAAAGATCATGGGAATCATCCGGTATGTCGACCCATTTCCTATGCCGGTGAGCAGGAACAGAACCACGAAAGCTGACAGAAACATCCGAAAGGCCAAGGTTCCACCCTCGTTATTGAGAGCCACGATCACGGCCAGCAAGGCGAAGATCATTAGCAGAAACGTTGCGAACGTGACCTTTGCCCCGCCGAGCCTGTCGGAGAGCCATCCGCCTGCTGGCCTCGCCAGCGATCCGACCAGTGGACCGAGGAAGGCCAGCGACAGCGTTGCCTCGGGAAACTGGGTCTCCATGAGGAGTGGGAGGCCCGCAGAGTAGCCGATGAAGGAGCCAAACGTGCCGATGTAAAGCCAGGACATGATCCAGGTCTGACCACGCCGGAGGATCACCGCCTGGTTTCGGATCGGCGAGCGGGACACCTTCAGGTTATCCATGAATAGCCCGGCACAGGCCGCCGCAGCAACGACTAAGGGTATCCAGATCAGTCCTGCATTCTGAAGCTGCACTGAGCTCTTTCCGCCCGAGGCATCAGCAATGAACCCGATGGTGCCCCCGGTAACTGCCAGCGGAACCACAAGCTGCGCCACCGCCACCCCTAGATTTCCTCCGGCGGCGTTCAACCCCAGCGCCAGCCCCTTCCGCTTGTCCGGATAGAAAAAAGAGATGTTTGCCATGCTGGAAGCGAAGTTGCCGCCTCCCAGTCCGGCGGTTGCCGCGCCCACCAAGAACACCCAGTAAGGGGTTTTGGGGTGAGAGACCATGGCGACAAGAAACAAAAGCGGTATCAACAGGAGCAGGGCGCTCACCACGGTCCAATTTCGCCCTCCAAAGCGGGGAACCGCCAAGGTGTATGGAAAGCGAGCCGTGGCCCCTACGAGTGCCGGCACCGCAACGAGCGTAAAGAGCTGGCCGGTGGAGAACTCAAAGCCGGCCCTGTTCAGGTTGACCGCGGTGACGCTCCAGATCACCCAAACGGCAAATCCCAGGAACTCGGCAAAGATCGAGAAGACCAGATTGCGACGAGCAATCCGCTTGCCCTTGCGCTCCCAGAACTGTTCGTCCTCAGGCTCCCAATCGTCAATCCACCTCGCCATCATCACCACCATGGGAAGGCTTGGCGTCGGAGAGCTCAGTTGCCACAAACACGGTTCCGTCTTGGACC
>DATACZ010000110.1:0-3800 GCA_036258795.1 Actinomycetota bacterium
GCGGCATGATGAGGGCCATCCTGCCCATCTCCGACGACAAGCGAATGCTCCAGTGGGCCATCGGCATGCACACCGTCTCCCGCCAGATCGAGAGGATCGGGGACCATGCGGTGGACATTGCCGAACAGGTGGCTTTCCTCATTACTGGAGAGTTTCGGGAGTTCACCGACGCCTCTCACCCAGACAAAGCGGTTTAGAACTAGCTGCCTTCGTTTAGCTCTAGCTGATAGTCGGGCAAAACAAAGGCCATCGTGAGCGGCACTCAAATCGGATACCACCGCTCATGCGAGGAACACCCGGCAGGTGAGCTCGTCGGCTTTGCACGCAGGGCCGAGGAGGCCGGCTTCTCCTTTGCCCTGATATCCGATCACTTTCATCCCTGGCTGGATGTGCAGGGCCACGCGCCGTTCGTGTGGTCGGTGCTGGGTGGGATAGCGCGCGCCACGGAGAAGCTCCAGGTGGGCACGGGGGTAACCGCTCCCCTGCTTCGCATCCACCCCGCCATCATCGCCCAGGCAGCAGCCACCGTGGCCACGATGATGCCCGGACGGTTCTTCCTGGGAGTGGGAACAGGGGAGAACCTCAACGAACACGTGGTAGGACGGGGATGGCCACCCTTTCTCGTACGCTTGGGGATGCTTTCGGAAGCCATCGACGTAATCCGTGAACTGTGGGAAGGCGGCGTCTCGGGGCACAGAGGAAAGCACTTTACTGTGGAGGGCGCCCGCATCTTCGACCTTCCGGATGAGGCTCCTGCGTTGTTGATGGCGGCGTCCGGCGAGGACAGTGCCCGGTTGGCGGGCCAGAAGGCCGATGGGCTGATAAGCGTCGCTGCCGATCCCGGCGTGATCGCGGCGTTCGACGGGGCCGGAGGCATGGGGAAGCCACGGTACGTCAAGTTGACGGTGTGCTTCGACGAGGACGAGGAGGAGGCTCGCCGCCTGGTCCGCGAGACGTGGCCCATGTCAGGGATTCCCGGCCGTCTCATGAGCGAGCTTCGACTCCCGACGGATTTTGGGGAGGTCGCAGATGTCTTGACCGCCGACAGGGCGCTGAAAGGGACGCTTTGCAGCCGAGACGCTGAAGCCCACATCGGCCACCTGAACAAGGCGCTGGAGGCTGGCTTCGACCACATCTACGTGCACCAGGTCGGACCCAAGCAGGAAGAATTTTTCAACTTCTACGAGAAGCAGGTCATTCCGAGCTTTCCCACCTGAGTAAATGACCGGACGCTCCGACCGTCCGGTGAGCCCGGTGGATCGTTAGATTTGGATCAGTCTTGCCTCAGGACGGCCATGCTCTATTCGCAAAATCGCCACTGTAGGAATCTTGGCCCACCGCGGGTCACAGGCGCTCCCAGGATCTAAAAGCAGCATGTAGCCATCGTCATCGATGACGGGCCGGTGGGAGTGTCCGAAGACGACCACCCGGTGGCCTGGGAAGGCCTTGAGCATCCTCTCCCGGCGCCGGTCTGTCGGTCCGGAGTCATGGATCATCCCTATCTGAGCCCCGCCGCTCTCGATCGAGGCGGTGTGAGGAAGGATCGCGCCAAGCTCAACCGAGTCGCAGTTTCCGAGCACGCCCCTGGTCGGAGCGACGGCGTTCAGCTCCTTTAGCACGCTCGCATCGATGAAGTCTCCGGCGTGGAGGATCAGGTCGGCACCATCGAACAGCTCGAGCACCC
This sequence comes from Actinomycetota bacterium, assembly GCA_036258795.1. GTDB lineage: Bacteria > Actinomycetota > CADDZG01 > JAHWKV01 > JAHWKV01 > DATACZ01. The sequence goes on from DATACZ010000110.1 coordinate 1,685, forward strand.
TGCCGGGTAGCGTTCTCGCCCTGGCCGGGATGTGGGTGTCGGATATCACTCCAATGAGGGCCATGCGGACCACTTACCCACCGGTACCTTGGCCTCAATCCGTCGGCCAGAGGCTGGCGAGCTCAAGTGACGAAAGGTTTACGTCAGGGCAAGGGTCGGGTACCACAGGCGCCCGAGGACCAAATGCGACAGTCAAGATCACTTTAGATGGCCAGGTTGAGGCGAGTAGACTGCTCTGCTCCCGGAATCCTGCGCCTTCGGCGCGGCCGGGGCTTCTCTTACGTCGACCAAAACGGTAACCGGATTTCCGATCCACAGACGCTTTCACGCATAAAGGTCCTTACCATCCCTCCGGCGTGGAGGGACGTGTGGATCTGCGCTCACCCGATGGGACACATCCAGGCCGTGGGGATCGACGCCGCCGGCAGAAGGCAGTACCTCTACCACGAGAAGTGGAGAACCGCCCGGGACAGGCTCAAGTTCCAGAGGATGATTGAGTTTGCCCACAGCCTCCCGACGCTCCGGCGAGTCGTCAGCGACTCGATACGCCAGCCTGATCTCAGCTTCGACCGAGTGCTGGCCTGCACCGTTCGGATGCTCGACCGGGGGCTCTTTCGGATCGGGTCCGAGGAGTACGCCAGCAAGAACGAGACTTTCGGCATCGCCACGATGCTCAAGCGCCACGTCAAGGTTGGGCCGGAGGGTCTTGTCACCTTCGACTACGTCTCGAAGGGGGGCAAGCGCCAGATCCAGTCCATAGTCGATCCAGAGGTAGCAGTCATCGTCCAGCAGCTCAAGAAACGCAGGCACGGAAAGGAGCTCATGGCCTACAAGAGCGGCGGGAGGTGGGTCGACGTCCGATCGAACGACATCAACGACTACATCAAGTCGGTGACCGGGCAGAACTTCACCGCCAAGGACTTCCGAACCTGGAGCGCCACGGTCCTGGCCGCCGTCGCACTGGCAAAGTCAGAAGGTGGAGCCGCTTCCACGACGGCCCGAAAACGAGCGGTATCCGCGGCAGTAAGGGAGGTTGCCGATCAGCTGGGCAATACCCCCGCAGTCTGCCGAAGCTCTTACATCCATCCGAGGGTCATCGACGAGTACTTCTCCGGCGTGACCATTGCGCGGGCGATCGAGGGCATAGATCTCGAGAAGATGGACGACCTCGCCTTTCGGGAAGCGATTGAGGAGGCCGTCCTGGCCCTTATCGAAGGGGAGACCATTACGCCTAGCAAGGTCGCCTAGCGAAACTAGCTGAGGCGTCGCTCTTCCCCTGCCCGCCCGGTTGCCCTAAAGTCGAACTCTCAAGAGCTTACGAAGTTGGGTCGGCAAATGGAATGTGAGCTTGATCTTTTAGCTTCCCCGGTGCCATGTCTCAGGTAGAGATCAATCCCACCGCCGCCTCGTTGCTCGGGTTCCTCCATGCCGGGCCCATGACGGGATGGGAGCTGGATCGAACCGTGGCCACCACCATCAGCGCTTTCTGGAACGTCACCAGGAGTCAGGTCTACAGAGAGCTGAGAACACTGGCCGAGCTCGAGTTGGTGGAGGCCGCCCACGCCGGCCCGAGAGAGCGCCGGCCCTACGCGATCACACAGGCCGGACGGGAGGCCTTCGCCGGGTGGATCGCGCTCGACCCCGGCCCGGCCATAATTCGCTTCCCGTTCCTTTTGACGATCTTCTTTGCCGACCTAATCCCTCCCCAGCGACTGGCAGAGATCGTCGCCAGGGAGACCGACCAGCACGTACAGGCCCTGCACCATTACTGGGCGCTGCAGGATGTCTACCGAGATAGGCCGTGGGTGGCCGAGATAATGCGCTTCGCCATCGGGTACCAGCAGCACATACTCAAGTGGCTTGAAGATCTACCGATCGCCCGCTCAGAGTCCGCCGAGGATGCGCTCAGCGCATACAGGGAGGGAACCTCGGCCTAGCTGGCGACCCTTCTCCTGCCACTGTCGTCCTCTAACCAACGGCCGCGAGAGCCCGCGGCCACTCAGGCTGAGCGCGCGATGAGGTGCACTCTGTTGCCGGATGGGGCAGCAACGAAGAAGTCCATGGCTGAGTCCTCCAGTGAAGGAGTCCCTCCAGCTTTTAGCCTCTCTCTTACCTT
>DATACZ010000111.1:0-6175 GCA_036258795.1 Actinomycetota bacterium
CCCTCTGCTGGGCCTTCCTCCGGTGGCGGAGGATCCCCGTTACGTGAGGCCGTGGATGGGAAAGGCGAGCTCCTTGACGCGGTGAATCGTCTGCTCAACGGCTGCTGGATCCACCCACGCCTCCTCAATCTCAGGATCCGACAGCTGCCTGGGCAGCTTCTCGCCAGCCTCTTGCTGGGCTCTCTGCAGCCACTCCGCCGGGATCGAATCAGGGAGCTTTTCAACCCCGGCCATCTCTGCAAAGTAGATCGTCCAGGCACGGGGGACCACGCTCGCCCACTGATATCCGCCTCCTCCGGTGGCCAGCCACTTACCGCCGGCCGCTTTGTGGGCGAGCTCGTGAAGCATGGTCGCGGTCCGGCGGAACGTCTGCGTGGTCAGCATCAAATTCGCGAGGGGGTCGGTGTAGTGGCTGTCGCAGCCCAGCTGTGTCACTAGCACGTCCGGCTGCCACGCTTCCACCAGGGGTGGCACTACCTCGGTGAAGGCCTGGAGCCACAGGCGGTCTCCGGTATAGGGCGGGAGGGGAATGTTGACCGCGGTCCCCCTGGCGTCACCGCCTCCCAGCTCGTCTATGAAACCCGTCCCCGGGAAAAGCGTACGGCCGTCCTGATGTACTGAGACCGTCAGCACTCGAGGATCTTCCCAGAAGATCTCCTGGGGCCCGTCCCCATGGTGAACGTCGACATCGATGTAGGCGACCTTCTTGGCGCCGTTTTCCAGAAGCCACCTTATGGCGACAGCCGGGTCGTCGTAGACGCAGAATCCGCTGGCCCGGCCGGGCATCGCATGATGCAGCCCTCCCGCGGGGTTGAAGGCGTGCTGTGCCCTTCCCGACCACACCGCCTCGGCGGCCGCTATCGACCCCCCGGCCACGCGGGCCGAAGCTTCGTGCATGTTGGGAAAGATCGGATTGTCGCCGGGGCCGAAGCCGTACAGCATCCAGGGCCCTCTCTCGCCTCTCCCGGCCTTGGCAACCGCCTCGATGTACTCCTCGGTGTGCACCAGGAGCAGCTCATCCTCGGTGGCGTCACGGGCCTGGGTCTCGGTGACCCTTTCACCATCCACGATTCCCAAGGCGTGGATCAGCTCTCTTGTCAGGATCACCCGGGCGGGGCGAAGGGGATGTCGGGGACCATGGTCATACCAAGGGGCATCGTCCCCGTACCAGACGAGCTCCACCTTTTCACTCAACGGAACTTCCCTCCTTCGTCCACGAGACCACAATATGTCGTTGCCCGCAGCGCTGCGATTTAACCTGGGCGACCGTTATACCGGGGCTTTATATATAAGGGGCAGGCAGTGGAGCGAAGGAGGGAGCTCATGTCCGATCGAGCCGTTCGTAGAGCCGGCGCCGCAGCCGCCATCGTCGGTGCAGTCCTGGGAATAGTCTTCAACATCGTTCACCCGAGATCTTCGGGAGTTGGATCCGTGATCGACGAGCTGCGTCTGGTGGCTGAAAGCCGGATCTGGCGCTTCGACCATTTCATGCTCATGTGGTCCATCGCCTTTACCTTGATCGGGCTCGTGGTCATTGGAAGGTCGTTCGACAAGGAGCCCGCGGCCTCCTGGGGACGGGTCGCGATTCCCATTGCCCTGGTGGGAGGGACGCTGGGCCTGGCGACCATATTTGCCGACGGCATGGCGGTTCACGATATGGCGACCGACTGGGTGGCGAACCAAAGTGATGTCTCCCTCGCCAGTGCCACGGCGGTGAGCCAGGTCACCCTGGCCCTCTTTACGGCCCTGATATTTGTTTTCTTCGGCCTGACACCCTTGCTTTACGGTGTTGCCGTACTGGGCTCCGATGAGTATCCGAAGGGGCTTGGATACCTTCCAATAGCGTCGGGGGTCCTTGGGCTGGTGGCCGGCTCCATCCAGTTCATGAGTGGCATCTCGCAGCTGACGGCAAGCATCCTGTTCCCGATTAGCTCGGTTGCCACCACGGTCTGGTTGTTGCTCATGGGATGGTACCTGTGGAAGCGGAGCGCGGTACCGGCTCCATCAGCTCCCAGGGGCGTCATAGGGTAGCCCGGGCATAAAGCAGGAGTCTGGTCACGTGAAGGAGGAAGCGGCCGCCAGGCGTATTCAGGAGCTTGCCATGGGCGTCTGGGCCTTCCAATGCCTGTACGCGGTCACGAAGCTCGGAGTTCCCGATCGTCTGACGGAGGGGCCGAAGAGTGCCGACCAGCTGGCGTGGGAGGTGGGCGCTCATGCGCCATCCCTACATCGAGTGATGCGTTACCTGGGTGGGTTGGAGATCTTTGAGATCTCTGGTGAGAAGTTCGGTTTGAACCAAGTGAGCCGGCGGCTGCTGGACACCCCGGGATCGCAGCGAGACTACGTGATCATGTTCGGAGAGGAGTTTTACCAGGCCTGGGGGAAAATTCTTCACTCCGTGCGGACAGGGGAAGACGCCTTTACCCATGCTTTTGGCAAGGGCCTCTTCGAGTACTTATCCAAGAATCCTCAATATGCCCAGACATTCGACAGGGCCATGGCCGCCGGGTCAGCCTTCTTCAAGGTAATTCCAGACCTTTACGACTTCTCCTGGTGCCGGACGGTGGTGGATGTCGGCGGCGGAAACGGCGCTCTGCTGACCGCAATTTTGACCAGAAATCCAGGGTTGAGCGGGATCCTGTTCGACTCACCTCTGGTGACGGCGGCCGCCACCGCCACCCTGGAGGCGCAGGGCCTCGCCGAGCGGTGCAGGGTTGTTGCTGGAGACTTCTTCGAGGCCGTCCCGGAGGGCGCAGACCTGTACCTGTTCTCCCGGGTTCTTCATGACTGGGACGACGGCCAGTGCCTCACCATTCTGAAGAACTGCCGTCGGGCAATCGCAGAATCGGGCCGAATTCTCATAATCGAAAGGCTCATCCCCGGCTCATACGCCCTGGCTTCCGACGTGAACATGCTGGCGGTGACTACGGGCAGGGAAAGAAGCGAGGCGGAGTTTGCAGAGCTGCTCACCTCCTCCGGGTTCGAGTTGACGAAGGTGATCCCTCTGCCCCTGGAGACCAACATCGTGGAGGCGGTGGCAAAGTAACCGGACGCCCGTCTGCCGCTAAAGAGCCTGCAGGAGCATGTAGATGCCGAGGGCGAGCACGGTGAGCGACGCCATAGTTCGAAACGTCCTGCCCTCGAGGGTGCTCAGCCACCGCAGCCCGGCAATGGTTCCCGCGACCACTCCCAATGTGGCGAGCGCCACCAGACTCGTTATTGCCGCAATACTCTCGCCCGTCGTCATGATGTAGACGGGAACCCGGGCAAGATCAACCGCCACCGCCACGGCTGTGGCTGAGGCTACGAAGACCTCCTTGTCGACGTCGAGCCCAAGCATGGCGGCAGTGCGGATCCCGCCCTGATTTCCCACCAGTCCTCCCAGCAGTCCAGAGGCTGCTCCGGCGACCAGGGCCCACTTGCCTTTGATAGGGGACCTCTCGGCAAGCCGCAGCAGCCCAGCAATCCCTGCCCAGGCCACCACGACGCCGAAGAGGAGCGTGAGGATCCGGCTGGCGAGGGCGCTTTGCAGCAGGGCGCCAAGCAGTCCGCCCAGAGCGCTCCAGGCTCCGAACTCTCTCATGACCCTCCAATCAACGTGGCTCCGGAGGACCCAGAGCCGGAGCGATGAGCCGAGCAGGTGAGGGATGGAGGCCGCGGCTACCGCCACCGGGGTGGATACCTCCAACGCAAGAACCGGAGTGAGGATGCTTCCTATTCCAAACGCCACCACCGATGCGACTACTCCGGCAAAGAGGGCGGCGAAGGTGGTGAGGGCTTCGATCATCGGCAGAGGGACTTCATGTCGAGTCTATGGCTGCTTGCTTAGTGAGGTTCCACCACCCTTCGGGGGTAACCTAAAGCCTATGCCTCGGCAACCCCGCGGCATCGGCAGTTTTCTGGCCGGCGCCGCGCACATCGTCAGCAGCGGTCTGGTTATCTCCATCCTCTGGGTTGCCATCGTGATCGTGGTGGTAGGGGGAATCTTCGACACCATTCAGGCCTGGGATGACCCGTGGAGAACCCTGTTTTGGATCATCTTTGCCTTCCTCATCTTCTCCCTGTCGGTTCGGGTGGGCCGCCTGATGGCACTTTGGCTCCAGGAGAGGAGGGCATCGAAGGCCCCTGCCGGGGAAACGTCTCACGTTCCCATCGACGGTTTTGGCAGCTTTCCAGAGGCCCATGCCGCCGATGCAGTCGCAGGCGGAGGAGCCCTACTTATCGAGCCTTCGGCGTCGGGAGACGGCGCTGGGGTGATCGAGGCCACCACAGAGGAGCTACAGCAGCTCGGAAACGCACTCCGAGCGCTGAGTGAGGACATGATCAACCTGTTCTTCGACTTTCAGCCGACTCCGGCCATGGCGGTGCCAACCGAGAAGGAGCCGGAGTTGGCCGAGCGGTACCAGAGGGACTTCACGCATCGAGTCGTCCATCTGTACGAAGAAGCCCGGGAGCGGGGATTCCCCGATCCCGAGATCGAGCGCTACTACCTGGCCCCGAACGCATATCACTACCTGGCTCCGCTTGCCTGGAGGTTCGGCGCTCTGGCCGAGAGAGTTTTGACTCGGGCCAATGCTCAGTAAGCGGCACACCTGGTCACCGAGCTGTCCGGCCTGTCAGTCCCCAACAGCCAGCTCGGCGATGCGGGCTCGCTGATCCTCATCGAGCCATGGCCCCTCCCCCGACGACCTGGCATTGAGCTCGGCATGCTCGGGGTTGGAGGTGGCAGGGATCGCCACGGTGATCCTGCGATCCGACAGGCACCACTTCAAAAGTGCCTCCGGCCAGCTCTGCACCCCGAGGCCGGATAGGTCGGGGGAGCGCTGCAGCAACTCGCCCGAGCCCAGAGGGCGCATCACGATCACGCCCAGCTCCAGCTCCTCGGCTCGGGGCAGGATCCTGGCCTCGACCTCTCGCTCCATGGGGTTGTAGGGCACCTGGATGCAGTCGATGCGCCCCGACCGCATGACGCGCTCCAGCTCGTCAAACTCCGACGCATCGTAGTGGGTGGCGCCCAGCCACCGGATGCGGCCCTGGTCGCGTTCGTGCTCCATCCAGTGGAGGTGCTCCGTCCAAGCCACCAGGTTGTGAACCTGCTCGATGTCCACCACGCCGCCGTAGTAGCGAAGCTGCGCTTGAAATTGAGTCATGCCCATGTGCACCCACGGAGTCCATATCTTGGTGGCTACGATTGCTTCCTGACGGCGATCTCCCATGGCCTCGCCCAAAACCTGCTCGGCCCGTCCGTACATGGGGGATGAGTCGACCAGCCGGGTTCCTGCGTCGAACATGGTGTCGATGATCGCTCTAGCCGTGGGAATTTCTGATGGGGCCACGTCGAACACGTGCCAGGTGCCGAGGCCCACCACTGGTACCTCAGGCCCGTTGCGTCCGAGCTTCCGGCTTTCCATCCAACCTTCCGAGGCAGAAGGGCCGTCAAGCAGTGCATGCCGGACGGCGTTTTACTCTGAGGTACCCCTGCTTCCGTCTCGCTAAGCAGGTGCGGGAAAGCGCCGTCGTTCGGTCGATCCATCGGCGAGCTAAGGACAGATAGAGGTGGCAGCCGCAGTATGGTGGATCTCATGGACACCGCTGTGGAGCACGAGATCATCTATGTGGGCGACCCGATGTGCTCGTGGTGTTGGGGCATCGCTCCGGAGCTTCAGGCCCTGCAGGACCGGCACCCGGAGCTGCCATTTCGGGTGGTCGTGGGTGGGCTGAGGCCCGGCCCGCATGCCGAGCCCATGGACGACCGCATGGCGGAGTTCCTCAGCCATCACTGGCGGGATGTGAGCGCCCGCAGCGGGCAGCCATTCGACCTCGCCATACTGGAGCGCCGGGATTGGATCTACGACACCGAGCCCGCATGCCGGGCGGTCGTGGCGATGCGGGGTCTGGACGAAGCGAAGGCCTGGCCGCTGTTCAAGCGCCTCCAGCGAGCCTTCTATGCGGAAGGCATGCTTCTTAACGATCCGGAAGTCTATCCCCAGCTTGTCCAGGAGGTCGGAGGGGAACCCAGTGTCTTCATGGAGGCCTTCGTCAGCGAGGACACCGCCCGGGCGACGTGGCAGGACTTTCTCACCGCCAGCAGCTGGGGCATCCGAGGGTTTCCTACCGTCATTGCCAGAAACGGCGGTCAGGGCCACATCATCGCCAACGGCTACCGGCGCGCAGA
>DATACZ010000112.1:0-4610 GCA_036258795.1 Actinomycetota bacterium
GCTGGCGGCAAATGCCACCGCGGTCAGGTAGAGGGTGTTCCTATACCCCTGTAAGAGAAAGGAGAGGTTCTGCGTGAGAACCTCTCCCAATAAGCTCTTCGCTTGAAGCCCCGATCAAAGGTCTACGAGCAGGCCCTTAAACGTTATGCCGGCGGCGAAGGGGCCTCCGCCGGGGCGTCGTCGGGCGGCGGCTGCTGACTCGTGCCGGTAATGGGCCTAACCCACTTGTCGTAGAGCTCCACCCAAGTGCCGTCTCGCTTGATGTCTCGTATCACGCCGTCGACGAACTCCTTGAAACCGGCCCGTCCTTTCTTGATGCCCATGCCGTAGGGCTCCTTCGAGAACGTTCCGCCAACTAGCTTGAATTGGTCCGGATCGGTTTTGGCGAACCCGAGCAGGATGACGTCGTCGGTGGTCACCGCCTGGGTCTGGTCGTTCTGAAGCAACTGGAAGCACTGGGAGTACTGAGGCTGAAGCACTATGTTGGCCGCGGGCGCGGCAGCTCGGATGTTCTGCTCGGAGGTCGAGCCGCTGGCAGAGCAAACCGATGCCCTCATATCGTTTAGAGCCTTAACTCCGGTGATCGGAGATCCCGCCTTCACCAGGAGCGTCTGGCCGGCGAGGTAATACACCACCGAGAAGTCGACCTCCCTTTTTCGCTCCTCATTGATGGTCATGGTGGAGATGATCACGTCGACCTTGTCCTCGTTCAGGAAGGGAATGCGATTGGCCGATACCGCCTCAACGAACTCAGGCTCCACTCCAAGACGATCGGCAATGATCCTGCCCAGATCGACGTCAAAACCTTCGACCTGCCGAGTAGCCGGATTCAGCAAGCCAAACTGCGGCACGTCGTTTTTGACGCCGATCACGATCTTGCCCTTTTTCTGGATCTCCGCCATGTATGAGTCTGCGGGGAAGCTGGGCCTCGCGGCGGCTGTGCCCTTGGGAGTACCTTCGAGGGCTGGGTTTTCATCCCGGCCACAAGCCGACCCCAGCAGTGCGAAAGCGAGCAAAAAGGCTACCGGGAACAGATTGCGTTTGTTCATGTGCTCTCTCTCCTTCTACGGCCACTGCCTGCCGCACCAGCCGGGGCAGCCAAGCATCCTATTGAGCGATTATCTTGGAAAGGAAGGCCTTGCTGCGAGCGTGAGTGGCCTTGGTGAAGAATTCCTCTGGACTGCCCTCCTCGATGATGCTGCCCTCATCCATGAAGACGATGCGGCTGGCGGCATGCCGGGCAAAGCCCATCTCATGAGTGACGACCAGCATGGTCATCCCGTCTTGAGCAAGGTCGATCATCACCTCCAGAACCTCCTTGATCATTTCGGGATCAAGCGCTGAGGTGGGCTCGTCAAACATCATGAGCTTGGGGCTCATCGCCAGGGCCCGGGCTATGGCGACTCTTTGCTGCTGACCTCCGGAGAGCTCGGCCGGGTACGAATCAGCCTTCTCTGGGATGCCTACCCGGGCCAGAAGAGACCGGCCTCGCTCCTCCGCTTCGGCCTTCGGCACCTTCTTGACCTCAACGGGTCCGAGAGCGATGTTCTCCAGAGCCGTGAGGTGGGGGAATAGGTTGAACTGCTGGAACACCATGCCGATCTGCGATCTCAAACGATGAATGTTCTTGCCCGCCTTGGCGATGTCGTAGCCGTCGAAGGTCAGGACGCCTGAATCGATCGGCTCCAGCCCATTGACGCATCTGAGCAGGGTTGACTTCCCCGACCCGGAGGGGCCGAGGATAACCACGGCTTCCATTCGATTTACTGAGAGATTGATGTCTTTCAGCACGTGGAGGCGCCCGAAGTGCTTGTTGACATCGGTCATCCGAACGAGGGGCTCGCCGTCGGTCGAGGTCTCCAATCAAGTGGCCTTCCGTCGCAAATCAGGGAAGCTGAGTATATTTTCCGGTCGGCGGGCAGTATCCAGGGAAGACTTGGATATGCATTGTTTGCTAAGGCTCGGACGGCGGCCAAGGAGGTTTCATGCACGAGGGCATGAGTCATCGGATTGAAATGGTGTTGCGCTTGATGGCGGTTCTCACCCTGGGGGCACTGGGCTTGTCGGCGTGCGGGGGAAGGGAGGAGGGCAAAAGAAGCCCTTCACCGGCGGCCGCCGGCGAGGTCAGACAGTACTGCACCTCCGTGCTTGCAGTAGAGACGATTCCCGAGCCCGCCATCGATCTCGATGCTCTCCCTCCCGATCAGCAGGTGGAGGAAGCCAAGAAATTCGCCAGAGAATCCATTCGCCCGTTGGCCGATGACATCGTGGCCAGCGCGCCCGAGCAGGTGAGGGAAGAAGTCGCCGTCTTGAACAACGCCGTCAGAGAGATGGAGAACACCGGCAACTTCGACGTCTTCGAGGGGCCGGAAGTAGTTGAGGCGTCCAAGGTCGCCCACGAGTTCGACTTGGAGAACTGCGGGTGGGAGAGGGTCGATGTGACGGCGACCAACTATGCGTTTGGTGGCGTTCCGAACCAGCTACGCGCCGGAGCGACAAGCTTTGAGCTCGCGAACAACGGAAGCGAGCACCACGAGATGGTGATCTTCCGGAAGAACGACGACACGAGGGAGACCTTCGATCAGCTTCTGGCACTTCCCGAGGAGGAGGCAGAGAAGAAGGTCACTTTCGTTGCGGCTACCGACGCCATGCCCAGGGAGGATGGGGTTTACACGATCGCCAATCTCAGGGCTGGTCAGTACGCCATGGTTTGCTTCATCCCGGTAGGCAGCACCCCGGAGGCTGAGAAGGCCGCTGAGGAGTCGAAGCAGGAAATTCAGGGGCCTCCCCACTTCACCAGGGGGATGAAGTCTGAGTTCACCGTAAGGTAAGGAGCTTTTGACGCGAGGGGCCGCCGGTTGGCGGCCCCTCGCCGCGAGTGCGGCCCGGCCGGAATGATCCAACCCAAGCCTCTTGCCAACGTGGGCATATAGGTGTATATACACGTATATGGAACAGCGAGAACGGCTCGATGCCTGTGCCGAGGTGGCGATGAGCTGCGTTTGCTTCAACTTGCGAAGAGCCAGCCGGATGGTGAGTCAGCTATTTGACGGCATCCTTCGCCCCAGTGGACTGCGCATCACCCAGTTCACCTTGATGGTGGCCATCAGCCTGAGAGGCTCAACACCGATTCAGGAGCTGGCAGAGATCCTGGGAATGGACCGCACCACCCTTACCCGAAACCTGAAGGGGCTGGAAGAGGCCGGAATTGTCTCCGTCGCCGTCGGAACGGACCGTCGCAGCCGGCTGGTCTCCTTGACTCCTAAAGGTGAGCGTGCTCTGGACGACGCCATGCCTGCCTGGCGTCAGGCTCAGCAGCGCGCCGTTGAGACTCTGGGGGAAGAGCGCCTTGGGTATTTGATGCCCGTCCTACACCACATTTCGGCGGCCTCAGGCGAGATGCCTGACCACCACACTGAAGAAAGGAGTCTTGGCCATGCCTAGCGTGGACGTGTGGATCTGGGTGTTGTTGGTTGGAATCGTCATCTCCATGGTTATGGTCGTTGGAACGGCTACTTATAGGGCGGCGTCGAGCGCGGGTTGGACCCCTACGGCGCGCAAGAGGACTGTTGTCGCCGTCGTGGGAACGCTGGCCGTCTGGCTGGCCGTAGGGACGATACTGGCATCGGCAGGTGTGTTTCGGCCAAATCCCGACTTTGCCCTTCCGGCAATTGGCCCCGCGGTGGCCATTCCCATCATCGCCGGCTCATTGCTCGTATGGCGATCGGCCTCGTTGCGGCGCCTGCTAGAGGCCGTTCCACAGCCGTGGCTGTTGGCGGCCCAGGCTCCTCGCGTCCTCGGGGCGATCTTCCTGGTCCTTCTGGCACAGAACAAGCTGCCGGCTCACTTTGCGGGGCCCGCAGGGTACGGAGACGTGTTCATTGGCCTGGCTGCTCCGTTAGTCGCCTACATCTATGCGGTTAAAGCTCCTGGTTCCCGAGGGCTTGCCACCGCCTTCAACGTCGCTGGGCTCGGTGATCTCGTCATGGTGTTAGGAACTGGATTGCTGTCCGCACCCAGCCCATTCCGGCTTTTCTTCTCGAACCCCTCGATCGAGCTGATGACCGTGCTGCCCATGGCTCTGATCCCCGCCTTTCTCGTGCCGATCTTTGTGCTGCTGCACGTCATATCGCTCCGCAAGCTCATGGAGGAGCGGTCACGTACCGGAAGAGTGGGCCTACCGCTTAGTCCGGCCTAAGCAGGCTCGATTCAAGCGCGGTCAGACTCCGATTCGGTAGAGTCCAGGCTTTCTTTTCGAGTTTGGAGGGAGATCTGACTTGAGCTACGTAACATTTCTGCTGGTTCTTCACATCGGCGGTGCGATAGTGGGATTCGGCCCGATCTTCGGCTTTAGCGTGATGGGCCCGTTGGCGGGCAGCTTGGGCGGGCCTCAGGCGCTCGGGATCCTGAAGGCCATGGTCAAGATACAGAGGGGAATCGTCTTGCCCCTGGCAGTAGTCCAGGGCATCACCGGAGCGCTCTTGATCGCCGCCGCGGGTTGGGACGCCAACTTTGGCAGTCATGAGTGGCTGTGGGTATCGATCCTTCTCTACCTGGTGGCCCTCGGCCTCGGCCTCTTCGTGCTACGCCCGAGCTTGGCCAAGATGGTG
>DATACZ010000113.1:0-9753 GCA_036258795.1 Actinomycetota bacterium
TTTCCAGTGGACGAATGCTGCTGGTTAGGCTTCTAACCTAGTCAAAAGGTGAACCCAAAATAAAAATCGAGCCACCACGCCGCGGCAGCCGCCACAAGTACTAGCAGGACTAAGCCGAGACCTTTGATCATGGCATTTATTTCACTCCAAGGTCTTGCGGGAAATGTAGACGTTTCGGACAGCCTTCCCGGCTAGATCGATGGTCCCTGCGTAGAGCCTGCTTTTCCTTTCCACTTCCTGCTGAAAAGACATCATCTAGCCTCGGTGCTCTTTGTACTCAACAACAAGGATAGGGCGGCGTTTGTACCGGGCCGGCGGTGGCATGCTGGGAGGGTGCGCATCGGCATACACGTTCGGGGCTTCGAGGCTGGCAGGCCGGTTGCAGTGCAAAGGGCCCTCGATCGAGAGGCCGAGACCATCCAGATCTTTGCCTCCAACCCCCGGCAGTGGCGCACCCCAGCCATCGATCCCGAGGCAGATTGGATCCTCGCCCGTGAGATGGCAGACAGTGATGTCGGGCCGCTATTTCTGCACGCTCCCTATCTCGTAAATCTGGCTTCCCCCACAGCCGCCACCCGGGAGCAGTCCCGGCGCATGGTGGATTGGACTATGGAGAGGGCGAGCCAGGTCGGTGCCGCCGGCGTCGTGGTTCACGCTGGGCAGAGTGTGGGCGGGAACAGGGTGCAGGCCCTGCGGGAAGTTAGCCGGGCACTGTGCGGAGTGCTGGGATCCGAGGAGAGGGGGCCACACCTGCTGCTGGAGCTGACCGCCGGATCCGCCGGTGCGATTGCCAGCCGAGTCAACGAAGCTGCCGAGGTGCTGGATGCATGTGACGGGCACGGCCGTCTTGGCATCTGCGTGGACACATGCCACCTCCACGCTGCGGGAGTGGATCTCTCCATGCCGCAGGGAATCGAGGATTTGGTCGAAGAGCTCGACTCAGCGGTTGGGATCGACCGGCTGGGGTTGATCCACACCAACGACTCCAAGTATCCCGTGGGCTCCCATCGAGACCGGCACTGGCACATCGGCCAGGGCGAGATTGGTCTGGATGGATTTCGGGCGCTGGTCCGGAACCCAGCTCTGGCCGGCATCCCAATGATCTGTGAGACACCGGGCAAGCTCGTGGAGGACAGGCGCAACATCCAAACGCTCAAGGACATCCGGGCCGCAGTGCTTGAGGGCAACACCGGCGCGCCATAGAATTGTGCCTGCGGGGCGGCGAAGAGTCCCCCGATGCGATCCGCTCCGGCAAAGCCGGTCCCCCACTCTAAGAGCCCGAACAAGGAGAGCTAAGTGGCCGTCGTCAAGACGATCGATCTGGTAGGAGTCTCGCCGAAGAGCTGGCGTGATGCGGCGCAGGAGGCGCTGAGTGAAGCCGGGAAGTCGCTGAGAGGCATCGAGACCATGGAGATCCTCGGCACATCGTGCAAGGTGCAGGACAATCAGATCGTGGAGTACCTGACGCACGTCCGGATCGCATTCCGAATCGAACCTTCCTAATTCGGCCCTTCCTAATACACTGAAGATCAGGGGCGTCCACTACGTGAGGCGGAAAAACTAGATGCCGGGCATCGCGCTCGTCGGCACACAGTGGGGTGACGAAGGGAAGGGCAAGGTCACTCACCTGATGGCGGACGAGATGGATATGGTGGTTCGCTACTCCGGCGGCAACAATGCCGGACACACGGTCATAGTCGGAAACGAGACCTTCAAGCTCCACCTGTTGCCGGCGGGCGTCCTTTACCCGCACATCGTGCCTGTGATCGGGCCCGGAGTGGTGGTCGATCCCAAGGTGCTGCTGGACGAGATCGATTCCCTGGCGGCCAGGGGGATCTCCGCCGAGCGGTTGCTGCTTTCGGCCAACGCTCACCTGATCATGCCTTACCACCGAGAGCTCGACCTGCTGACCGAGCGCCGACTGGGCAAGCTGAAGCTCGGAACCACCAAAAGAGGGATTGGACCGGCTTACGCGGATAAGGCATCCCGAATCGGGATTCGAGTCCAGGATCTGCTCGACCCCAAGATCTTCTGCGCCAAGCTGGAGATCAACCTCCGAGAGAAGAATCTCTTGCTCACCAAGATCTACGGCCGCCTGCCCATGAAGATGGACAACATCTTCGAGGAGTACGTCGGGTTTGCCGATCGCCTCACCAAACACATCACCGATACTGTCGCCGCGGTGCACATGGCTCTCGACGCCGACAAGAACGTGATGTTCGAGGGCGCTCAGGGAACGCTGCTCGACCTGGACCACGGCACTTATCCATTCGTGACCTCGTCCAACCCGATCGCTGGCGGCGTCTGCACGGGCGCGGGAGTCGGACCGAACGCCATCCAGCGGATCATTGGAGTCACCAAGGCCTACGTCACCCGTGTGGGCGAGGGACCTTTCCCCACCGAGGACCTGGGCCCGGAGGGCCTCCAGATGGTCAACCGTGGCCAGGAATACGGCGCCACCACCGGCAGGCAGCGAAGATGTGGATGGTTCGACGCGGTGATTGCCCGCTACGCCGCCCGCCTGAACTCGCTGACCGAGCTGTTTCTAACCAAGCTCGATGTTCTGAGCGAGTTCGACTCGATCAAAGTTTGTGTCGGCTACCAGTTCGAGGGAGAAAAGTTCGAGAGCTTCCCCCCTCACCAGACGATCTTTCACAAGGCTGAGCCGATCTATGAGGAGGTCCCGGGTTGGAGGAGCGACATCGGGTCGGCGCGCACCTGGGAGGATCTCCCGGTTGAGGCCCAGGACTACGTGGGACGGATAGAGGAGCTGGTAGGGGTTCCGGTAGCTCACATCTCCGTGGGAGCCGAGGCCACCGAGACGGTAACCCGGCACCAACCTTGAGGGCTCTCGTTGTAGGTGGGGGCGGGCGTGAGCACGCCGTGGTGTGGGCTATGGCCAAGAGCCCCTTGATCACCGATCTTCACTGCGCCCCCGGAAATCCCGGGATCGCTGAGCTGGCCAACTGCCACCCCGTTTCCCCCACCGACATTCCGGCACTCTGTGAGCTGGCCGTCCGGGTGGATGCCGGCCTGGTGGTGATCGGCCCAGAAGCTCCGCTTGCCGCCGGGTTGGGCGACGCCCTGCGCCAGCTGGGAGTCCGGGTTTTTGGCCCCGGAGCTGAGGGAGCCAAGCTGGAGTCAAGTAAGTCCTTCGCCAAGGGCCTGATGGTAGACGCAGGCATCCCCACAGCTTCGGCCCGGGCGTTCGACCGGGTCGATGATGCGGTCGCATACGTCCGGGCTACCGACCAGCCGGTGGTGATCAAGGCTGATGGACTGGCGGCGGGAAAAGGCGTCACGGTGTGCCGGGACTCAGCCGAGGCCGAAAGTGCGATCGTCGAGGCCATGTCCAGGCTGAGATTCGGGGATGCCGGACGCAGGATCCTGGTGGAGGAACGAATGGAGGGACAGGAGCTGTCGATACTGGCCCTCTGCGACGGCAAGACCGTGGTGGCTCTCCCGGAGGCGCAGGACTTCAAGCGTGCCTACGACGGGGATACAGGACCAAATACCGGCGGGATGGGATCGTACTCTCCGGTGCCGGTGTGCAGCCCGGATCTGTTTCGGCAGGCCGTGGAAGAGGTTCTCGAACCGGCCGCCGAGGCAATGGGAAGGTTCACAGAGCCCTACGTCGGGGTCATTTACGCCGGGCTCATGGTGACGGATCAAGGGTTGAAGGTGGTGGAGTTCAACTGCCGGTTCGGCGATCCCGAGATTCAGGCGATCATTCCCAGGATGACCTCAGACTTTGGCGAAGCGATCCTTGCGTGCACGGAGGGGTCGCTCTCCGGAGTAAGGCTTACCTTTACCGAAGATGCTTGCGTGTGCGTGGTGGCGGCCTCCGCTGGGTATCCGGAGTCCGAGCGGCTTACTACAGGGTTTCCCATTCACGGGGCCGATCTAATTACCGAAGGAGGCGACGTCCAGATTTTCCACGCCGGAACCGCGCTTCGGGAGGGGCGCCTGGTCAGCTCCGGAGGCAGGGTATTGGGGGTTAGCGCGCTGGGGTTCGACCTAGGAACGGCCCGGAAGCGAGCGTACGAGGTTCTTTCAACTATCTCATTCGAGGGGATGAGGTACCGGACGGACATTGCGTCGAGAGCGGTTCAGGGTTTTGGGGGTACGGAGCCAGTTTCTCGCATGTGGAAGGAGAGTGAATGGATCTAGATCTCGGCGTTTCGCCGGTGGTCGGCATAGTGATGGGAAGTGCTTCGGATCAACCCAAGATGCAGCCGGCCGAGATCATTCTGGACAGGTTCGGGGTGCCCTACGAGTCCAACATCATCAGCGCCCATCGCACACCCGACCAGGCGCACGAATACTCCAAGCTGGCCGAGGAGAGGGGTCTGGAGGTGATCATCGCCGCCGCAGGCCGGGCGGCCCATCTGGCAGGCGTCATGGCCGCCAACACCACCCTCCCAGTGATTGGAGTGCCGATATTCGGCGGCCATCTCGGAGGAGCCGACTCCCTTTACTCGACCGTGCAGATGCCCTCCGGCACCCCGGTGGCTACCGTAGGGCTCGACCAGGCCACCAACGCAGCCATACTCTCGGTACAGATACTGGCCACCAAGCACCCGCAGCTAAGGGACAAGCTCCGTTTGTTCAAGCAGGAGCTGGCTCAGGGACTGAAGGTTTGATCGATCGCTACACGCGCCCTCAGATGGCAAAGGTATGGAGCGAAGAAGCAAAGCTGTCCCACTGGCTGAGGATTGAGATTCTCGCTACCGAGGCGAGGGTGGGCAGGGGAGATGTACCAAAGGAGGATTTGGAGGAGATAAAGGCTAAAGCCTCCTTCGATCCAGCCCGCGTGAAGGAGCTGGAGCGCAAGACCCGCCACGATGTAGCCGCCTTTCTGGACAACGTGGCCGAGACCGTAGGGCCGGCTTCCAGGCACCTGCACTACGGGATGACCTCGTCGGACATTCTCGATACCACCCTGGCGCTGCAGATGAGGGAGGCCGCCGGCATCATCCTGGAAGGCTTGGAGGGGCTCATCGACGTAACCATCCGCCGGGCGCACGAGCTGGCCGGATGTGTGATGGCGGGCAGAACCCATGGGATCCACGCCGAGCCGACGACCCTGGGACTGAAGCTGGCCGGTTGGGCGTTCGAGCTGGATCGAGGCCGGTCGCGCGTGCAGCGGGCCCGTGAGGCGGTGTCGGTCGGAAAGCTATCCGGGGCAGTCGGCACCTACAGCGGACTGGATCCGGAGGTGGAGAGCCAAGTTTGCCGTTCGCTGGGTCTGGAGCCCGACCCGAGCTCGACTCAGGTGATATCCCGCGACCGGCACGCCGAGTATCTCTCGGCTCTGGCCATCCTTGCCGGCAGCTTGGAGCGGATCGCCACCGAGATAAGGCATCTGGCGAGAACCGAGGTGGGGGAGATTCAGGAGCCCTTTGCCGAGGGCGAGCAGAAGGGATCCTCAGCGATGCCCCACAAGCGAAACCCCTGGCGCTCCGAGCGGCTTTGCGGGCTCGCACGCATGGTCAGAGCCGCCGTGACCCCGGCGGTAGAGAACATCGCGCTGTGGCACGAGCGTGATATCTCTCACTCCTCGGTGGAAAGGGTGATGCTTCCGGATGCCTGCGCCCTCGTGGACTTCATGATCGCCGAGGCAACCGAGCTCGTAGGGGGATTGGTTATCCACCCTGAGCGGATGCGGCAAAACATCGAGGCTTCCCATGGGGTGATGTTCTCTCAAAACCTTCTGCTGAAGCTCGTCGATTCCGGAATGCTGAGGGACGAGGCGTACCGGCTGGTGCAGAACGCAACGGGGCTGGCATGGAGCCGGAACGTTCACCTGCGGGAGGTGGTCGGAGAAGATCCGGAGATCACCTCCCACTTGAAACCAGATGAAATCGACAGTGCCTTCGACGAAGCACGCTATGTTGAAAAGGTGGACAAGATCATCGCTCGCCTGAGCCGGATTCAGAAAGGATGACGCCACCGGAGGCGGTCACCAGCATCGACCTGTCCCTGCCCAGAGTCGCCTCCGGCAAGGTCAGGGAGGTCTTTGAGCTCGGTGATGCCCGCCTTTTGATCGTCGCCACCGACCGCATCTCCGCCTACGACGTGGTCATGGCGGAGGGCATCCCGGAAAAGGGCCGGGTGCTTACCGGAATGACGAAGTTCTGGCTGGAGCTGGCGGAAGATCTATGCCCCCATCATCTGCTTTCGACCTCAACCGAAGAGCTGGATGGGGTCGCCGGGGTGGCATCAGATGAGCTCGCCGGCCGAATCATGATCGTCCGGCGCCTGGAGATGATGCCGGTCGAGTTCATAGTGAGGGGTTATCTATCCGGTTCCGGCTGGGCCGACTACCGCCGCACGGGAACGGTCTTCGGGCAAAAGATGCCCAGGGGGCTACAGGAGTCTTCCCGTCTTCCCGAGCCGGTCTTCACACCTACCACCAAGGCCACGGTCGGCCACGACGAGAGTCTGTCCGAGGAGGAGGCCGCTCAGCTTGTGGGCCACGATCGCCTCAAGGTGGCCAAGGATTACGCGTTCTCAATGTACGAAAAGGCCGCGGAGCATGCTGCCCAGAGGGGGATCATCCTGGCGGACACCAAATTCGAGTTTGGGGTTTGGGAGGGCCAGATCCAACTCGGAGACGAGGTTCTAACCCCCGACTCCTCGCGCTTTTGGCCGGCCGACGATTGGGAGCCGGGCAAGCCTGCGCCCTCCTTCGACAAGCAGTTTCTGCGCGACTGGCTCGACGAGCAGGGCTGGGATCGGAAGCCTCCCCCGCCGAAGCTGCCCGATTCGGTGATAGAGGGAACCCGTTCGAGATATGTCGAGGCCTACGAGCGGCTCACCGGGCGCAAGTACGATGCTGCTGCGAGTACCGGCCGGTGAGGTTTCGCGTCTCGGTCAATGTCATGCCCCGTTCGGAGATCTCCGACCCTCAAGGACAGGCCGTCGAGAGAACGCTTCCCGGGATCGGTTTTCAGGCGTTCACGAGGGTGCGGATTGGAAAGCGGATCAACTTTTTGCTTGAGGCGGCCGACAAGTCTGCGGCAGAGGCCGCGGTATCGTCGGCATGCGAGCGGCTTCTGGCAAACCCGGTGATCGAGGAGTTCGAATTCGAGATCAGTCCGGATGAGGAACCGGCACCGGGCGAGGGCAGCGGTTGACGATCCGGGTAGGGGTGGTGGTCTTCCCCGGATCCAACTGCGAGCAGGATGCCCTCCACGCCCTTAGATTCCTTAGGGCCCAAACCGAATACGTCTGGCACCAGGAGACCGGCCTCTCCGGATTCGATGCAGTCATCCTTCCAGGCGGTTTCGCCTACGGCGATTACCTGAGAACCGGGGCAATGGCCGCTCATTCGCCGGTAATGAAGGCAGTCAAGGAGTTTGCCGCCGAGGGAGGGCCGGTGATCGGAATCTGCAACGGCTTCCAAATCCTTTGCGAGGCCGGCCTCCTTCCCGGAGCACTCAGGCGAAACACGGGGCTCAAGTTTCGCTGCATGCCGGTAAGGGTCCGGGTGGAGACTGTCGACTCCCCGTTTACGCACGGTACCTGGCCTGGCGAAATCCTGACCATCCCTATCAATCACTTCGAGGGCAACTATTACTGCGACGCCGAGTGCCTGGCGGAGCTCGACATCGAAAGGCGCGTGGCCTTTCGCTACTGCGATGAGGAGGGTGAGGCGACGGACGCATCCAATCCGAACGGAGCTGCCGCCAACATCGCAGGCATCCTCTCGGCGAAGCGAAACGTCCTGGGTCTCATGCCTCATCCCGAGCGGGCCGTCGATCCGGACGTGGGGGGCACCGATGGCCAGCTGATATTCGTCTCAATGCTCAGCACCCTGGTTACCTGATCGATGGCTGAGCGGGAGACACGTAAGGAGGAGCCCCTGCACCGGACTCTGGGGTTAACCGACGACGAGTTCGAGCGGATCAAACAGATTCTCGGCAGGGATCCCAACAGGGCCGAGCTCGCCATGTACTCGGTTATGTGGTCGGAGCACTGCTCATACAAGTCGAGCCGCATTCACCTGAAAAGCCTTCCCACCCAGGGCCCTCATGTCCTCGTCGGGCCGGGCGAGGGTGCGGGAGTCATACAGGTCGACGACGTCGCACTGGCACTTCGCATCGAATCCCACAATCACCCGTCCTTCGTCGAGCCGGTTCAGGGCGCCGCTACCGGAATTGGGGGCGTCGTCAGGGACGTCCTATCGGTGGGAGCGCGTCCTATAGCCCTGCTGGACTCCCTGCACTTCGGACCACTGCAGCCGGAGCCGGAGACGAGCTCCCAGGTCGCCGACCGAAACCGTTTCCTGGCCGAGGGCGTCGTCTCGGGGATCTCTTCTTATGGCAACTGCATCGGAGTCCCGACGGTGGGAGGGGAGACGAAGTTCGACCCGTGCTACTCGGGAAACCCCTTGGTCAACGTGATGTGCATCGGCGTGGCTCCAATGGACCGAATCATGCGCGCGGAAGCCCCCGGACCCGGAAACGCGGTTCTTCTTCTCGGCTCCTCAACCGGACGGGACGGCATAGGCGGAGTTTCGGTTCTTGCGTCGGCCTCCTTTGATGAGGAGGCGGCGGCCAAGAGGCCCAGCGTCCAGGTCGGAGACCCGTTAACCGAGAAGTTGCTCATTGAAGCTTGCCTCTCCCTGATCGAGAAAGGGCTGGTGGTGGGAATTCAGGATCTCGGAGGAGCCGGACTTTGCTGCGCCGCGTCCGAGTCCGCCGCCAGGGCCGGCACCGGCATGAAGATCGATCTTGCTCTGGTCCACCGGAGAGAGCCGGGAATGGAGCCGTTCGAGGTCTTAACCTCCGAGTCTCAGGAGAGGATGCTTGTCGTCGTCAAGCCAGAGGATGTCGATGCGGCTTTAGCCGAATGTGAGCGGTGGGGCCTGCCGGCGGCGAGCATCGGGGAGGTCACCGACACCGGCAATCTCGTGGCGGTTGAGGATGGCAACGTGGTTGCCGAGGTTCCGGCCCAGTCTCTGGGAGACGGACCCATCTACGACCGGCCCACGGCCAAGCCGGCCCTCAACGAGGAGGATTCAGAGGATCCCGATGCCTATCCCGGGGAAATAGGGCAGGTTCTTCTCAAGCTTGTTGGGTCAGCGGGCATCTCCTCAAAGAGGTGGGTGTGGGAGCAGTACGACCACCAGGTGAGGCTGAACACGGTCGTAGTGCCCGGACACGATGCGGCGGTGTTGAGAGTGCCGGGGGCGAGGTCCAGAATCGCCGTCACCACGGACGGGAACGGCGCGTTCTGCCAGCTCGACCCGTATGTCGGAGCCCAGCACTGCGTGGCGGAAGCCTTCCGAAACCTAAGCGTGGTGGGAGCGGAGCCGGTGGCCGTGACCAACTGCCTCAACTTTGGCAATCCCGAGGACCCAGAGGTGATGTGGCAGTTCGCTCAGGCGGTCCAGGGAATGCGGGAAGCCTGCCGCGACCTCGAGACGCCGGTTACCGGAGGCAACGTCTCCTTCTATAACCAGACGCTGGACCGTCCCATCCACCCCACCCCGGTCATCGGCATGGTAGGGGTAATCCCCGAGGGCATCACCCCCCCGGCCGCCGGCTTTGCGACGGACGGGGACACCATTGTGTTGCTGGGGACTACCGAGGATGAGCTGGGCGGAAGTGAGTTTCAGCGGACGTTGTTGGGCAAGCTGCAAGGCGCTCCGCCCACGATAAGCCTGGAACGGGAGGCCGCGGTTGGCCGGGTCATCCGGCGAGCGATAGCCGAAGGGCTAATCCCAAGCGCCCACGACTGCTCCGA
>DATACZ010000114.1:0-11862 GCA_036258795.1 Actinomycetota bacterium
CACCGTCGCCGGGAAGCGCGCTCTGCCCAGCCGAACCTCGACCTCACCGGCTGCCCGGGCGTTGCGGTACCAGTCGGAGCTGGACCCATGCTCCGAGACCACCCAGAGCCGGTCCGACTCCACCCTTACGTAACCCATGGGCGTCGCCCGAGGCCGTCCGGACCTCCGCCCTACCGTCGCAACGACGGCCAGATTTCTGGGGGAAACCGGCGGGATGGAGAGCCCAGATCCCAAGATCGCGAGCACCACCTTATTGACGCTCACCTTGCCAAGCTTTTGAACCGCCCTCGTGAGCTTGCGCCTCATCCCCAAGTGCTGAAGGTTCCCGTGTGACCCGGCCGCCAGATTGGCTCAGGTGGTGCGGATTTCGCTCTCAGCCCTGCGTACCGCCCAAACGAACTCCCGCACCTTAGACAAGTCCTTCTTGCCGGGCGCAGTCTCCACTCCTCTCGAGACATCCACGCCCCAGGGCCTCAGCTCACGGACCAACTCTCCGACGTTGGCAGGTGTGAGCCCACCGGCCACGACGTAGCGCCCCTGCGGCAGAGCTCTGATCCAGCGATACGAGATCTGCTCTACGGGGGCAAGAGGCTGGGTCGGATCCTTGGGATCCAGGAATACCGCGTCCACATCCAGTTCTTCCGTGGGGACGGACTGTTGGTTAAAGGGGGATATCGCTTTGAACAGCAACAGGTTCGGCCGTGCTTGGCGCAGGTGACCGACGAACTCGGGCGTCTCCGATCCGTGCAGCTGCACGCCGTCTAGCCCGGCCTCTTCGGAGACATCGAGAATAACCTCCATCCTTTCGTCGACGAACACGCCGACCTTCCGAACCGCGGGGTGAAGGCGCTCACCAATCCTGCGTGCCCTTAGGGCCGAAATTCGGCGAGGGCTGGCAGCAAACATGAAACCCACCGCGTTGGCCCCTGCCCGGACCGCGGTTTGGGCATCGGAGAGCCTGGTGATGCCGCAGATCTTAACGAAGGTCATGTCTGAGTTTATCCGCGCAGCCAAACGCGGCTGCCCCATATCCTTCGTTACTGGACCTGATCTCAGAGCCGTAGTTAGCGCGAAGTCAGCTCCTGGAGGTGCGACCGCACCTCTTTTTCGGGGATATGGGTCACACTACGAAACGCCACCTCGCCGTCATCGTTGAGGAAAATCCAGGCCCCTCGGTACCGGACCTCAAGTTGCTCCCACAGGCTTCCATCACTATCGATGGCGTGGGTCATCGAATCGGGCCACTTGAATTCGTCGACCGCCTGTTCCATAGCCTTCTCGTTGTCGAGGCCGGGCGACGTAAGGAACCGAACCTTGCCCTCGTAGTCTCGCGCTACCTGCGCGACCATCGGCGCATCCCGCCGGCAGGGCCCTCACCAGGGGGCCCAAAACCACATGGCTACGTCCTGACCCGCAAAGTCGCTCCCATCGACCGTGCCGCCACCGAGCTTCGGCACCTGGAAGTCAAGCAGGCTCGTTGCTCTGTCTGCCGATGCTGGCTGTGCCGGCCGACTTTGGGAGGTGGCTCGGTCCCCTCCCTGGCCCCCGGTTCCACAGGCCAAAAGTGGAATCAGGGTCGCCAGCAAGAAACCGGCAAACCCTCTCGCGCGCATACCAAACCTTATATGGGAGGACCTGAGAGGAAGTTCTAGAGGGATTCTGGGCCCTCAAATCGGGCTCATCACCAGATCCAGTATCGCTTGTTCCGGCTTCCGGCCCTCGAAGAGGACGGAATGCACCATGGCCGCCACGGGCAGCTCCACCCGATTCCGCTTGGCGAGAAGCACCGCCTCTCGAGTGTTGTCGAATCCCTCGACGGTGGTCCCCATCTGCTCGAAGGCTTTCACCGGGTCCAGACCGGTTCCAACCAGGCGGCCGTAACGTCCATTGCGGCCTCCGAGCAGGGTGAGGTAGAGGTCCCCTGCACCCGATAAGCCGAGCACGGTATCCAGGCGGCCACCGACCGCCAACACCAACCTGCCCATCTCCAACAGACCCCGGGAGAACAGAGCACCCTTGGTATTGGTCATGGGACGACCCCTGACCTCGGCGATCCCGTCGCACATGCCTATGGCAATAGCCAGCACGTTCTTGAGGGCCGCCCCCACCTCCACACCCACGATGTCATCGGTTACGAAGCCTCGCAGGGAAGGGGAGGTGATCGCCGCGGCGACCTTTTTTGCCGCCTCGAGATCCTTGCTGGCGCATGCGAGCCCGGTGGGCGTTCCTGCGGCAAGCTCCACGGCCAGAGAGGGCCCTACCAGCATGACCACCGGATGGCCCGGGGACACCTCTCGGATGAACTCCGACATCGGCCTGGCGCTCCCCGACACCCAGCCCTTGGTGGCCACCGCCCAGATCGTGGACCTTCCCAGCAGCTTCGACGCCTCGGTCACCGTTTCCAACACCCCAACCGACGGGACGGCCAGCACCGCAACCTCTGCCCGCCGAAGCGGCCTGCTCCAATGCCTGTAATTGAGGACGTCGATCTCTTCGGGGAGCCAGTATCCGAGCGTCGGGTGAACCCGGTCCTTGCGAATGCCGTCCAGGATGAGCTGATCGAACTTGGTCGCGCAGATCGCCACCGTGTGGCCCGACCGCTGGAAGTTGATGGCGAGGGCGCCCGCCATTGCACCTGCCCCGACGATCGCTACCCTCATCAGCTAGCCCCTGATCCCGTCCATAAATCAACAGACGCCGGAACCTGCCGGCTTATTACGGCCAGGATCCTAGCTCGCGGTCCAGGTGCGCTCACCGGTGCAGAAAGGCCGCTCCTGGCTAGCCCAAGCTCGTCTGATCGGCGCGGGCTAAACTCCCGGTCTGCCCGCCCCCACGTAGTCACGCCGAGCCATCGACCGCACCGCCACGGTTTCACCGGTTTGTGGCGAGTTGATCATGTTGCCACCTCCGACGTACATCCCCACGTGGTGGATAGGGCGCCCAAAGAACACTAGGTCTCCGGGCTGCAGATCCTCTCGCGAGACCCTCTTCGTAGCGGCATACTGCGCCCGGGAGGAGTGAGGCAGAGAGACGCCGGCGGCTCGCCAGACATAAGCGGTGAATCCCGAACAGTCGAAGGAACCGGGACCGCTGGCCCCCCAGCGATAGGGCCGGCCAATGAGGCCATACGCGGTCTGCACAGCCGTCTTTGCCCCGCCCGACCCGGGAAGGCTGACAATCGGTCCCAGAAGGGGCTTTATGGTGCGCACCTCGACGGCGCGGCGTCGCTGAGCTGCCTCGGCGGCGGTGAGGCGGCTGAGAAGGCCCCTCTGCTCGGCCACTCTGCTTCTCAGGCTGGTTCGCTTTTCCGAAATGGAGTCACTTATTGCTTTGGCCCTGGCCAGCTCTTTCTGAAGCTGAAGGGTGCGCTCATCGGATCGCTGCTTGGCGATGTGAAGAGAGCTCATAACTCCCGACTCCCAGTCCCCCACCCTGGCGGCGATTCCCATCTTCTTCGAGAAGTCGGACACGCTTTCGGATCCAAACAGTATGAGCAAGATGTTCGGAATCCCGACCCGGTAGGCGGCTGCAGCTCGGGACGAAGCGGTCTTTCGCAGCGCCAGCAGGCGTTCGTCGGCAGTCTGCTTGGCGCGGCGAGCCTCCTGGACCTGTCGTTGCGCCTTGCCCAGGTTGATCCTGGCCTCGTTGTAGTCCTCATCAAGCTGGGAGATCTGAACGGACAGGCGCTCGATCTCGGCTTGGTGACCAGACCTCGAGGGAACCGCTTGCACGGCCGTCACGGGTAGTAGGAAGGGGATCGACGCCGCGAGGATAAAGCCGGCTCGTCTGCTCCTCATGCGCGCATGCTATCCCAGGGCCATCCGGCCAGGCTACCCTTAGGCAACCTGATATTGCCTTAGTGGTGTCCCAAATGCCCCTTGTTCAAGGACCTGCGAGTTTCGTCTTTGGGTCAGGCCAGGTCGTTAAGCCCGTCGACCAGCTGCCGTAGGCGCCCGGCGTGCATCCTGTCGAAGTCGAGCGCGATCCTCGGAAGATCCACTACGTCCTGGTCCCTCTTCTCGCCGGGGGACGGCTCGGCCGGCTCGATAGGTCCTTCCAGGATGTCCCGGAACTCATCAGAGAGCCTTTTTAGGTCCTCGTCCTCTGGCATCTTGGTCAATCGCAGAACAAGCCGGTCTCCCACGTATCGCTGGGAGTGGTAGACGCGGTAGAACTTCTGCACCTCGTTCACCGCCTGGTCGACATCATCGGTGTAGGTGAAGAGCGCCAGATCGCTCTCCGAAATGTAACCGTGGGTGAGGAGCTCTTCGTGAACGTAGCGGTCGAACGACTTCCAGTAGGTCCCACCGGGCACATCCAACATGACGATTGGGTGGAGGTCGCTCTTGCCCGTCTGGATGAGCGTAAGAAGCTCGAACGCCTCATCCAGGGTGCCGAAGCCACCCGGCATCAGGATGAAGGCGTCAGATTCCTTTATGAACATCAGCTTGCGAGTGAAGAAGTACTTAAAGTTGATCAGCTTGGGATCGCCGGCAATTACCGGGTTGGCCACCGCCTCGAAGGGCAGAAGGATGTTCACGCCGAATGATCGCGATCCGCCCGCCCCTTCGTGACCGGCCTCCATGATCCCGGGCCCTGCTCCGGTGACGATCATCCAGCCCTGTTCGGCAAGCTGCCTGGAGATCTCACGGGCCTGCGCGTACTCAGGGTCTTCCTTGCGGGTCCGAGAGGAACCGAAGATTGTTGCCTTGCGGACGTCACGGTAGGGGGCAAAGACGCTGAATGCGTAGCGCATCTCTTTAAGGGCCGTGTTGGCGATCTTTCGGTCGAGGCGCGAGATGGGATCCTTCGCCAGTCGCATCGCCGTCGTCATCATCTCGAATACGAGCTGTGCATCGGTTGGTGGAAGGTCGGCGACCAGCTCACGTAGTCGTTCGTCGAGGTGGCTGTCACCGGTCGAGTAGACCCGCCTGGCCCTCTTCATTGGGCCATGGTAGCCGAGCCGTGGCTGAACCTGGTTACAAGCCGGCTGCCTCCGCCCAGGCATACTCGTGCGAGGTGACGAGAAGGCGCCAGACTACCTCTAGCTCGTCATCGTCACGGGGGCCAAAGACCATGATCGTGTTCAAAGGAATAAGCCCGCTCATGGCTACCGGGTGGAGCGCTCCCCAGCCGGCCAACACTACGGACTTTACATACTCGGCCGGCATCACCATATGGAGGCTTCCGTCGTCAGGAGGGTGGAGGTGAGCAAACTCGTGCCCGATTATGAATCCCTTGTTGGAAGCGGGCGACACAACATCCAGCACGAAAGCCCTTGCCCCCGGCGCAGAGATGAGGCTGGGGCGAATGATCGTCTGCGGCAGCATCCGCGCCCTCGAAATCAGCTCATCCTGGAGGTGCACAGGCGCGTTCTGAGTTAGCTGCCGGTGAGGATCGCGGTCCGTGGTCTTTGGTGGTTCGCCCTGCCTCTGCGGAAGCTCGTCCCCGCGGGCGTCCATCATGCGCAATGTCGACACCTGAGCCGGTTGAAGGGCAACACCTGGAAATTCTAGAAGTTTGCGCAGAATGCCGACAGGTCTACGCCGCACGGCTCTAAAACGGGTCCGCCTTATCCTTGGAGGTAGGCGTTGAGAGGTGAATGTTCGGGAAGGGCAGGCTTGCTGTTCGTAAAGGTAGACCTCAGCCACATACCGGAGTGGGAGAAGAGCCGCAGGTTCTCCACTTTGGTCTGGGAGCTCGTGAGACGAGCCGAGGGACCGGAGTTCGAGCAGGTCCGGTTTCAGAGACAGGCTCTGGCACTGATCTCCGAGCCGCCCGGATTCATCGCCCAGATCGATTGGTCCACCTGCCGGGTCTGCGGTCAGGAGGACCTGACCGTGAAGGGCGTGTGCTACCGCTGCAAGGACACACGCCTCAGCACCCTCTAACAAAAGGAACTGGATGGCCGCTTGAACAGCAGACGGCCGGCGCCCGGCCGCAGCGCTCACATCCGCTCCCCTAACCGTTCCAGGCGCGGCCTCCGCTTGAGGCCGGGGTCTCCGCTCTGGAGGCTGAGAGCGGCCTTCCGTCCGCTGCCCGTCCGGCTCGCGGCCGGCGTTGTCCTCCTGCTTTTGGCGGCGTGGATCTCCGGCCGGTTCGAGGCAGGTCCACCGACAAGCAAGGTCCGGGAGGCGCGGCCGTCGATAACGCCTGCGCCTCCTGTCACCGATGCTAGGTGGCAGGGGCTGTGGGAGTTCACCTACACCCTTACAAATCTAGAGGGAGTCGGCGAGGATGGGTCGGACTTCGACGTTGGGGCCAGGATTAGGCGCGTTTGGGACGTGAACCCCCAGTGCGATGAGGGACCCTGCAGTGTCGAAATATCGGCCACCGACCCTGACAACCCTTCTAGCGAGCCGATCTCTACGTCCGTGTCTTACGAGGAAGGCGTCTACCGAACCTCACAGACCTTTCCGCCGGTTCAGGGCGCGGTGTGCCGGGGAGCGGATGGCAATGCGATCCAGGGACAATTCGAGGCCGCTAATCTGGTCGAGGTCGTGCCCACGCGAGCAGAGGCCACCGATGGGGGCACGGTGGTTTCGGAGCTCCAGGCCACCAAGACCACCATCTTCAGGCCCATCGGCGCCGCCAAGGCTGCCGGCGGAGACTGCAACCTAAAAAGGGCCATTTGGGTCGCCAAGGTCACTCCAGTAGAGTGAGGTGCGGTCCAGACGGCCCGGGATGCCGGCACTTCCCAAAATATCCACGCAAAGCCGGGAAGCGCTGGGAAGAGCACGCCTTTTAGGCTAGTATGCCAACCGAACGTGACCGTTCTCCGATCGCAGGGAGGTAGAGGATGAAGGCCCGGAAAGTTCTGGCTACCCTCGCATTTACCGCGATCGTGATTTGGATCATGGGTGCTTCTGCCGGCGCACAGATCGTCTGCGTCGGTGGGTCTGTCGAGTGCGAAACCGATGCAGACCTCAACTCCGGCAACACCGGTGACTCTGGAAGAAGCGGCGACGGCGGCGGTGGCGGCTCCAGCGGAGACGGAGGAGGAGGAGCACCAGCCGGGGACAGTGGAGACGCCTCCGGAGGCAGCGGCGACGGCGGGGACGGCGGGGACGGCGATGCCGGTGATGGCGGGAACGCCGGTGGAGGAGCCGGAGACGGTGGAGGTGGCGGATCTGCCGGCGGGGGCGGCGACTTCTCAGGTGCCACCATCGGCGACAACTCCTCGGGCACCCGGTCAACTGAAGGCACTCGCCCGTCAGCCGGATCAGGCTCCGGAACGGGTGCCGGTAGTGGAAGCACCGAGTCGGACAGCGATAGCGGCGGCTCAGGAGGTGGAGGTGCGCCCTCATTCGAGAGCGACGACGACTTCCCCTTCAACTTCGGAGTCTAGGAGCTCATAACAGGCTTAACGCCACAAGCTCGAACTCCAGCCCGCAAAGTTTTTTTCCCAATCTCCTAAATCGCGCTGAATCTGCGGCGTTTTCTGCCGATATATAAGGCCAAGAAAGCTAGGGAAAAGAGCTAACCTCGAGAGGGCTCTAAAGCCTTCCGCAGGTTGTTTGCTTATCCAGAAAGGGAGGCATCCGGTGAATAGTGACGTGCGATGCCCAACGTGTCCGGTTGACACCGAATCCACACAGGCCTATGAAGTCGTCGGACAGCGCGGGGGCAGGGACCTTTACGTTTGCTCCGTATGCGGCACCAAGTTCCAGGAGGGGAGCCGCAAGTCCGGGGCGCTTCCCGAAACCTTCGAGCCAATCACTTCCGCGGAGCTCCCGTCCAAGGCCCGTGACTCGGTAATTCGAGTATCGGAGGGCGGGACTGAGAGCTCAGTACGCAGGCGCCCGGTCAAGAATGTGGCGAATCAGAGAAGCCTTCGCGGCGCCAAAAGCGAAGCAACTGCGTCCGAGCCGAATTCAATCAACCTTCACAGCGATGTCGGTTGGGTGTATCCGACTCCACCGGACAAGTACCATTTCGATTGGGAACCGCCGGATCTCGGCCAGGAGCCTCCATCCAGGTGGCGAAGGAAGTGGAACGAGACGGTCAACATGTTCAAGTACTTCAGGCTGGTTAACGACTCCGTACCCCCGCCACTGGAAAGAGCGCCTGCTCAGGTGTACCGGGGAGTCGAAGAGCTGCGAGAGCTGAAGCCCACCGAGCCGGACGCCGTCTGACCGAAATTCCAAAGAGCTGGTTGTTAAACTCCAGGCCGGGTCAAACCACTGGAGACCAATTGGTACAACCTGACGAAGACGTCGTAGGCCTGCTGCGCGATTTGGGCTATGAACGGCGCGACCGGCCGTTCCAGCTGTCATCGGGCGAGTGGAGTCAGGACTATATCGATGCCAAGCGGGCTCTCTCGGAAGGAGACAACCTGCGGCGGGTTGCCCAGTCCGTTCTAAGGGTGGTGAGCGAAGCGGGCGTGGAGTTCGATGCCGTGGGAGGCCTGACGATGGGCGCCGATCCGACCGCGCACGCCGTGGCATTGGTTTCAGGCAAGAAGTGGTTCTCGGTGCGCAAACAGCCCAAAGGTCACGGGCGGCAGCAGCTAATCGAAGGTGCCGAGCTCAGGCCGGGCATGCGAGTCCTGCTGGTGGACGACGTGGTGACGACGGGAAAGTCAATCCTGGAGGCTTTGGAGGCGGCTTTAGCGACGGGGGCCGAGGTGGTGCTTGCAGTCGCGCTAGTCGATCGAGGGAAAGCAGCGTCAGAGAAATTGGCCTCCATGGGAATCAAATACGTGCCTCTTGCCACCTACCGGGACTTCGAGATAGTGCCCGTAACGGGGCGGGCATAGGCCATGTTGCGCTGGGCGGCAACTGCAACCCGGGGTATCCCGTTTTAGTAGGATGAACTGACATGCCCCCTCCTAAAAAGCCAGCCGCCCGCGGCAAACGGCCCCAAGGTAAGAAATCGCCTCAGGGCAAAAAAGGCACTCAGAGGGCCAAGCCCGCCCAGGCGGCTCGGACTTCCCAGAGCAATCGAACGGGAAAGAGTGCCGGCCCGGCGGAAGGATCTGCGCCAAAGCCCGTTCCGGCCGCTGAGTTGCCGGAGGCCGATCGAGTAGTAGAGCCGACAGGCCAGGCAGCCGACGAGCGTAAGGCGAAGAGGGAGGCTGCCCGCCAGGAGCGGATTGCGGCGGCCAAGAAGAAGCAGAAGGCGAAGCGGCGGAAGCGCATCTTGATCGCAGCAGCAGTTGCCGTTGCCCTGGCCGGAGGTATCGCCTTCGCCATGCAGCGCAGCGCCGCTGATAAGGCCGCTGCTGCCCAGGCTGCCAAGGCCGCAGGCTGCGGGCCCATACTCACGTTCGACAATCAAGGCCGCGAGCATCTGGGTCCGAACGCGACCTACAACAATTACAACTCCAACCCGCCCACATCAGGGCCGCACAATCCGTCGCCGGCCCCTTGGGGGTCGTACCCGGACCCGGTAGAGAAGGAGAGGTTGGTTCACAACTTAGAGCACGGCGGGATCGTCATTTACCACAAGGATCTGCCGGACCCTCAGGTCGACCGCCTGGAAAGCTTCGTGGACTCCTACCGCGATGCGGTGATCTCAACTCCGGACGACAGCATCGACAAGCCCTTGGTAATTACTTCCTGGACCCGCATGCAAAAGTGCGAGCGATTCTCGCAACAAGCCGTGGAGGGATACATCGACGAGTGGTGTGGAAAGGGTCCGGAGAAGGTAGCGACCTGCCGGCGCTGAACTAAAAATCAGTCCAGTCCTTTACGTCCCTAATCGGCTTTAGTTGCTCGGCGGCTTCTCCTTTCCTGGCAAAGATGAGGAGAAAGCTAGCGGAAGGTGAACGGTGAACGTCGAGCCGTGCCCCAACTCGCTCCGCACCTCCACCGTCCCTCCGTGCCTTTCGGCCACGTGCCTAACGATCGACAAGCCCAGACCGGTCCCTCCCGTGTCGCGGCTTCTCGCCTTGTCCACCCGGTAAAACCGCTCGAAGATCCGGTCCAAGTCGGCCGTGGGAATTCCGACGCCCGTGTCACTAACTGTTAGGTTTACGCCTGCCTCGCCCTTGCTCAGCTCAACCCTTATTTCGCCTTCCGCCGTGTAGGCAACCGCATTGTCAAGCAGATTGCGGACCATAAGGGCAAGGTCCTCGGGTAGGCCATCCACCTCACATCCCGGAACAAGGGTGGCAGACAGGTGAAGTCCCTTCGCCGCCACCCGTGTGTGGACGGCTTCGAGCTGCCTGGAAACAAGGGCATCGAGCAGAACCCTCTCCGGAATCCCGGCGCGCTGCTCCAACCGCGCAAGATCGAGAAGGTCCTGAACAAGTCTGCCCAGCCGGCTGGCCTCCTGTACCAGCTGGGAGGCGAACCTGCGAGCGTACTCAGGATTCTCCGAGATGGCCTGCTCCACCGTCTCGGCCGTCACCAGGATGGCGGAGACCGGAGTCTTCAGCTCGTGGGAGGCGTTGGCGACGAAGTCTCTGCGGATCTCCTCCACACGCCTGCGTTGAGTCTCGTCCTGAATAACGGCCAGGGTGCGGCCGTCGCTGAGGCGGACCGAGGTCGAGCGCAACTCTCGATGTACTGGGTGGTAAACGGAGAACTCCTTCTCCCCCAGTCCCTCGAGCTGCGGCGGAACCTGATCGATCTTATGCCGCCCAAACATCGCCGCCGCCGCCGGATTGGCATAAATCAGGCCGGAAGATGAATCGGTCAGGATCACACCCTCTCGCATCGACGCCAGGATTTGCTCTCTTAGAGCCGTCTCCACCCTTAATTCATCGATCGTTCCGGCCAGCTCCCGAGCCATGGTGTTGATTGCGTGGGCAAGCTCGTTAGTCTCTTGTATTCCCGAGGGCCGGGCCTTGACCGGCTTACCGTGCCCCAGGTCAGCGGCATCCCGCGCGATTTGGCGAAGCTTGTCCGCCAGCTGACGGGCAGCGAACGCAGATGCACCCATCATGAGCAGGCCTAAGAGGAGTACAGACCCAAGGAACACCAAAGTAGCCGCGGATCGGTCCGACGACCTGTCTGAGCCCTGCAGCCAAAGCCCAAGCGCCGCTGCCTGCAGGACCAATCCGCCCAGCACGGCGGCGATGTGAGGGGAGAATATCCGGGTGAAAAGACTGCGGTCCTTCACTCCAGCTGCCGGGGGGAGACGCGAAAACGGTAACCGACCCCGCGTACTGTCGAGATGTAGGTGAACGCCGAAGCCGATTCCACCTTTCGTCTAAGGTTCTTGACGTGGGTGTCTATAGTTCGAGTGTCGGCCATGGCTCCATACCCCCAGACCTTCTCGGCAAGCTCCGCCCGGGAAAAGAGCCGGCCCGGCTGCCCGGCCAGGGTTGTCAGGAGGGTGAACTCCTTGGGGCGCAGGAGTATTTCATGGTCACCCACCCAACAGCTGAAGTCGCGGGGCATAATCCTCAAATCTCCAAAGATCAGCTCCTCTGGGGATTCACTGCGACTCTGGTCCAAGAGGGACCTGCGCAGCAGCGCCTTGACCCGGACCACCAGCTCACCCATGGAGAAGGGCTTGGCCAGGAAATCGTCGACGCCCGCCATGAATCCTTCGAGCTTGACGGCTTCCTCTCCACGGGCCGTGAGCATGAGGATGGCCAGATCGGGCCTTCGTCTCCTGAGCTCCCTAGTCACCTGCATGCCGTCCAGCCCCGGAAGCATCAGATCTAGGACCATTAACCTGACTTCTGGGGAGTTCGCCTTGACGAGGCCGTCCTCCCCATTAGTGGCAACATCCACGTCGAAACCATGGCGCCGTAGGTTGTAGGCGAGCATGTCGGACATCGTGGGATCGTCCTCAACCACCAGCAGAGCCGGCAATCCTTTTTGCTCCAAAGTTCACGGAGAGTTCAGATTCCGAACACCTTAACAGCCGGCTCACTAGGTAATGTCGGTACCGACGCTACCAAGGAGG
>DATACZ010000115.1:0-12504 GCA_036258795.1 Actinomycetota bacterium
ATGGGTCACTACCGATGATGCAGCAGCCTCAGTGATGGCCGCGGTGACTGAGGCGCCCGCTGGTACGTACAACGTCGTTGATGACGACCCGGTGACGCGGCAGGAGTTCGACGAGATTCTGGCGGCCGCGGTTGGACGAAAGAAGTTGCGGCCGATGCCTGGCGTTTTCGTCAGGTTGATGGGCGACAAGCTAGACCACGTGTTGCGATCGCATCGGGTGTCTAACCGGGCGCTTCGTTCTGCCACGAGCTGGAGGCCGCTATACGCCAGCGTCAGGGATGGAATACCCGCGGTGCTCACCGAGATGGGCAGCGGCGGCCGCCCATACAACTAGCGATGTCCAGCTCGGGGGGCGGGACTCGAACCCGCAACCTATTGATTAACAGTCAACCGCGCTGCCAGTTGCGCCACCCCCGAATGAGGCGTCTTACGACAATAGCATCGTCGCTGACCCCGGTTGGAAACACGACACTTTGGGGAATAAGTCAGTGTCCCGGAGAACAGGAGGTCATATGGGGTCTTTCCGCAGGGGAGTATTGATTGGTTTCGCTCTTGGATACACCAAGGGAGCCAAGGCTGGGCGGCAGCGTTATGAGCAAATCAAGGCCAAGCTCGACAAGCTGACCTCGACTCCTCAGTTCAAGCAGGTGAGCGAGCAGGCCACCTCCGTGCTAAGCAAGGGAATCTCTACGGGCAAGGATGCCCTCAGCACTGCCATGGGGAAGGCCAATGAGCTTCAGAAGGGATTATCGGGCTCAAAGGCGGGCTCCAATTCAGACTCAGGGTCAAGCGCCAAGACGAGCTCAAGCGCCAAGACTGAGTCGGCATCAAGCACCAAGGCAGAACAGCCTGGCTCGGGCGCCAAGTAATCCAAGAGGAGCGCCCTAGGCGCTTCCAACCGATGGCGCGCATCAAGAACTCACCAACCTTAGCCTGGGTGCATCACTCCAAATAGTCGCGGAGCTTCTGCGAACGCGAGGGATGCCGGAGCTTCGAGAGGGTCTTTGACTCAATCTGCCGGATCCGCTCGCGGGTGACACCGAACTCTTTGCCCACCTCTTCCAGGGTGCGCGGAGTCCCATCGTGAAGGCCGAACCGTAGCTGGATCACCTTCTTCTCCCTCTGAGAGAGGGTATGCAGCACGCTTTCGAGCTGCTCCTGGAGCAAAATAAAAGATGCGGCGTCGAGAGGGACCACCGCATCCGAGTCCTCGATGAAGTCCCCTAGATGAGTGTCCTCCTCCTCACCGATGGGGGTCTCCAGCGAGACGGGTTCCTGGGAGACCTTCATTATTTCCCGTACCTTGTCGGCGGAGAGCTCCATCTGCTCAGCGATCTCCTCGGCCAAGGGCTCTCGGTTTAGGTCCTGCATGAGCTGTCGCTGAATCCTGAGGAGCTTGTTGATCGTCTCGACCATGTGAACGGGAATGCGGATGGTCCGGGCCTGATCGGCGATCGCCCTGGTGATGGCCTGCCTGATCCACCAGGTGGCGTAGGTGGAGAACTTGTACCCCTTGGTGTAATCGAACTTCTCCACGGCGCGAATCAGGCCGAGGTTGCCCTCCTGGATTAGGTCCAGGAACAGCATTCCCCGGCCCACGTAGCGCTTGGCGATCGATACCACCAGCCGGAGGTTAGCCTCCACGAGCTTTCGTTTGGCCAGGCGGCCGTCCCGCTCGATTCGGCGGCAGATCTCCCGGGCTTTATCCGGAGTTAGTCTCCCCAACTCCACATCCAGACAGGAACGCTCCGCCAGGACCTCTATCTTTGACAGGTCGAACTTCCTGGTGTCGAAGAGCATCTCCTCCGCCCACAGCCCGGCCTCGATCCGCATGGCGAGGTCCACCTCCTGGTCTGCGGTTAGCAGCGATACCTTGCCGATCTCCTTGAGATACATCCGGACCGGGTCGTTGGTGGGAGCCTTGAGTAGCTCAGTCTCGCGACGGAAGTCCTCCACCGTCTCGTCGGGAGCTCCCGGCTCATGCTCGAGCACCTCCACACCCTCCTCGGCGATGAGGGCGTAGACGCCATCGACCTGCTCGGCTGTAAGGGAGAGCCCGCCAAGGGAGTCGGCAATCTCGTCGGCGGTTAGCCAACCCTTCTCCTTGCCGCGGGCGACTAGCTCCTTTACGTCGTCGATCTCAGCGTCCTTCGACATAGAGTCCTTAATTTGTCGTCTATCTGTCGTCGAATCGACGTCGTTCGACGTCCAACTGCATTAACTCTTCAAAAATCGCATCGTAAACGTCGGCGTCGACCTGGGGGTCGAGCCGAAAGAGTTTAGCCCTTAAGTCCTCGATCTGCCTTCGTATCCGAAACTCTTCCAGCCGAAAGAAGACCTCCTGACGATCTTTTGTGATCGCCGGCGCCAAAGAAAGCTCGGCCGCAAAGCGCTTCGAGTCGTCGTCGGGAAGGTAATCCATCACGCTTCCTCGGGCAGAGTTCTTTGCAAGCTGGGACAGGGCTTCATACAAGACCCGATGTTCGGGCTGAGTAAAGTGGCCGGGAGTCAAAAGCTCCATGGCACCGTTCAAAGGGGCACTCGAGTCCAGAAGTATGGCCAGAGCCTCCCTCTCCACCTTCACGTGGCCCGGAAGGCGAGCCGGGCCAGACGGGCGAGCCCGGCGCTCTGAGTCGCCCGACTCTGCAATCTCGAGCTGAACCTGCTCCGGCGCCACGCCGATCCGAGAAGCCACCCAGAAGCCGTGCTCGCTCCTAGCCACCCGGTTCGGCTCCCAGGAAAGGAGGTGTGCCGCCGAGCGAACCGCCCGAGCCTTGCCCTCCGGCGTCTCGAGGTTGTGCCGAGAGATCTCCCTTTCCAGGACGAACCTCATGAGCGGGATCGCACCCTTTAGTATCGGCTGAACTCCGTCCTTACCCTCCGACAAAGCCACGTCCGCGGGATCCTTGCCGGCCGGCAGTGGAGCGACCAGCACTTCCAACCCGACCCTGCCGTGTATCCCGAAGCCCCTCTCCGAAGCAACCGAACCGGCCGCGTCGGCATCGAATGCCAGCACCGCCCGGTCGCAGAACCGCTTTATCAAGCTGAAGTGCTCCTCACCGAGAGCGGTACCGCAGGTGGCAACCGCGTTGGTGATTCCCACCTTGCGGAGGGCTATCACGTCGGTGTATCCCTCGGTAACCACTGCCTCAGCCGACCTCACCATCTCGGCCTTGGCCCGGTCCAGCCCAAAAAGGATCTTGCCTTTGCTGTAGATCGGCGTCTCAGGCGAGTTGATGTACTTCGGCTGGTCGTCGCCCAGGGCTCTGGCTCCGAAGGCAACGACCTGCCCGGTCAGGTTCGAAACGGGGAAGATCAGTCGATTCCTGAACAGGTCGCGATGCTCACCCTCCCCCACCACCCTCGCCAGGCCGGCATCCACGATTTCCTTCGAGGTGAACTTCCTTTGAAGGAGATAGCGGTAAAGGGTATCCCTGCCCGACGGGGCATAGCCCAGCCCCCATGCTCCGGCGTCACGTTGGTTGAAACCACGCTTTTCCAGGTACCGGCGAGCGGAAGCGGCCTCTCCCCCGCGGTCCAGGTGCTCAGCGAAGTACTCCGCGGCCACCCGGCAAACCTCCAGTAGCCGGGAACGCTGGCCGCCCGACTTATCTGCAGGCCCTTCGTACCGAAGGTTGAGACCAACCCGGTCCGCAAGCCGCTCCGCCGCCTCGGCAAACGTCAGCCCATCCACTTGCTGGATGAACCGAAAGATGTCGCCGCCGTTGCCACAACCGTGGCAGTAGTAAAGGCCCTTGGAGGGGTCGACGGTAAATGAAGGGGTCTTCTCCTGATGGAAGCAGCACAGCCCCTTGAAGACACGCCCGGCCTTTTTCAACTTCATGTAACCGGAGACGATGTCCACCATGTCGGCGCGGTCACGCAGCTCCTGAACGTCCTCCGCGACGATTCGGCCCTTCATCGGATGCTCATAGGGCGCGTCACCACTCCTTTAGAGAAATGGGGAAGTGGTCGAATTTAACATCCGCGGGCCGCGGATCTCTCAGCCTACCGGAGTCGAGGCGAATAGCCTCCCATGCTCCCGGAGCGCAAACCTATCGGTCATACCCGCGACGTAGTCGACTAGGCGGTTCTCGACGTCCTCTATCATGCTCCGGCGATCTGGGCGGTGCGCCTGGGAGCCGCCATCCGGCAGCTCGGATGAGTGATCCCGGTAGTACTCGAGTAGCTCGGTCACGAGTCGCTTCACCCTCTCGTGCTCTGGCCGCACCTCCGGCCGGTTGTAGACCCGGTCGAACATGAACTGCCTGGTCTCGGCCATGGCATCGAAGACCTCCGGCGTCATCCGGATCTGGTCCTTGCCCAGGCTGGCCTCTACCAGAGACCCCACCATTGCGTCTATCCGGGATGACGTAGTAGTTCCGAGAACTCTGTTCGCCTTTGCAGGCAGATGGCCGAGGGCGAGCACTCCGGCCCGAATGCCGTCATCGATGTCGTGGCTTATGTAGGCAATCCGGTCGGCGTATCGGGCCACCTGCGCCTCGAGAGTGGCCGGGAGCGGCATGGACCAGGTGTGGTTCAAGATGCCGTCCTTAACCTCCCAGGTAAGGTTGAGGCCTCTGCGTTCGAGATCGTCTCCCTCCCCTCCCCTCGTCTCCAGAAGATCAACTATTCGAAGCGACTGATGGTTGTGACGGAAGGGACGTCCCAGAAAGCTGGACAGGGCCTCTTCCCCGAGGTGCCCGAAGGGGGTGTGCCCCAGGTCATGGCCCAGGCAGATGGCCTCAACCAGATCTTCGTTCAGCTTGAGAGCTCTGGCGATCGTCCTCGCTACCTGGGAAACCTCTAGCGTATGGGTCAGGCGCACC
Source organism: Actinomycetota bacterium (assembly GCA_036258795.1). Lineage (GTDB taxonomy): Bacteria > Actinomycetota > CADDZG01 > JAHWKV01 > JAHWKV01 > DATACZ01. The sequence goes on from DATACZ010000115.1 coordinate 4,830, forward strand.
CGGTAGTGGTCTCCGTCGGGTGCGAGGAACACCTGAGTCTTGTGGGCCAGTCGCCGGAAGGCCTTGCTGTGCAAAATCCTGTCCCGGTCGCGCTGGAAGCACGTTCGAAGCGGATGCGGCTCCTCGGGGATCAATCTGCCTCGCGACTCCGTGGACCGAGTGGCGTGGGGCGACAACGTTCTGGTCTCGTTGGCCTCGATCTCCAGGCGAATAGCGTCCATCCTTCGATCTTAAACGGCGGATATGACGCTTAGCTGCGGTCCTGCGACACCAGGACCGTTCGCCCTAGGGCGGAAAACAAAGTACGCCGGCTAACTCGCCAGCGTACAAATTGGAATGGTAATATTTGATTCTAAGCCGGTGTCTGTCCAACTACCTCCGACAGGCATCGTACTAGGCACCATGGCTCTCCGGCAAGTACCCTTCCGCCCTTGTCGGGAGCCATGGTTTCTACGTACGAGTTTAGGCACAGGCCGGTTTCGCTAATGCCCCGGAGCATGTGCGTGCTATGTGCCACTCCCGACTGGAAGCACCACCTGAGCTAAGGTGCGAGACGACCCTGGTCTGAGGGCGACTCAAAACGCCTTGGAGCCCGAATGGCCAGGTCGCCGAGCACCGCTACTTAGTGCTTCCCCCGTGATGGGGTTAGCGGGAGTCTGAGCCTGCCAGATCTTCGGCTTTTAGTACCGCCTGGGCCGCGGCGAGCCTCGCCACCGGCACCCTGAAGGGCGAGCAGGACACGTAGTCCAGGCCAACCTCGTGACAGAACTCCACTGAGGCCGGGTCCCCGCCGTGCTCGCCGCAGATCCCCACCTTGAGATCGCTGCGAGAGGACTTACCCTCCTTCACGGCAACGTCTATCAGCCGGCCCACGCCTGGGCGGTCGATGGACTCGAAAGGGTTCACCTTGAGCACTCCCTCATCGAGGTACTTGGGAAGGAACTTGCCCTCGATGTCGTCCCTCGAGAATCCAAATGCCGTCTGGGTGAGGTCGTTCGTGCCGAAGGAGAAGAACTGCGCCACCTCCGCCAGCTCTCCGGCGACCAGAGCCGCCCGAGGCAACTCGATCATTGTGCCGAGCAAGCAGTCGATTTCGACTCCGCGAGACTGCAGGACCTCTTTGATGATGCCCTGCGCCTCGGTGGTCATCATCTCCAGCTCCTCCTTGACCGCCACCAGCGGGATCATGATCTCGATGACCGGCTCCAACCCGGCCGCCTGGACATCGCATGCCGCCTCGATGATCGCCCTAACCTGCATGGCATAGAGGCCGGGTTTGACGATCCCGAGTCTCACGCCCCGCATGCCGAGCATGGGGTTTGCTTCCTCCAGCCTGGTGACGTTATCCAGCAGGTTTTTCTTTTCCTCGATTTGCTTGGCGATCGAGGAGTCCTCCGAGGCGGCCGTGGAGGCCTGAAACTCGAGAGCCTGTATTTGCAACTCCAGCTCCTTGGAGGAAGGCAGAAACTCGTGCAATGGAGGGTCTAGCAGCCTGATGGTCACCGGCAGCCCGCTCATTGCCGTGAAGATGCCGGCAAAATCTTCCCGCTGGACCTCTAGAAGCTCCTCTAGAGCCGCCTGCTCCTCCTGGGCGGTCTCGGCCAAGATCATCCTTTGAACGATGGGAAGCCTTGGTCCCAGGAACATATGCTCGGTCCGGGCCAGGCCGATGCCCTCGGCCCCAAACTCTCTGGCCTTGGAGGCGTCCTCCGGCGTGTCCGCGTTGGCCCGGACCCTCAATCGCCTGACGGAGTCGGCCCAGCTCAGTACCTGAGTGAGGCCCTCCGAGAGCTCGGGCTGCACGAGCGGTACCGAGCCAAGTGCTACCTCTCCTGTGGTCCCGTTGATGGCGACCACGTCGCCTTCCTTGACCAGCGTGTCTCCCACAGTGAACTGACGCTTCTCGAGATCGATTTTGAGCGACTCCGCCCCGCACACGCATGGCTTTCCGGCTCCCCGAGCCACCACGGCGGCGTGGGACGTCTTCCCGCCACGAGAGGTGAGGATTCCTTCTGAGGCGTACATACCGCCGACGTCCTCCGGCTCGGTCATGGGACGAACCAGAATGACCTTCTCCCCGCCAGCGGCCCAACTCTCCGCGGTCTTGGCATCGAACACAGCCTTGCCGACGGCGGCCCCCGGAGAGGCGTTCAGGCCCTTCGCCACGACCTCGATGCCCGCCTTGGGATCGAACTGGGGGTGGAGAAGCTGGTCCAGCGACGCTGGGTCGACTCGGAGAACCGCCTCCTTCTCACTTATGAGGCCCTCCCTAACGAGATCCACGGCGATCTTCACGGCCGCTCCTGCGGTGCGCTTACCGATGCGGGTCTGCAGCATCCACAGCTTGCCCTTCTCCACCGTGAACTCGATGTCGCACATGTCCCGGTAGTGGTTCTCGAGTTTGGACATGATGTTGGTGAGCTCTCCGTAAGAGGTCGGGTCGGAACTTTCGAGCGCCTCCAGTGGCAGGGGCGTCCGAGCTCCGGATACGACGTCTTCGCCCTGGGCATTGGGAAGGTACTCGGCGAGGTAGGACTTTGTACCTGTGCCGGCATCCCTTGTGAAGGCCACTCCGGTCCCGGAGTCGTCCCCCATGTTGCCAAAGACTATGGCTTGCACGTTGACCGCCGTGCCCAGGGAGTCCGAGATCTTGTTCTGACGCCGGTAGATCCGTGCCCTCTCACCGCTCCAGGACTCAAATACCGCCTTGATGGCCAGCCTTAGCTGCTCCATGGGGTCCTCAGGAAAGGTGTTCCCCGTCACGTCCTCCACGATCCGCTTGAAGGTCGCCACCAGCTCCTTTAGATCGTCGGCGCTCAGCTCGGTGTCTTCGGTCACCCGGGCTTTTTCTTTGGCAGCTTCGAGAGCCTTCTCGAACTCCTCCCCCGGCACGCCCATCACGATCTTTCCGAACATCTGAATGAAGCGCCTGTAGGCGTCGTAGGCAAAGCGTCGATTTCCGGACTGGTTGGCCAGGCCCTCCAGGCTCCGATCGTTCATCCCCAGGTTGAGGACGGTATCCATCATGCCGGGCATGGAGAACTTGGCGCCCGAGCGCACCGAGACCAAAAGAGGATTCTCGGCATCGCCCAGTCGCTTGCCCATCTTCTTCTCCAGGGTCGCCAGGTGCTCTGCAACCTCGTCTTCCAGCCCTTCCGGGAAGTTCGAGGTCGCCATGTACTCCCGGCATGCCTCGGTGGTGATGGTGAAGCCCGGTGGCACGGGCAGCCCAAGATTGGTCATCTCGGCGAGGTTGGCTCCCTTACCACCCAGCAGATCCTTAAGGTTGCGGTCGCCCTCGGAGAAGTCGTAGACGTAGCGGGTACCTCCGCCGGCCTTGGAAGGCTTTGAGGTTCGGATGGACGGCGTCACGAGGCCTGGCTGAGGTCTATGACGATGTCGCCGGTGTCGGGCGTCAGGTTTATCTTCCTGCTGAGCCGCCTGGACCCGGGAGCAAGCGCTATTAGCGTCCACTCCCCCTCGGGGAGGTTGAAGCCGAACTGCCCGGTCTCACCCGTGCGAGCCTCACTGACGAAGTCACCGGTTGGCCCGTTGACCCGCAGGTACGCTCCCTCGAAGGGCGCGTCTTTATCGGTGACCCGGCCGGTTAACCGTACGATCACCAGCTCAACCTGGGTGTCAGATAGTCGGTGAGGCGGTCCATTCCAACCCGCTCCTGCTTCATGGAGTCACGGTCCCGCACCGTCACTGCGTTGTCCTCCAGCGAATCAAAGTCGACAGTCACGGCGTATGGGGTACCGACCTCGTCCTGCCGCCGGTACCTTTTTCCTATAGAACCGGCATCATCGTAGTCGATCCTCCAGAGCTGGCGGAGCCGGGCGGCCAGGTCCTTGGCGACGGGCACCAGCCTGTCGTGCCGGGAGAGAGGCAGGACCGCAACCTTGAGTGGCGCAAGCTTGGGGTGAAGCCTGAGAACCGTACGAGCCTCGGTTTTGCCCGACGCGGTCGGGGCCTCCTCGGTGGAGTAGGCATCAACGATAAAGGCGAGCAATGCCCTCGTAGCTCCGGCCGCCGGTTCGATGACGTAGGGGATGTATCGTTCGCCGGTATCAGCGTCGTAGTAGGACAGATCCTCGCCCGAGAACTTGCTGTGCTGGGTTAGGTCGAAGTCACCCCGGTTGGCAATTCCCTCGAGCTCTCCCCAGCCCCAGGGATAACGGTATTCGATGTCCACCGTGCGCTTGGAGTAGTGGGAGAGCTCCTCACGATCGTGCTCCCTTAGCTGGATATTCTCCTTGCGCATTCCCAGATCGAGGTACCACCGATAGCGCTCGTCGATCCAGTACTGGTGGTGCTCCTCGTCGGTGCCGGGCTTGACGAAGTACTCCATCTCCATCTGCTCGAATTCGCGAGTCCTAAAGATGAAGTTCCCTGGCGTGATCTCGTTTCGGAACGACTTTCCCATCTGTGCAATCCCAAAAGGCAGCTTCTTGCGGGATGACATGAGCACCTGATTGAAGTCCACGAAGATGCCCTGGGCAGTCTCCGGCCTCAGCCACACGACCGAGGAGGTATCTTCCACCGGACCGATGTGAGTCTTGAACATGAGGTTGAAGTTCCTCGGGTCGGTGAACTTGCTGCCCCCGCAGTTGGGGCAGCGGTCCCCGATCTGGTCGGCGCGATGGCGGGTGTTGCAATCCAGGCACTCCACCAGCGGGTCAGTGAAGACCTCCACGTGGCCGGACGCCTCCCAGGTGGTCGGGTGCAGGATCACCGAGGAGTCGAGCCCCACGATGTCGTCCCTCAACTGGACCATGCTGCGCCACCAGGCTTGCTTTATGTTCTCCTTGAGCTCAACCCCCAGGGGTCCGTAGTCCCACCCCGAGCGCATCCCTCCGTAGATCTCCGCGGATTGAAAAACGATGCCGCGCCTCTTGCAGAGGTCGACGATTGTTTCGAGCGTTGGACCGGCCATAAAGAAGCAATGCTAGTGCATCGCCGGGAACGAGTAATCTGATTCCCAATGGGGGCTCTTAGCACGGCCCGGCTTCGATGACGGCGTTGAAGCTGTTGTCGATCGTGGTGCTGGTGGCGGCCAACGCCTTCTTCGTCGCGGCGGAATTTGGTCTGGTGGCCGTCAGGCGGACCCGGGTGGAGGAGCTCCAGGCTCAGGGGAACCGTCGGGCAAAAAGCACTCAGCGAGCCCTCGGACAGCTGAACCTCATACTGTCCGCTTGCCAGCTCGGCATCACGTTCTCCAGTCTGGGATTGGGAGCCATCGGTGAACCGGTTCTGGCTCACCTCTTAGAGGATGCCTTCGGTGCTCTTCCCTCTCCATTGGATGTGATAGCCCGTCACAGCGTGGCCGTGGCCATCGCGTTCTCCCTCATCACATTCCTGCATGTGGCGCTGGGCGAGCTGGTTCCCAAGAACCTGGCCCTGGCGGTTCCGGAAGGCACCGCGCTATGGGTGAGCACCCCGATAAGGGTCTTCACCTTCATGTTCAGGCCGCTGATCTGGCTCTTCAACGAGTCTGCCAACCTGGTCCTTAGGATGTTCGGGGTCCAGCCCCAACCTGAGCTGGCGGAGATACACACCCCCGACGAGATTGCGATCATCGTGGAGGAGTCCCGCCGTGGAGGCGCCATCCTTACCGGCCAGAGCCGCATCCTGACCAGAACCCTGGAGTTCCCCGAGAAAAGAGCCGTCGAGGCCATGATTCCCCGGGTAGCGGCCCGGGCCATCAGCGCCGAGGCAGGGATTGAAGAGCTGCTGGACGTGGCCGAGGAGACGGGGTACTCGAGGTTTCCGGTTTGGACCGAAAGGTCCGACGAGTTTCAGGGCGTGGTGCATCTCAAAGACATGCTCCGAGAGGCGCGCATCAACCAGGAGGCCCGGGTGAAGGATGCCATGCGGCAGGCTCTGGTGGTGCCGGAATCCTTGACCCTGGAGAAGGTGCTCATTCAGATGCGGAGGGAGCGGAACCACTTTGCCATCGTCATCGATGAGTTTGGCTCCACGGCCGGAATTCTGACTCTCGAGGACATAATCGAAGAGGTCATCGGAGACATCAAGGACGAATACGACGTCCGGGAAAAGGACGTCAAAACTATCGATGGCGGGGTAAGGGTTCCGGGAGGCATCCGGCGGGACGAGCTGCTGGAGGCTACGGGACTGAGACTACCCTTCGGCGACTACGAGACCCTCGCGGGCTTCATCCTCGAGCGCCTGGGCAGGATGGCCAAGCGGGGGGATGAGCTGGATGTTGACGGCTGGAAGATCAGAGTGGCCAACGTTCGGCGGCGCAGGATACTGTCGGTCGACATCCTTCCCCCTTCCGACGCTGATGAGGAGCAAATGGCTTCTCTGAAGGCGACTCAAGAGCGCCTTGAAGGCCAGAAGGAGCCCCCGGGCGCCCAGCTAACCTAGCTAGTGCCTGGCCATGGCCTCGGCGGTGGCTGCCGACTTTAGCCTGCGCTCCAGGTGATATTCGGTGTAAAAGCGAGCCAGGCGGACCGCGACCGCTACGTCGGTGACCGATGGAACGGGACGGGGAAAGACCTGCCCGGATCCGGTGGGGCCTCCCTCCCGCCACCCAAAGCCGCTCCCCACCAGATCGCTCATCAGCTCCAACACGGAAGACCCCACCTCTTCGGCATCGAGAGTTCTGCAACTGGGGCACACTGCCCCGCCCTGACCCGGAGAGAACCATGATGCCGGCGCACCGCAGTCGGCGCATCGATCCATCGAAGGGGCAAACCCGGCCACTCCTGAGAGCCTGAGCAAAAAACTTGCCAGCACCAAGGGAGAGCTTTGCGAAACTAGATCGTGGAGCGAATCGATCAGTAGGTTCAGCACCCTTCCCGAGGACTCCCTTTCCTGGACCACCCGGTCGCATGCTTCCAGCATCACCTCTCCCAGCGCAAAGCGGTCGAGATCTTCTCGGATGGGACGAAAGGGCTCCAGGACCTCCGCCTGAGTCACCGTGTCGAGATCCGACTTGCCTCTCCACATCACCAAGGACACATGAGTAAAGGGCTCGAGCCTGCCACCAAACCGGCTCTTGGTCCGGCGAATGCCCTTGGCCACCCCGCGAATCTTCCCGTTGTTTCGGCCGATGAAGGTCACTATGCGGTCGGCCTCTCCCAGCCGCATGGTTCTCACCACTACCGCCTCGTCTTTGTAAAGCATGGGAAGAACGACTATAGGTTCGGCTGCTCAAAACCTCGGGATTTCGCGTTGAACCCATTCCAGTACGGCGGGCATTGATCCTCATGGCTCGCGAATCTGCTGGATATAATTTGGCGTCCAACGAACCACCGGGACCCAAGTCCAATTCAAGATTGGCTTTAGCGACGTGATCATTCGAATCCACCCCGCAAAAATCAAAAAGTATCTATTGATGGCGGGGCTCTTCATGATCGCGATCACGCCCTTTTTGATGTTCTTCCTTTTGCTTCCCGAGGGCGGTGCAGATGATGAACCGACCCTGAGAGGCCGCAACCAGCTGGCCTTCCCTTACACCGCGGCCCAAATTCAATCCCCGCCGACCGATTTCCTGCCGGAGGCCTCGTCTACGACCATGGAGCCACCCCCGGAACCGGCCTCCAAGCCAAAGCCGACGCGCAAGACCACGTCCGGTGCCAAGGCTGCCCCACCACCTCCGCCTCCTTCGACACCATCTCCACAGCCGCCCCCGGCCGTCCAGGTCACT
>DATACZ010000116.1:0-9848 GCA_036258795.1 Actinomycetota bacterium
CCGGCTCGATGACGCTCACCTTGCGCAGCATCTGCCTGACGATCAGCTCGATGTGCTTGTCGTGGATCGGTACACCCTGGCTCTTGTACACCTGCTGTACCTCTCCCACCAAGTACAGCTGAACAGCCCGGATGCCCGCCACCTCCAGGATGTCGTCGGGATCGATGGAGCCCTCAGTGATTTGGTCTCCCGGCTCCACGAGGTCTCCCTCATCGACCTGAAGGCGGTGCCGGCGGGAGACCGGATACTGCTCCTCCCGTCCGTCGTCGCCGATGACCTTGACCACGCGCTTGACCTCTTCGTCGTGGATCTCAACCCGTCCGGCGATCTTAGCCACGGTCGCTCTTCCCTTCGGGGTACGCGCCTCGAACAGCTCCACCACTCGGGGCAGCCCGTGAGTGATGTCCTCTCCTGCGACGCCACCGGTGTGGAAGGTACGCATGGTGAGCTGAGTCCCTGGCTCCCCGATGGACTGCGCGGCCACGATACCCACCGACTCCCCGATGTCCACCAGCGCTCCGGTCGCCATGTTGCGTCCGTAACAGAGCCTGCAGACACCGTATTTGGACTCGCAGGTTAGAACCGAACGAATCCGGACCGAATCAACCCCGGCTTCCACCAGCTGCCGCTCCTTGGCGCGGTCGATCATCTCGCCGGCCTTGAGAAGGATCTGGCCACCCTCCACGTGATCCTGAAGGGCCACGCGGCCGAAGAGCTTGGTCTCAATCGACGGCGCCTCGACCCTGCCTTTTTCGGTCTCGTGAGTGACCTGGACCTCGATGCCCTTCTCGGTGCCGCAGTCCTCTTCTCTGACAATCAGCTCCTGAGACACGTCGACCAGCCGGCGGGTGAGGTAGCCGGAGTCGGCGGTTCGAAGAGCGGTGTCGGCGAGGCCCTTGCGAGCCCCGTGAGTGGAGATGAAGTACTCCAACACCGACAGGCCTTCCCGGAAGTTTGCCTTGATCGGACGGGGAATGATCTCCCCGCGAGGATTGGCCATCAGCCCTCTCATACCAGCCAGCTGGCTGATGTTTCCCTTGTTGCCCCGAGCACCCGACTTCCACATGATGTAGATGGGGTTGAGCTCCTCGGTCTGAAAGGCCTCATCCATGTCGGCGCTGACCTCATCGGTGGCCTTCGTCCAGATCTCGATCAGCTCCTGTCGCCTCTCGTCGTCCGTGATGATGCCTCGCCGGTACTGCTGCTCTACCTTGTCGGCCATCTGCTCGTAGTCGCCCAGGATCTTGGGCTTGTTGGGCACCTCCACGATGTCGGTCAGCCCGAAGGTGATGCCCGCCGTGGTTGAGTAGTGGAAGCCGAGAGCCTTGATGCCATCCAGGATTCTCGATATCTCCACCTTGCCGTACCGCTCTGCACACTCCTCGATGATCGTGGCCAGCTCCCGCTGTCCCACCACACGGTTCTGGAAGGGATAGTCGGAGGGGAACACCTCATTGAAGATCAGGCGGCCGACGGTCGTGGTGACGAGTCCCCCATTGCCGTCCTCGCCTGCTCCGCTGCGGTTCCGCATGCGGACCTTGACCGGGGCGTGGAGCGAAACCTTCCCAAAGTCGAGGGCCATCCTGGCTTCCTCAATCGAGGAGAATGCTCTTCCCTCTCCCTTCTGCCCCTGGCGCTCCAGCGTCAGATAGTAGGTCCCGAGAATCATGTCCCTGGTGGGCGTGACGATCGGAGTCCCATGCGCTGGGGACAGGATGTTGTGGGTCGAAAGCATCAAAAGACGCGCCTCGGCTTGCGCCTCGGCCGAAAGAGGCACATGCACCGCCATCTGGTCCCCATCGAAGTCTGCGTTGAAAGCCGTGCAGACCAGTGGATGGATCCGGATGGCCTTCCCCTCCACCAGGATCGGCTCGAAGGCCTGGATTCCCAGACGGTGCAGGGTTGGGGCCCGGTTGAGCATGACCGGGTGATCGTGGATGACCTCTTCAAGGACATCCCACACCACCGGTCTGGCCCTCTCCACCATCCGTTTGGCGCTCTTGATGTTTTGAGCCTGCTGGAGGTCCACCAGCCGCTTCATCACGAAGGGCTTGAACAGCTCCAGGGCCATTTGCTTGGGCAGACCACACTGATGCAGCTTGAGCTCGGGGCCTATGACGATGACGGAGCGACCCGAGTAATCAACCCGCTTGCCCAAAAGATTCTGTCGGAAGCGGCCTTGCTTGCCCTTCAGCATGTCTGAAAGGGACTTGAGGGGACGGTTCCCCGGTCCTGTGACCGGCCGTCCGCGACGGCCGTTGTCGAACAAGGCGTCGACCGCCTCCTGCAGCATTCGCTTCTCGTTGTTGACGATGATCTCGGGGGCACCGAGGTCGAGCAACCTCTTGAGGCGGTTGTTCCGGTTGATCACCCGCCTGTAGAGGTCGTTAAGGTCACTGGTGGCAAATCGGCCGCCGTCAAGCTGCACCATCGGCCTAAGCTCTGGAGGGATCACCGGGACACAGTCGAGCACCATGCCCATGGGTGAGTTCTTAGGACCCTCTTGAGTAAAGGGGGCGATGACCTTCAAGCGCTTGACCGCACGGGCCTTCTTCTGCCCCTTGCCGCTGGCAACTACGTGCTGGAGAGATTCCTGCTCCTCCCGGAGGTTGAGGGAGTGGATGAGCTCTTTGATTGCCTCGGCTCCCATGCCGCCACGGAAGTAGTCCCCAAAGCGGTCCCTCAGCTCCCTCCAGATGATCTCGTTGTCCACCAGCTGGCGCGGCACCAGGTTACGGAAGGTGTCCCAGGTGGTCTCGAGTAGCTCGGTGTCCCGCTCTGCCCGGGAGTTGATCTCCTTGGTTCGGTTCGCGTGGTCCTTCTTGGCCTTGTTTATGTCGCTGGCCTTGGCGCTCCTTTTCTCGAGCTCGGCCAGAGTCTTCTCGAGCTCTTCGTCGATCTCCTTGCGTCTCTTGTCGGCTTCCTCGGCAATAGCATCCAGGTCACGCCGAATGCCGGTCTCGAGAGCGGCGAGGTCCCGTGAGCGCTTCGCCTCATCCACTCCGGTGATGAGGTACGAGGCGAAGTAGATGATCTTCTCCAGGTCCTTGGGGGCAAGGTCAAGAAGGTACCCAAGCCGGGAGGGAACTCCCTTGAAGTACCAGATGTGCGTCACGGGGGCGGCCAGCTCGATGTGACCCATCCGCTCCCGGCGCACCTTTTGCCTGGTGACCTCTACGCCGCAGCGCTCGCAGATGATGCCCTTGAAGCGGACGCGCTTGTACTTTCCGCAGTAGCACTCCCAGTCCTTGGTGGGCCCGAAGATTCGCTCGCAGAACAGTCCGTCCTTTTCGGGCTTGAGGGTGCGGTAGTTGATGGTTTCGGGTTTCTTTACCTCACCGTTCGACCACATACGTATTTGGTCGGCCGTCGCCAGACCAATCCGCAACTCGTCGAAATATGTAACGTCAAGCAATCAGGGCACCTCCTGCCGCTGGTTGTGAAAGTGGCAAAATCGTTCGATTGGATCCGTTCCGCCGCTAGGCTTCTAAGTCCACGCTGGCGGGTTCTCGCCGGGAAAGATCAATCCCCAGCTCCTCGGCCGTCCGGTAGACGTCCTCATCTATTTCCTTCATCTCGATCTCTTTGCCCTCGGCAGAGAGGACCTCGACGTTCAGGCACAGAGATTGCATCTCCTTGATCAATACCTTGAAGGACTCCGGAATGCCCGGCTCCGGAATGTTCTCCCCCTTTACGATGGCCTCGTAGACCTTGACCCGCCCCAGTACGTCGTCGGACTTGATGGTAAGAAGCTCCTGAAGGGCGTAGGCAGCGCCGTATGCCTCCAGGGCCCAGACCTCCATCTCCCCGAAACGCTGGCCGCCGAATTGGGCTTTCCCGCCGAGGGGCTGCTGGGTGATCATCGAGTACGGACCCGTTGAACGAGCGTGGATCTTGTCGTCCACCAGGTGGGACAGCTTCATGATGTAGGTGTAACCAACCGCCACGCGGGCATCGAACTTCTCCCCCGACCGCCCGTCGTAGAGCCAAGCCTTCCCGTCGGGTCCGACCAGATTCTTGCCGTCGACGGTATTGGGCGACGTTCCGGAAAGAGCCTCGAGAATGTCGCCCTCTCGGGCGCCGTCGAACACGGGGGTCGAAACCCACATCCTGCGGTCTCCGTTTTCCTGGTATCCCTCCGTCAGCTTGCTCTTCCACCCGTTGTACGCCGCCCACCCCAGGTGGGTCTCGAGAACCTGGCCGAGGTTCATACGTGAAGGCACGCCGAGCGGGCTGAGAATGATGTCGACGGGGGTCCCGTCCTCCAGGAATGGCATGTCCTCAAGAGGCAGAACCTTCGAGATGACCCCTTTGTTCCCGTGACGGCCGGCCAGCTTGTCGCCCTCCTGGATCTTGCGCTTCTGAGCGACCTGGACCTTGACTAGCTGGTTCACCCCCGGAGGAAGCTCGTCGCCTTCTTCTCGGCTGAACACGCGGACGTCGATCACGGTACCGGTCTCGCCGTGGGGCACCTTCAGGGAGGTGTCCCGGACCTCGCGAGCCTTCTCACCGAAGATCGCCCGGAGCAGCCGCTCTTCCGGAGTAAGCTCGGTCTCCCCCTTGGGAGTGACCTTGCCCACCAGGACGTCGCCGGGACCGACCTCGGCCCCGATTCTGATGATCCCGCGGTCATCGAGGTCCTTCAGGATCTCCTCGCCGACGTTGGGGATGTCACGGGTAATCTCCTCCGCGCCCAGCTTGGTGTCACGGGCATCTACTTCATGCTCGTCGATGTGGATCGAGGTGAGCACATCGTCTTTCACCAGCCGCTCCGAGAGGATGATGGCGTCCTCGAAGTTGTGGCCGTTCCAGGGCATGAAGGCGACCAACAGGTTCTTGCCCAGGGCCAGCTCACCCAGGTCTGTGGAGGGACCGTCAGCCAGTATCTGGCCCTGGCTCACGACATCACCCTCCTGGACGATCGGCTTTTGGTTTATGCAGGTCGCCTGGTTGGATCGGTGAAACTTGGCCAGCCGGTACTGCCTGCGGCCGCCGTCTTCCTCCCTCACAATCAAGTAGTCGGCGCTGACTTCCTCAACGGTCCCGCCCTTCTCCGCCAGAATCACCTCACCGGCGTCCATGGCTGCTCTTGTCTCGAGGCCGGTTCCTATGAGCGGCGCCTCGGGGCGCAGCAAAGGCACCGCCTGCCTTTGCATGTTGGCTCCCATGAGCGCCCGGTTGGCGTCGTCGTGCTCCAGGAACGGGATGAGAGCGGTTCCCACCGAGACGATCTGCTTCGGGGAGACGTCCATGTAATCCACCTCGTCCGGCTGGACGAAGTCGACGTCTCCGCCCTTGCGCCGCACCAGCACGCGATCCTCCGCAAAGCGGCCCTCGGGGTCGAGCGCGGCGTTGGCCTGAGCAATGACGTGGCGGTCCTCCTCGTCGGCGGTGAGGTAATCCACCTGATCGGTCACCCGGCCGTTCTCCACCCGACGATAAGGAGTCTCGATGAATCCGAACTCGTTGATCCGAGCGTAGCTAGCCAGGCTGCCGATGAGTCCGATGTTCGGACCCTCGGGCGTCTCAATCGGGCACATCCGACCGTAGTGGCTGGGGTGGACGTCTCGAACCTCAAAGCCGGCTCTTTCCCGCGATAGGCCGCCGGGACCCAGAGCTGACAACCGCCTCTTATGAGTTAGCCCAGCCAAAGGATTGTGCTGATCCATGAACTGGGACAGCTGCGAAGTCCCGAAGAACTCCTTGATGCTTGCGACGACCGGACGGATGTTGATGAGTGTCTGCGGGGTTATGGCTTCCACGTCCTGAGTGGTCATGCGCTCGCGCACCACCCTTTCCATGCGCGACAGACCGATCCGAACCTGGTTTTGGATCAGCTCGCCTACCGAACGGATACGCCGGTTGCCGAAGTGATCGATGTCGTCAATCTCGTACCCCTCGTCACCACGGTGAAGGCGCACGAGGTGATCCACGGTTTTCAGGATGTCCTCGTAGGTGAGCACGGACTTGTAGAGCGGGCTTCGGGGGCCCCGCTCTGCATCAGAGATCGATGCAAAGACCTTCCAGGCCTCCTGCTCGAACGCCTCCTTACCCGGCTTGGTGCGCTCGGCCAGCTCACCGTGGATTCGCCGGAGCACCTGATCGAAGGCTGGATCCGCCTGACCGAGCTTCTTGTCCACCTTGTAACGGCCGACCTTGGCCAGGTCGTACCGCTTCCAGTTGAAGAAGAGGTTGTCCAGCAGGGTACGGGCCGAATCCGGTGTGGGGGGCTCGCCTGGACGTAGCTTCCGGTAGATGTCCATCAGGGCTTCGTCCTGGGTTTGGATGTGATCCTTCTCCAGGGTGCCCCTAATCGACTCGGTGTCGAAGAGCTGGAGTATCTCCTCGGACGTCAAACCCATGGCCTTGAGCAACACGGATACGTGCTGCTTGCGCTTGCGGTCGATCCTGACCGCCACGAGATCCTTCTTGTCGGTCTCGAACTCGAGCCATGCTCCCCGAGCCGGAATCACCTTGACGCTGAAGATCTCCCGATCGGAGGTCTTGTCCAGAGCACGGTCGAAGTAGACCCCCGGGGAGCGGACCAGCTGTGACACGACTACTCGCTCCGTGCCGTTGATGACGAAGGTTCCCTTGTCGGTCATCATCGGGAAATCCCCCATGAAAACCGTCTGCTCCTTGATCTCGCCGGTCTCATTGTTCATGAACCGGGAAGTCACGAATAGGGACGCCGAGTAGGTCATGTCCTTCTCTTTGCACTCCTCTACGGAGTGCTTTACTTCCTCGAAGCGATACTCCCCGAACTCGAGCTGAAGATTGCCTGTGAAATCTTCAATTGGGGAGACGTCGTGAAACGTCTCCTTTAGACCTTCGGTCAGGAACCAGTTAAAGGAATCTCTCTGAACCGCAATGAGATCGGGAAGGTCGAGAATCTCTGGGAATCGGGCAAATGAGACGCGCTGACGGGAGGCGGATTTATTCGCCAATCGGTAGTTCCTCCTTCAAGGGATGCTGGGGGGCTCAGGGCGCGAAGAATCGCCAAGAAAATGAGCATTCGGACTTCGAGGATAGCAAGGAAAGCGCACCGCGTCAAGAAAAACGCTGAAATACACCGCCGGGCGCTTATTCGATTAGAGAAGGAAGATTAGGCTCAGATCCCCACCCCTGTCAAGCTTTCCCGCACTCGGCGGAGGAGAGCTCCCGGCAAACCATCGGCGATCTTACACATGGATCTTGGTGCCTCGCCCCTCGCTAAGGGCCCGCTCGTAGACAAGGGTCGCCACTGCAATGTCCTGAATCGCCAGACCCGTCGAGTCGAAGATCGTGATCTCGTCGCTGGACATCCTGCCCTCTATGGCGCCGCTGACCAGGTCCGAAAGTGTTCCCGCGATGTCACCTTCCCCGATGATCCCTTCCCCGACCGGCACGTTCACCTCTCCGCCTGCCAGTGCCTGATGCCACTCATCGACGACTATTCGAGCGTCTTTGAGAATCACCGGATCCAGCTCCTGCTTGCCGGGGCCGTCGGCCCCCACTGCGTTGATGTGCGTACCAGGAAGCACGGCACCGGCTCGGACCAAAGGTGCTCTCGAGGGTGTGGTCGTGCACACCACGTCGGCGGCTGCGGCCTCTTCTAACGATTGGGCGGGCATAAACTCGAGTTCCGGAAACTCCTGTTGGAGCTTGCCTAACAGGGCATCTCTTCGAGGCCGATCGTTATCTGGGGCCCAAGCACGGACGGTTTCCAGACTCAGCACCTGACTGATGGCCCTTGTCTGAAAGCCTGCCTGTACTCCCGCCCCCACCAGTCCGAGAGACCTCGAATCCCTTCGAGCCAGATACTTGCACGCCACTGCCGATGCCGCCCCGGTGCGCATGGCGGTAAGGAAGGTCGCTCCCATGATGGACAGGGGCATCCCGGTTTCCTGCGAGTACAGAAGGTATGTGCCGACCACCGCCGGCAGTCCTCGAGCGGGATTTCGCTCGTGGGAGTTGACAATCTTTACGCCTGCGTAGCCACTGCCGAGGGAGGCGGGCATGACCCGCAAGTCGCCTGCGTGCTGGTCGAACTCAAGGTAGAGCTTGGGGGGCATGACTGCGGTGCCGTGAGCAAAGTCGTAAAAGGCCCGCTCCACCGCGTCCACCGCTTCCGCCGGCCGGAGCAAGGCCTGCACGTCGTCTTCTGTAAGTAGCAGTAGGGAACTCATGCCCGAAGGCAATTCATCGGCACCTTTGTAGGAAAGCGAAGTCCCGGAACCTTCTTTAGTCCGGGACGGCTGAGACGCTTCCTCTACCCCCTACTTCAGCTCAACAGTGGCGCCTGCCGACTCCAGTTGCGCCTTCGCCTTTTCGGCCGTTTCCTTGTTGACCTTCTCGAGTACGGGTTTGGGCGCTGCCTCCACCAGATCCTTGGCTTCCTTGAGACCCAGGCTGGTAAGAGCACGCACTTCCTTGATGACCTGGATTTTCTTCTCACCTATTCCGGAGAGAACCACGTCGAACTCGTCCTGCTCCTCGGCCTCAGCCGGAGCGGCTGCGGCAGGTGCACCAGCAGCTGCCGGTGCGGCCACCGGCGCGGCGGCGGTAACGCCAAACTTCTCCTCAAATGCCTTGACGAACTCTGAGAGCTCGAGCACGGTCATGTCACCGATTGCGTCCAAGAGCTCAGTTGCTGAAACCTTCGCCATCTCCTACTCCTCCTAGCTTGCCGTTCCGGCAGTGTCCAAAGCCGATCCTCCGTCCGGCGAAACGGCTCCGAGTGCCGGAGCCCCTGTTGCCGGCCCAGACTCCTCAAGCTTCATGCGATACGCGGACAAAGCGTTTCCCACCGCGCCCAGTGGCGCCTGTAGCAAGTACGCCAGCCTCTGTAGTGGGGCGCCCATGAGGCCCGCGAGCTGGCCGAGCAGTACCTCTCGGGACTCGATCTTGGCGAGCGCCCGTGCCTGGTCAGCGCTCAGCACCCGTCCGTTCAGGATGCCACCCTTGATCACTAGAGCGGGGTACTTCTTGGCGATGTCGTCGATACCCCGCGCGGCGATCGCCGCGTCTCCTTTTATAAAGGCGATTGCGGTAGAGCCTGTAAGGAGGGGAATCAGCTCTTCAACCTCGGCTTCCCGGGCTGCGATCCGGCTCAAGGTGTTCTTGACAACTGAGAACCTCGTTCCGTTCTCAGCCAGCTTGCGGCGGAGCTGAAGCATCTCGCCGACCTTGAGACCGGTGAACTCAGCGAGAATGGCGGCATCGCTGGACTCCAGGTTCTGCTTGAGCTCCTGGACCGCTTCAACCTTCTGCGGTCTTCTCACGGCGACCTCGTTTCAATCACTTTTTGCAAAAAAAAGACCTGCCGCGGCGACGACAGGTCGAAAGAACCATGAAGCAGTTCCGATTCGCCTGGGCAGGCCTCCGAAGAGCTTAAGGCGCTAAACGAGGCTACCCTGCATAAGCTCGCCTGCCTTTAGCGCCACCTGCTGTCTGCGGCTGAGTTCAGGATAGCACCGGGTTGCAGCTGGTGTAGCGACGTGAAAGTGTCCACGGGCTCATAGCAGCCCGGGAAACGTTAACGCCTACTCTGCTCCGGCGGAGGCGAGCTCTACCCGCTTTGCGGCGTTTGGGTCAATCCGAACCCCAGGCCCCATCGTTGGAGATACCGCAAGAGACTTCAGGTACTTGCCCTTGGCTGCAGCCGGCTTGGCGCGGAGGACCTCCTCTACGACCGTCAGGTAGTTGGCCGCAAGGTCCTCTATTGTGAATGAGGCCTTGCCGATCACAGTGTGAACGTTGGCCTGCCGGTCGGTTCGGTAGGAGATCTTTCCGCCTTTGAAGTCGCTCACCGTCCTGGCGACATCCGTCGTCACGGTACCGGACTTGGGGTTGGGCATGAGTCCTCG
>DATACZ010000117.1:0-6054 GCA_036258795.1 Actinomycetota bacterium
GGGGCGCTCTTCTATTGCACCTATAAGAGAGTGTGAACGTGAGCTCTAGCGCCCCGGAGTCGATCGCTGACATAAATGCCGAAGTCGTAGCCTGCACCAAGTGCCCCAGGTTGGTTGCTTGGCGCGAAGCGGTAGCGGCGAATCCTCCGGCGAGATATCGCGGGCAGGCCTACTGGGCCCGCCCGGTTCCGGGCTTTGGAGACCCCGGGGCCCGTCTGCTCGTCGTCGGCTTGGCGCCCGCGGCTCATGGCGGAAACCGTACGGGCCGAATATTCACGGGAGACAGATCCGGGGAGTGGCTGTTTCGAGCTCTCTACCGCAGCGGATTTGCCAATCAGCCGCACTCAATCCATGCCGATGATGGCCTGGCTCTGGCCGATTGCTACATTGCGGCGCCGGTCCGATGCGCCCCGCCGGCTAACCGGCCGCTGCCCGAGGAAAGGGATAACTGCCTTCCGTATCTGGTACGGGAATTGAGGGCGCTTCACATGCTGGAGGTGATAGTGGCCTTGGGAGCCTATGCCTGGCAGGCAACGCTTCTGGCCCTACGGAGAAATGGGGTGGTGACTCCGTCGCCCCGGCCGGCATTTGGGCACGGGTCACTATCCGAGGTCGGACCTTATCGGCTGCTCGGCTCCTACCACCCTAGCCAGCAGAATACGTTCACCGGAAAGCTGACCGAACAGGCATTGGATGAGGTATTTGCGCACGCGCGCGTTCTAATCTAGCCAGGCGGCGTCCCGGGATCAGAATCTGTCTGGCGGCTGGCCCGCCTTCGAAACGCGAACACAAACATCAGCGTGACTGCCACCACTGCCACGGCAAGCCCTGCCGTGAGAAAGGGATTGTCCTCGGCGACTTTGGCAGCTCTCTCGGCAGCCACCGCTGGCCCGGTCCTCCGACTCCTCGAATTCATGGGTGGATCAGCTCCTTGGGCGGCGCTGGAGGGCCGGCCGGCCTCCGGGGTCGTGGAATCGGGTACCAGAAAGCTCGGTTTTTCGCCGGAGGAGACGCTCAGCTCCCCCTCGGGCCTAGGGACTCCCAGGGCCGCGGCAACGTCCAGGTGCTTGTACGAAGTGGCTTCTCCCCGGCACGACACAGCGGGACCCCTGGCGGTGCCGAGAATCCGGTTAACCGCCTCCACGTTGGTGAGGCCGGTGGACATCAGCAGTGCCGCGGTACCTGCCGCAAAAGGCACGGCCAGGGAGCTCCCGTCAGCGAAGGCATAGACGGACTGATCCGGGGTTCGATTCCAGTAAGTCGACAGGATGTCCACGCCTGGGGCCAGCAGGTCGAGGCCGGCTCCGTAGTTGGTAAACGGGGCGCAGCGGTCCTGCTTGTCGGCCGCCCCCATCACCAAGATGCCGCGGTCAGGGGGGGCATCAAATGATGTCTGTGGCAAGCCCTCGTTGCCCGAGGCGGCCACGACCACTGCTCCTGCATCGGTCGCCTCGGTTATTGCCCGTCGAACGGCACGGTCTCCGAGTAACGTTCCGGACCTCCCTGTTGCATCTGGACGACGCGGAGGCCCCACGAAGCTCAAGTTGAGAACGAGCTTGCTTCGCCGTTGTTCCGCCGTTTGCACGGCCCATCGGATTGCCCGCGTGACCTGACCGGAGGTTGCGATTCCCTGGGCGTTGAACACCCGAAGAGGGAGCACCTTGGCGTCCGGGGCGACGGAGGCCATCCCTATTCCATTGTTCGTGGCGGCTGCAGACACCCCTGCAATAAGTGTCCCGTGGCCGTGTTCGTCATCGGCAGGGGCACCAGGGCGGGCGAGGTTGAGGCCTGGGAGCAGCTTGTCCTTTAAATCTGGGTGGGACAATTTGACGCCCGTATCGACTATGGCAATGATCACGCCCTCCCCCCTAGATACGCTCCAAGCCCGCTCGGCGCCTATGCGCTGAAGGCCCCAAAGGCGGCTGGAAAGGGGATCGTTGGTAGCGGCCGGCACCGGCTGGGGAACAAGAAGGATGGCCGAGACCAGGCAAGAGGCGGCGGCAAGTCTTAGTCTGATCATGAGGGCTTAAAGGGGGTGTCTGTGCAGAGATCAAAGATCCTCGAGGAGGCTCGCCGTGAGGTGCCGGAGATAGGTCCCTCCGACGCCAAGAAGGAGATCGATGAGGGCAAGGTGGCGGTGCTGCTCGATGTGAGGGAGATGCACGAGTGGAGAAAGGGCCATATAGAAGGTGCTGTGCTCATCCCAATGGACGAGGTACCGGAGGTGGCGAACCCGACAGGGCCTGAGCCGGACCCCAGGCTCACGGAGCACTCGGATGACCGGATCATCGTCTACTGCGACGCGGGGGTAAGGTCACTACTGGCCGCTCATGAGTTGAAGAAGCTTGGATACGGAAACGTCGCCTCGATGGCCGGAGGGATTGGCGTTTGGACGAAGGAAGGGAACCCGGTCGAAAAGTAGCTAACCGGCGACGTTGAGCCTTCGGACGGCGGGAAGGTTGGATTCCAGCCACACGTATCGACGCCCGGCCCGGGCCAGGTAAGCGGTCGCACCGAAGAGCGCTGAGCCGACCAGGCCGCCCATTGCCGACGGAGCACGCCTGGTCTTCCTGAATTGATTTAGATACAGGGCGGCAGCGGCGCCGTGGGAGACGAGAAGTGGAGGCGTCAACCGCGTCGACATGGTGGGATCCTGTGCCGCAACCCAGGAGAGCGCCGCCTCCGTCACCAGGTAGGCGACTCCAAGAGGTTGCCAGTGGCTGTCGACGGGGTGGCCTTTTCGATGTACGCGGGACTTTGCCCGGCGTATCCCTGCTCTTGCCCAAAACGCCTCGGCAGCGGCGGCTCCATAGATCAGAGACGAGATCCTAAGGAATATTCTGAACCTCTGATCCGGCCGCATCGCATTCGATTGTATTTCAGGAAGGTCGAGAAGCGGCATGGGAGGCGAAGGGCAATCCCGCAAGAGCTCTTCAGACAACCCCGGACCCCACCGGTTCGTAGTGTGTGGCGACGTGGCGACCGTCTTCATACTCGAGCGTCGTCACAGATGCCTGAGCGCAAGGGATCTTGGCCCGCCAGGGCGGTTTGCGGCTCTGCTCGATCATCAGCCTTGCCACTACTACGGGAGTCTGATGCGAGACTGCAATCGCCTCGGCGCCGGCATGTTCCTCAAGGATCCGGTCGATTGCTCTGCCCATCCTCAGCCTGATGCTCTTGTAAGGCTCTCCCCACGAGGGCCGCATTGGGTTTAGGAAGAAGCGAATGTTAAGGGGGTTGCGCAACAGCCTCAGATCGCCCGGGCTACCCTGCAGCTTGGTCTCTGTTTCGATTAGGTCCTCGTCGATCTTGAGGGCAAGTCCCAGGCTCTCGGCAATGGGCGTGGCCGTTTCAAGCGCCCTGGTTAGTGGGCTCGAATAGACTGCCTGCACCCCCCCATGGGCAAAATGCTTTACCAGAGCCTCGGCCTGCCGGAGTCCGCGCTGGGACAGGGAGAATCCCTCCATTCGTCCGTACCAGATGTTGTGGGGGTTCTCCGCCTCGGCGTGGCGGACGAGATGAATGAGCGTTTTCACCACAGGCGTGAGGGTAGTGCAGGGTTGGGCAGACTAAAAGCTCGCAGCCGCTTGGAGTGCGTCGAGGAACGGATCAATTGGACCTTCTCTGGGAAGAGCTGACCTGTTTGGTGACCGGAGCCTCCAGTGGGATCGGCCGGGCGGCCAGCCATGCTTTTGCTTCTCGGGGAGCGCGGGTCATCGCCGTGGCCCGTCGCGAGGAGAAGCTGGCCGCGCTGGTGCAGGAATTGGAGGGCGACGGTCACGACTACATCAAATGTGACGTCGCCGATCTCAACCAGATTCAAGCCATGGCGAGGTTGGTCTCGGGGAAGACCGACAGGCTCGACGTGCTCCTGAACAACGCCGGCATCCCTGGTCCGGGACCTACTCTCAAGGCCTCGCCTACCCAGGTGGAGAAGGTGATCAGGACCAACTTGATCGGCGCGATCTGGTGCCTGCAGGAGCTGTATCCGTTGATAGACAAGAGTCCGCGCTCCCACCTCACTCCAGTGGTGGTCAACGTCGCCTCCATGGCCGGAAGGATACCCCTGCCCCGAGCGAGCGCCTACACCGGATCAAAGTTCGGCCTCGTCGGCTTCACCGAGTCGATCTGGCCGGAATTAAGGGATGCTGGGATGCGAGCCATGCTCGTAAACCCGGGCCTGACGCATACCGAGGGATTCCCCATGGATAGGCTCCTGAGCAATCCGGCGTTCCGCTGGGCGGTGATGAGTCCGGAAAGAGTTGCCGCCGCCATCTGCTCGGGGATCGAGAGGGGGAAGTTCGAGGTCCGGGTGCAGCGTTGGATGACTGCCGGCTACTACCTTACCTTGGCCCTGGGCCCCCTGCGCCGCAGTGTCTCGAGCAGAGTGCGATCCATGACGGGTGACGTGGGAAACCGGCGCTAGCGAAAAGCCGGCGTTAGAGCGAGCTTTCCTTTGCTCCCTTTATCACCGCGAACGCCCGCGCTTCATCCGGGCCGACCACATACCTGCGAAAGAGGTAGCCGGCATGATTGTCTCGAGGCCGCGGATGCTCGCCGGAGATCGGCCGAAGGTTGAAGGACCAGCCCTGATCGGTCAGCTCTATGACGCTAATGCCGTAGGGCCAGTCGTTAGACGAGGCCACCTCCACCGCGGGCACTCCGTGGAAGTCGGTCACCGCACATCGGTGGGTGTGTCCGCAAAAAACCGCCTCAGCGCCCGTGCGCAGCACCAGCTTGGCCAGCACCTCGGTGCTTGGGCGGTCGAGACCAAACACAAGTGGAGGCATGCCCAGATAGGGGTAGGGGGGGTGGTGAAGCATGATGAACGTGGTGGCGCTATCGGGCCCCAGCTTGCCCATCCACTCCAACGTTTCGGCATCAAAGGTGCCCCCCGGCACCGACTGGTTTGGGTGGTCCTCCTTGAACTCGCCGGTCATAAGCTCGAAGGGCCGGTAGGGGGAGCGGGCGGGGTCGGCCGAGTTGAGTACGATCAGGCGAACTCCCTCGATCTCGGTCACTGAGCACGGTTTTCGATCGAACGTCTTCGTGAAGCGCTCCAACCCCACCGAACGTCCACCCTCCGTGGCCCACAGATCGTGGTTTCCTAGGGTGACCGCTATGGGCAGGGAAGACTGGTCGAATAGCTCTTTGGCCCTTTGGAAAAACTCGGTGTCGCCGTTCTCCGTTAGGTCCCCAATCGCAACTGCGCAATCTACCCCGGCCTCTTCCAGCTGGCGGATCGCCGAGGTCACCATCCGGTTGGATCCTTCAGGGCCTACGTGAGGGTCGCCCAGGATGCCGATTCGGGCCTTTAGCTTTCCGGGCGCCGCCACCGCCGCGGTCTTCGGCCACTCGGGAGGGGGAGGAGGCTTTAGTCCTCCAGACATGAGGGCCATGTTTAGCTCATCCTCCTCGGCTTCGGCGAGCTCCTTAAGGCGCAGACGGTCCTTCTCGCTCAGAAGCTCACCGATGTGGGCGTCAACGTAAAGCCCGACCCTCTGGAGGAAGATCAACCCCAGCACGCCGGTCTCCTCCTCGGTACCGGCCACTTGCATCATCCACTCGGCATGCCCTTTGGCATATTCGGGTTTTATCTGCACGCCATCGGCGGCACATCGAGAAGCGAGGATCCTGGCCCGGGCCGCCGAGCGAGATTCAGCGGCGTGCTGTTCCCTGGCTCCGAAGACCATCGAGCGTGCTGTTTCGACGACCCAGCAGGACAGAAGAAGGTCTTGAAGCTTGGTCATGTCGATATCGGTCATAGGGCGAAGGTACCAGTCATTGGGTGTTCTTCCCGTTCTTTCCTCGGGAGGCCTTGTCTGACATGATCCCCCCTGATCCATGCCTACTGCCAAAAAGAAAGCCGACTGGGACACCTACTTTCTGGACCTTGCACGCCAGGCGGCTACGCGATCGAGCTGCACGCAGCACAAGCATGGGGCGGTTATAGTCGCAGGCCGGCATATCCGTTCCACCGGATACAACGGGACTCCATCTGGATATCCCAACTGCGATCAAGGTGGTTGCCCCCGTGGACGAACAGGGGATAAG
>DATACZ010000118.1:0-4679 GCA_036258795.1 Actinomycetota bacterium
CGTAGTAGTAGGCGAGCATGTCCCGGTAGCTCATCCCCCGCTCCGCCTTTCCCTTGAGGCCCCACTGGACCATTCCCACGCCGTGCCCCCACCCGCGGCCATTGATGACCACCTGGTCACCCTCCTGCCTTACGGTTGCCCCCTCGGAGGGGACCGTCTGAGGGTAGGGACGGCCGTTGGGAGCGTTGGTTGGATACCTCTTTGGCACCAGGCACACTGCCTGGGCGTTCAGCTTGGTTCTAAGGTCGGCCATGGGGAGGGAACGACTTTGACCAGCTCCCGATACGGTCACGGTCTTGTTTGCCTGGACGACTCTTTCAATAGGGCCGCCGGTCCAGAACTTCGCCAATCTCAGGCTCTCGGTTAGATCGGCGAGGGGCATCCTGACGCTCCAGTTCGAAAGTGGCGACTGGACGTCGTCTGACTCCTTAACCGACTTCAGATATGGGAGGGGAGCGGTAGAGAAGATCTCTTGGTTTGAGTAAGTGCGGCCGTTGGAGGTGGAGAAGTAGTAGGTGCGGGCCGGATTTCCCTGATACTCGAGCACCTCGCCCGAGGTAGCCGCGACGGCCTGAGTCCAGGCTGCCCCTCCGGGACCCTTGGACACGTTCAATCCCCGGTACACCTGGCAGGCGTCGGTGGCGCAAAGGTTGTACCGAAGCTCACGAGCCACCGCGGTGGAGGGGTTCATGTGGCTTATGGCGTAGGTCCTCGCCGCCACGACCTGTGCCTTGAGGGCTTCCATAGGCCAGTCGCCGGGCACCTCGGCAATGCCGTTTAGGTATTCTGGGAAGGTTAGCTCGGTCACCAGATAGAGCTGGCCGTTGGACCGGCGGCCGATCTCGAGCACGCCCCCGTAGGCGGCGTGCAGGTTCTGCGGCTGACGGGCGGGGCACACGTCCGGGTTTGGGCGGAAGCGAGCATCGACACGGACCCACGCATCCGGGCTCGAGGGCGCAAACCGAATCGGTCCTGCTTGTGCAGCGGCCGGAACGGGTGCCAAAGCTGCAAGCGGCAGCGCCGACAGGACGGCGAAGATACAAAGGCACCGCCTCATATCTCAAGTATCTTCGAGGCAGGGTGAAAGAATCGTAAATATGGAAACGGTCGGCTTGGATAAGGTCCGTGAGGCGGCTTTGCTCCTGCAGGGCGTAGCCGTCCCCACACCGCTGGAGCCTTCAAGGGCTCTGTCGGAGCGCGTTGGGGGAGAGTCCTTTCTCAAGTGCGAGAACCTCCAGCGAACGGGCGCCTTCAAGATTCGGGGCGCCTACAGCCGGATCGCACAGCTTTCTGCGGACGAAAGAGCCTCTGGCGTGGTGGCGGCCAGCGCCGGCAATCATGCGCAGGGCGTCGCTCTGGCGGCCTCACTGCTGAAGGTGAGGTCCACTGTCTTCATGCCCGAGGGAGCGGCTCTTCCGAAGGTCGAGGCCACCACCCGCTACGGAGCCAGCGTGGTCCTGGAAGGATTGGTGTACGACGAAGCCTATGCCGCGGCCGAGAAGTATGCGGAGCAGCACCGCGCGGTGATGGTGCATCCATTCGATCACCCTGATGTGATAGCCGGACAAGGAACTATAGCCCTGGAGATCCTCCAGCAGCTTCCCGAGACTGCCACCATCATCGTCCCGGTGGGTGGGGGAGGACTGATATCAGGGGTTGCCGCCGCCGCCAAGGCCCTGAAACCATCCATTCGAGTCGTAGGGGTCGAGCCGGATGGCGCCGCCACGGTGGGCCGGGCAGTAGAAAACGGCAGGGTGTTCCAACTGCCGAGTCTTTCCACCGTGGCCGACGGGCTGGCGGCCAAGCAAGCCGGCGAGCTATGTCTAACGCACGTGCAGAGGTACGTCGACGAGATGGTCACAGTTAACGACGAGGAGATCGCCGAGGCGCTACTTCTGATCGTAGAGCGGGCAAAGCTCCTGGTGGAGCCCGCCGGGGCCGCCGGGGTCGCCGCCATGATGCAGGGTAAGGCCACGATCCACTATCCGGCGGTCGTGATCCTCTCCGGAGGCAACATCGACCCGCTCCTCCTGCTGAGGGTGATCAGGTTTGGAATGGGTACAGCTGGCCGGTACTTCTCATTCAGCACCATGCTGGCGGACCGGCCGGGCGAACTGTACCGGCTAGCGGGAGTCATCTCGGACGCTGGGGCCAACGTCATTGGGGTGGAGCACAGAAGGGAAGGGGTGGCGCTTCGGCTTCTTGGAGACGTGGAGATCACCATGCAGCTGGAGACTCGAGGTGACGAGCACGTTCGCAGCGTCATAAACAGGCTGGAGGAGGCCGGGTACGTGGTGCAGAGGCTGACGCTGTCCTAACGCCCGCATTGGCGTACTCTCGAAGTAGGCCCTTATGAAAATCGAGATCGAATACTGCGTCGTCTGAAATTACACCCCTAGGGCCGTCGGTCTGGCGGCCAAGCTGCTCAGCGACGAGCGGGTGCACAGACAGATAGAAGAGCTGCGTCTCCTCCCCTCCGGAGGGGGCCGCTTCGAGATAACCATGGACGGCAAGAGGATCTGGTCGAAGGAGCAAACAAAGTCATTCCCCACTTACGAGCAGGTACTCACCAGCCTGACGGGGTCAGGCCCAGGGTAGTAATCGTGGGCGCCGGCTTCGGCGGCCTGGAAGCCGTCCGGGGCCTCGACGACGACCCGGTCTCCATCACCGTGGTGGATCGCCGCAACCACCACCTGTTCCAGCCTCTTCTGTACCAGGTAGCCACTGCGTCGCTCAACCCCAGCGAGATCGCCGCACCGATTCGGAGGATCCTGCGCAAGCAGTCCAACGCCGAGGTGATTTTGGGAAACGCCATTGCCGTTGATACGGAGGCAAGGAAGCTCGTCTTGGACGACGGTGAGGTTCCCTACGACTATCTGATCCTTGCGACCGGTGTGACTCACTCTTACTTTGGCCACGATGAATGGTCTGAGCATGCTCCCGGGCTGAAGAGCGTCGAGGACGCTCTGGAGCTTCGGAGGCGGCTGCTTCTGGCCTTCGAAGCTGCCGAGAGGGACCCCTACCCGGATTCCCAGCGTGAGTGGCTGACGTTCGTAATCGTGGGCGGAGGCCCAACCGGGGTGGAACTGGCCGGCGCGCTGTCGGAGATTGCCAGGCGGTCTCTGCGTTCGGACTTCCGCCACATCGACCCCCGCTCGGCTCAGGTGATTCTTCTGGAGGGGGCGTCAAGGATCCTTCCCGCCCTTCCAGAGAAGCTGTCGCGCAAGGCTACCAAGCAGCTGGAGAAACTGGGAGTTCAGGTGCGAACGGGCGCCCAGGTCACGGGTATCGAAGGCAATGGCGTGAGGGTAGGAGAGGAGCTGATAAGGGCTCGAACGGTGTTTTGGGCGGCTGGGGTTGCCGCGTCACCACTCGCCCGAACGCTCGGTGTGGAGCTCGACCGGGCGGGGCGGGTAGTGGTTGAACCTGACCTCACCGTTCCCGGCCACCCCAACATCTTCGTTATCGGCGACCTGGCCCACATCGAACAGGACGGCCGTCCGGTCCCGGGGGTCGCTCCCGCGGCGATGCAGCAGGGCCGCCATGCGGCGCGGAGCATCTCCCGGTTGGTCGAGGGACGGCCCACAAAGCCATTCCGATACTTTGATAAGGGCACGCTGGCCACAGTCGGAAGGGCTGCAGCCGTCGCAGACATCTGGGGGCTCAAGCTGTCGGGCTTCATCGCATGGCTGGCCTGGCTCGGGGTGCACATCTGGTTCCTCATAGGCTTCCGCAACCGGTTCGTGGTGATGTTGGAGTGGGCCCGGGCTTACCTGACCTTCGAAAAACAGGCCCGTCTTATCACCTACGATGTGGGGCCTCTCCTCCCCGCAAAGACCCCGGAGCCAGAAGAGGCGGCTCACCGCAGCTAGTCAGCCCAGCTGGCGCTCCAACTCCTGAGGGTCCGAGGTGGGGCGCTGGCAGGCGTAGTGCTCGCAGACAAAGGCGGTGGCCTTTTCGTCTATGGGCTCCTTGTCTTCCAAAAGGGGGGATTCGATGCCAGGAGGCGCTCCGGCCAGAACCTTGTTGGGCAGAAAGCGGCTCCAGACAACGTTGAGCAGCGGGATGGCGTCGGCCTGATCCCGGACCGCACAGTTGCCTTTGTCACCGCCTACGATGACGATCTCCTTTGGCGTTTGGATCCAGAAGTCCAAAGCGCTGAGGAAGGTGCCGCAGGCCTGTGGAGCCTTCGCCATGTGGTTGTAGGCCATCCTGAGGACCGTCTCCGCCCTGCCTGCCAGTCTGGGGTCATCCGTCAGGACCGAGAGCCTCTGCATCGCCATTGCCGCCACCGCGTTGGGCGAGGGTGTCACGCTTTCCACGATCTCCTTCTGGCGAAGAATAAGCCGCTCATGGTCGGACCCCGTGGAGAAGAAACCTCCCTGGTCATGATCCCAGAAGAGATCGATCATCTGGGCGACGAGCTCTTTGCAGCGGTTGAACCAGTGCGGGTCGAAGGTAACCTCCCAAAGGGTCAGCAGCGCCTCGGAGAGGTAGGCGTAGTCCTCCAGCAGGCCCAGGACCCCCACCCGCCCGTCCTTGTAGGAGTGGAAGAGGCGGCCTTCCGGGCCGGCTACTTTCTCCAGAAGGAAGTGCGCCGCCTTTGCCGCCTTCTCAATGAAGTCTCGCCGCTCGAAAGCCGCTCCGGCTTCTGCCATGGCTGCGATGGCCAATGCGTT
>DATACZ010000119.1:0-7465 GCA_036258795.1 Actinomycetota bacterium
CGGCCGCTCACCGAGATGGGCGTGCGCTTCCGCTGGCTCGAGCGGGACGACCGGCTGCCGGTGGAGATGCAGGGTGGGCGGCTCCGTCCCTACAGCTACGACCTGCCCCCCCCCGAACCGTCGTGGATACCAACCAACTCGACGAGGCCGGCCTGTCCAAGGGTTCGGGGAAGCGGCAGTTCCAGGCTACGGAGGACGATTTCGGTGCTCGAGGAGGCCCCTGGGGTAGAGGGCCCATAGGCCGGCGTGTAGAGGACCACTCCGTTGACGCCGGGCTGACTGTTTAGTCCATCGAACGTAAGGGGTCCAAAGTCGAAAGGCACCAAGCGTCCAGACCACCGCAGGGCTCCTGCGGTGAGGGCGCCCGATGCGGAAACAGCAAGCTGATCATGGGTCGGAGCAGGGGAACGAAGTAAACGCCCGCCATGGACCACAGCACCCACGGGCTCGCCCTTATCAGGAGATGAGAAGTCGCCGTTGACTGCTGCGATGCAGCTCACCCGCTTGCACATCTCGCTGGTTCTCTCCGAGATCGGTGGCGGCGCTCCCACCCGATCGTTGGACAGCACAGCCTGCATCCGGACTGAATTGGTCTGCTTCACTGCAACGACGTGAGCGACAACGGGACCCTGACGCCGAACGAGCCGACGGTACTCCACTCCGGGCGCCAGCATCCGGGCCGAGTCGAGCTCAAAGCCGTTGGTGCCCAGGGCCGAAACGGGCACTAGCTGCATGATGCCGGCGGCGAGTAGAGCGGCGAGGATGCCGACGACCACGGGCCGGAATCTTCGGGTAAAGAGGCGGAACTGCAGGATGTCGCCCTTCAAGCCAGTCCTCTTTTCTTCGCCTAGCTCAGTTGCCGTGGAGATTCGCGAGTCTTATGAACGTTCGCCTAGGTGATTTCGCAGTTCCTTATGTGAAGAATCTCTGGAGGCGGCGGGCAGAATTGAACTGCCGTACACGGTTTTGCAGACCGTTGCCTAACCACTCGGCCACGCCGCCATCTGACAAAGTTCAATGCGCTTTGAACTGAGCTCATTCCTAGCCTAAACCGAAAAATTGCCTCCCGGCCCGGGGGTTAACCGGCCGGCGGGTTCTGCGCATCGACTGGTTTGGGGGAAAGCCGGGCCTCCCGCGGGTGGCGTCGAGGGGCGCTCGCGCCTAAGTCAGATATGCCTCGTACCAGGCATGGTCCGAGTAGGGACCGAAGAACAGGTAAGCCACCGCGGTGAAGGTCTTGGGTACTCGTCGGAACACATAATCGATCGATCTTTGAGCAGTCGTAACCTTGCTTTTCCAGGTAATTCGCCTCGTATAGGTCGTGGCCCCCGGCCGATCGCCCTCCGCAAATGTCGAGTACCACGAGTTTTGAAAAGTGAATCGGTGCTCTCTGGTTTCCACATTGAAATCGCCCATCACATACATGGGAACCCCTTTGGTTACCCACTGATTCACGAAGGTTCTAAGTTGCGCCATTTGATTCTTTGCTGTCGAAAGGGTGGTCGACAGATGCGACGAGCAGGCCGTTGCATTGCCCACCAGGCCGCTGAGACAGGCAACGCCTCGCTTTTCGGTGACCGAGTCCTGTCCGCTGTAAGTATGGTTGGTGCCGACCGTTGCGGTGCCTCCTAGACCTACCACCACGTTTCCGTACGTCGTTCCGTCGCAGTTGGGCAGTGGGGTATTGATCGACCAGTGAGCAAAAGCGACGTATCCCCCGGCGACGTCCAGATACTCCCGCTTAATCTGATCCCACTGTCTCCAGCAGATCTCATTGAATGAAATGACCGTGGGCTTCGGGTTCCTCGTCCGGAGGGAGTTGATGATGGCTTGAGCAATCTCCGTGTTGTAACCGGTGTTGCTCTTGGCTCCCCAGACGTTGTACTGGATGGCAATCTGCCGCCCGTCCTGTGCCGCCGGAGCCGGTGGCACCTGTAGGGACATTAGTAGAAGCACGGCAAAAGACGCCTTAGCAATGCGGCCGGGGAGTGTCCTCACCAGTCCATGACCCTGATGTTGCCGACCAGATCTTGAGAGAGTCCAACGAACCCATTTCCCCTGGGCCAAGGAACTGAGTCGCAGGACGAAGCCCTGGCCGAGGTGGCTGAGCCCTGACGCTCCCTACCCTGAAGTAGCCTCCCTCCCTCCGAGACAATGGTGCAGGTTCCATCTTCCAGGAACAGGACGGGACGCTTGGCGGCGTTGCCCCGCAACTCGTCCAGTCCGGCGGTGATACCTCCGATGGGCTTATCGGGTGAAGCGGTTGAGTACAGCGAGTCGCCGACCCGCACGAACGCCTCGTCGACTCCGCAGGCGAGCTGGGCAAAGTCAGTTCGCTCCAATCCGGCTATCGGTGCGCGAACCCACTCATTGTCGGTTGACCCATCGAGTACGTAGCGAAAGAGGCTGAAGCTCGGATTTGGATTTGGTTGAACGCTGCCGGATCCCGTCATGGTCCTCGGACCGGAATCGCCGTGCAAGACCCAGAGGTGATTCCGGGTCGTACATCGTGAAGTGACGGCGTTCGTGGCCGGCTCCGCTGTATTGATCTTGCGCCAGCCGCCATCGGTATAGATCGCCCGGCTGGCACGATCCCGACCTTCCCAAACGAAGGTTGATTCAGAGGCGAATAGAGTCCCCTCCTTCAAGCCGGACGGCAAACTCGTCTGCTCACCAACCTTTCTGCCTTCGCCGTCCAGCTCGACCGACACCATGGCCGGCGGCGAAAGGCATGTGCGGAACTCCTCCTGAACCGGTTGATCCCCGTATCCGCCTGGGCAAGAGGTGGCCACCGCCAGCGTTCGGCCCCTCTGTGAGCCGGCCGTCCGGGTCGCCAGCTGAAGGTCGGAGATATCTCCTTCGGCCGACAGTGTGGCCCTCGGAAGAGCCCTGCCTTGGTCGAGCTTGACGATTTGCGCCTCGGAACCGGTGAATCGTCCGGCGAGAATATTTCCCTCGGCGTTCAGGATCGGATCCGCTACCTGCTCCGGCAGCCCGACCGACACTGCGACCAGCTGTTGATCGTTACTCGTACTGCAGGCGGCGAGAAGCGAGCAAAGGGCGAGCACTACAACGCCAAACTGCTTCATGTTTCCTTCCGCTAAGACAACGCCGGCTCATGGTAGGCGTAATGCCGCCCGATCGCTACCTTTTCCTATGTAATCGCCGCCTTCAAGGGGCGGAAGCGGGAGTCCGCACGAAGGCAGCGGCCGCTATCCGGGCCAGCAGGCCAAGCTGGGTTAGCTCGGTCTTCCTGAAGTGAGGGCCCTTTCGCCGGCCGACGAGAACCGCCGAGTACTGCCCGAACAGCGGCGCCGCGGCGAGCTCGAACTTACCCTGCCCCATCCTGGTGCCCGGTCCCACTCTCCAGCTCGGAGGCATCCATGCTGCGACCGCCAGGCGGGTTGGTCCCTTGAGCGGGATCCACGGTGTCTCCATCTCCGAAACCGATGGAGCCCCGATGCTTGATCCCAAGACTTGAAGGCCCGTGGGGCCAGCGGTTAAGACCACGCACCAATCTGCCCACAACGCCTCCGGTAGCCTTTCGACAAGTATGTCAACCACCGGCTCCTCGGCTTCAGCCACTGCCGCTGCCAGATCAAGGGGGGCCATTACGTCACGGAAGGCGTCAACGGGGCGGAGCTCCTCCACACTGAGTCCGGGCACATCCTCCGCCGCCAGCCGGAGAGCCTCCTGCATTCCCTCCGGAGCCTCGACGGTGAGGTCGTCAACCGCCAGGCCATTTTCCCTTTCGATCACATCAAGGGTGAGGATGTTGGCACCTCCCCGACCGAACGCCGTAGCCACCGCACCCAGAGTTCCCGGGATGTCTGGCAGCGAGAGACGGAGGGTGAAGAGCATCTTGGACGCGGAATTATCCCACGCCGTTATAGCTCCACAGGACGAATGGGTCCGAAAGCGAGGGCGGTGGCCCTCGGTAGGGCTCTTAGCCCGCCCGAAAGCGGGAGACGACGTTATCGCGGAACAGTATCCATCCCACCCAAGCCGCCCAGACCGCGGAGATGAACTTGACCAGCTTCCAGGTCGCGGCCAGCTTCACCAGCTGCCAGATCACCTCGCGGCCCCCCTGACGTCTTCATGCATCCCGGCCGTTTCCGTCGTCTTACGTCTGGTCTCGAGCAGCTTATCGAGCAGCCCAAAAATCTCCTTGGTGACGGCATCCACGGTGGGCGCAAGGGCTTCCCGGGCCGCATCCCCCGCCTCGCCCCGTACCTCGCCGCCCACCTCTAAGGCCGCCTTCCACGCTATCGACCAAGCCGCATCCCATGCGACGTCGCTTGCTATCTCGGCATTCGCATCCCGTGCGGCCGAACGCGCCACCGCACCGGCGGCCTCATATGCAGGTTTTATCACCCGGGCCGCGGCCTTCTTGACGGCAAGCTGTACTCCGGAGCCAGCCGCATTCCATTGGTCGGGCGTTACGGTTGCCCAAGCCTCTTCACCTTTTTCGTTCCAGGCATTCGTGCCCTCGTCGGCGGCAGCCCTGGTGGCCTCAGCGGCTTTGTCCAAGGCGTCCTGAATCTCCCGCGCGGTGTCGGGATCGTGGACCGGGGAGGACGATTCCAGTGGTTCGGCGAGCTCTTCCATCCCGGCTGCCTTCAGCCACATCGGAGCCTGGACCCGTACCAGCCAGTCGGTTGCTACCCAAGCTCTGAAGTCCTCTACGTCGTCGCTCAGGAGGCTCTTGTAGATCCTCGGAACGTAATCCTTGAGCTTCTGGCGAGTGTCGTCGTCAAGGGCGTCATTGAACTCCCTGAGGAATGCACCTATGACCGGGCTTACCAGCTTGGGCTTGTCGGTGAACCTCTCACGATTCATGCGGCTGACCGCTTCCAGCACATTGAAGCCCTGTTCGGGGGAATGGTGCTTGCCTCTCTCGAGAACCAGGTTCTCGAGGTCCAGATCGGTCAAGGAGTCCTCCTAACTCCCCAGGGCGTCCGGCATGGCCGCCTCGAGGGGGCGCAAACTCTTTCGGCTAATTCGAAAAATCACTTCCCTGTTAGGAATGAGAAATACCCTGGAGAACCTTCTAAGAAACGGAAGTGGACTTGCTCACATCCTCCCTTAGCACCATCCCAACCAGTACGCCCTCCGACGTGGTGACCGGAGCCGTATCCAGGTCTTCCTCTCTCATCGTGTCCCTCATCTTGAAGATGGACACATTGGGTCGAAAGGTTGAGGGCCCTTCCTCCATGGCCTCTTGGACCGGTACGTCTGGGTCCTCGTCAATCTGGCTCTTGTAGAGTCTTCCGAGGACGACCTCCGCCTCGTTGACGACCATTGCGGTCTCCCATCCCGACTCCGAGAGCCGGGCCCTAACTTCAGCTAATGGCTCCTCCAGCGAGGCTCGAGGGACATCCGATCTCGCCACTTGCCCCACAGTGGGCACTTTCACGGCGTTTCCCTCAATCGGCAACCCCACGCCGATCCAATCAGCCTCTCCTGCCGCGTAGTCGTAGACCTCTTTGAACCCCAGGCTTTCAAGCCGCCACGCGGCTCGCGGGCTCAGGTCTCACTGAAAGTCCCAGCAGTAGGCGATGACGGGAGTCTGGGGATCCAACTCCTCTAGGGCTCTGCTTCCCAGTTCTGTCAAGGGGATGCTGACGGCTCCTGGAAGATGCTGCTGCTCATACTGCTCCTCGGGAAGCACATCAACCAATTGCGCCCCTTCACCAAGGCGCTTCTGAACCTCATGTCTATCTATCGTCTTTGGCATCTCAAACGACCTGGGATGGACACTCAACGGGGATGATTCCCCCTCTCCAGAGTTTCAACACCGCCTGGATCGGCCAGCGGATTAGATTGACGGCGAATGGTGCTGCCACCTACGGTTCAAAGGGTGACAGTAACCACGAAGGAGGGCGACATGGCCGACTCTCTGGAGGCAGCAAGGCGCCACGACGAAGCGTTCAACGCCCATGACTCCGAGGCGCGCATGGCTACGGAGGCGCCGGACATCGAGACGGTGCTTCCAGGAGGAATCACGCTCAGAGGCCCCGACCAAGTCGTCGGATTCCTGCAGATCTTCTGGACGGCATTGCCCGATGCTAGGGTGACGGCCGAGAACGAGATCGTTGCCGGAGATACCGTCGTCGTCGAAGGCTCGTTGACCGGCACCCACACCGGAACATTCCGGGCTCCGCAGGGCGACATCCCTGCAACGGGCAACCCTATACAGCTACGCTTTGCGAGCGTGAAGACGATCCGGGCCGGCAAGGTTTCCTCGGAGCACCTGTACTTCGACCAGCTCGACTTCCTGCAACAGCTGGGAGCGCTCCCGAAGGCCTAGCTGTTCTGCTTTAGAGATCCCTTTGAAATTAGAATGAGGCGTGCGCAAGCAGTTTGAGGGTCGCCAACCCTCTGGGTCAGCGGATATCACAGTCCCCTTGTCGATAACCAAAGCTCTAGTTGGCTTCTGCCTCCTTGGACTCCTCGCGCTAATGGTGGCGCCGGCGTCGGCAGCCGAAAGGGCTCTTCGCGCCGAAGACATCGAAGTAGCCGACGGTTTTCGGATCGAGGTGGCCGTCGAAGGCCTGGCCGCTCCCACCATGGTCGCCTTTGACGACCAGGACCGAATGTTGATCGCCGAGTCCGGCTATTGCCCCGATCCCGACAGGTGCCCCGACGGACCGGGCGCTCCAAAGGTTACGCGGATTGAAGAGAACGGGCGGCGCACAACTCTGGCGGAGGGAAGGGCGTTCGGCGAGGAGGTTCCGGTCACCTCCGTAGCCTTCCACGAGGGGCAGATCTATGTGGCACACGGAGGGACCATCTCAACCGTTGAAGACGATGGGACGCTGAGGAACCTCATCACCGGTCTTCCCGGACAGGGCGATCACCAGGCGAACCAGATTGTCTTCAAAGACGGTTTCATGTACTTCGCCGTCGGCACGGCAACCAACTCTGCGGTCGTCGGGCCGGACAACGCCGTCTTCGGTTGGCTCACCAAGCCGAACTTGCGGCAGCTTCACGATGTCCCCTGCCGGGACATCACACTCGCCGGCGGTTCATTTGAATCCCCCAACCCCCTGGAGCGAGAGCCCGGGGTCATCGCCTCCCTGGGTGGGAGGCCCACGGTTACCACCGGCGCCTTTGCCCCCTTCGGCTCGGTCCTTCCCGCGGGTCGAACCGTGAGAGGCGACGTCAAGTGCAACGGCTCCATCCTGCGTGCTCGCCCGGACGGCTCCGGGCTCGAGATGTTCGCGTGGGGGCTCAGAAACCCCTACGGTCTAGAAGTTGGCCCGGATAACGAGCTCTACGCAACCATGCACGGGTTCGACGCTCGAGGTTCACGCCCAATCGAAAACGCCTGGGACTGCTTTTATCGACTGCAGCAAGACGCCTGGTACGGCTGGCCTGACTTCGCATGCGATCGCCCGGTAACCGAGCCTCGGTTCCAGCCCAAGGACAAGCCTCAGCCCGAGTTCTTGATCCGTAATCACCC
>DATACZ010000120.1:0-14117 GCA_036258795.1 Actinomycetota bacterium
TGATGGGGGCATTCAACATCCTCGCGGCCTGCACCTTCGTTGCCTTTTCCAGGCGCCTGGACCGGATCCAGACCCTTCTCCTGGCGGGAGTGGCGCTATTTCCGCTGCTGCTGGGTGGGATCGCAGCGGCGGGAGTGATTCATTTTCCGGGAGAGGAGCACGGGAAAGAGGCGGCCTCCGAGGCTACGGTGGAGATTGCCGCCCAAGCCCTCGTGTTTGACAAGAAGGACCTGACCATTCCAGCCGACACCGAATTCAAACTTGTGATGGACAACAAGGAAGCTGTCCCCCACAACGTGGCCATCCTGAAGAGCCAGGGCTCGTCGGAGGTGCTCTTCCGTGAGGCGCCGGTTCCGGGACCAAGAAAACAAACATGGACTGTCAAGCCGATCCCTGCGGGCGAGTACTTCTTTCAGTGCGACGTTCACCCCAATATGAACGGCAAGGTCACGGCCGCCGAAGGAGCGGGAGGCGGTGGGGAGGCCAAGGGCGAAGGCTCAGGCGAAGTGGCTATTGCCGCCCAAGCCCTCGCGTTCGACAAGAAGGATCTGGCCATCCCTGCCGACAAGGAATTCAAGCTGGCGATGGACAACAAGGAACCGGTTCCCCACAACGTGGCCATCTTGAAGAGCCAGGGATCACCGGAGGTTCTCTTCCGCGAGGCGCCGGTTCCGGGGCCAAAGAAACAAACCTGGACTGTCAAGCCGATCCCTGCCGGGGAGTACTACTTTCAGTGCGACGTTCACCCCAATATGAACGGCAAGGTCACCGCTTCCTAGCTTCCTTTTCTTACGAATGAACCGATTCGCCAAGCTTGCCTGGTTTACCACCTTCATGACGCTCGTCTTGGTCGTGGTGGGGGCCCTTGTGCGGGCGACGGGATCCGGCCTCGGATGTCCGGACTGGCCGCGCTGCTATGGAAGTTGGATCCCGCCGATGCGGGCGGCCTCCATCATCGAGTACTCGCACCGGTTGACCGCGTCGGTGGTTGGGGCTCTGGTCCTGTATCTGGCCATCGTGGCGTGGCTGAGACACCGGTCGATGGCGGCAGTTTTCTGGCCCGCCTTTGGGGCGCTCGTGACCGTTATCGTTCAGGCCGGCATCGGCCGCCAGGTGGTGCTGGGTGAGCTTCCGAGGAACCTCGTTGTGCTTCACTTTTCCATCTCACTGGCTCTCCTCGGGCTGCTTACGCTCGCTTCAGCCAACGCTTCCCAGCCGCGAGGGGGTCGTTTCGACGCAGTGGCGGGCCACTGCTTGGTAGCGACCACCGTGGCCGTTGTGACTCTTCTTGCTGGTGCCTTCGTGGTCCAGTGGGGGGCAGGCTCAGCCTTCCCTGATTGGCCCCTGATGAACGGTTCGGTTGCACCGCCCGAAGGGGGGCTTCAGCTGCTTCACTACTTCCACCGCGCGTTGGCGGCGGTGCTCGGGCTGACCTTGGGGCATCTTGCCATTCGCGTCACCCGCCGGCGCCTCCGGGACCGAGCACTAGTGATCCTGGCCCACGGCGCCTTCTCCCTGTGGCTTGCTCAGGTTCTCCTAGGGGGGGCCAACGTCCTGACGCGCTCGGCCCCCTGGACGGTGGTTGCTCACGTCTCGTTCGGCGCTCTGCTGTGGGTCAGCCTCGTGACCATAAGCGTCATCGCCTACCGGCGGGCAGGCCCAGCGCCTTCCAAGGAAGACGCAGGCGAGCTGCCGGAGCGAGTGCCCGCGGGAGCAGGAGGCAGGATCAAGGCTTACTTCATGCTCACCAAGCCCCGGATCATCGAGTTGCTCCTCATCACCACGGTGCCGGCGATGATTGCGGCTGAAGGAGGATGGCCCTCCATTTGGTTGATGTTCGCCACACTGGTGGGAGGATCTCTCGCGGCGGGATCGGCCAACGCCATCAACTGCTACCTCGACCGCGATATCGATGAGAAGATGAAACGGACTTCGACCCGGCCTCTTCCGTCCCATCAAGTCAAGCCTGCGAACGCCCTTCGCTTCGGTATCGTGCTCGGTTTAGGGAGTCTTGCTTGGCTTACCTGGACGGTGAATCGGGCGGCGGCCGCCCTTGCGGGGGCCGCCATCTTGTTCTACGTGTTCGTTTACACGATGGCATTGAAGCGCTCCACGCCGTCGAACATCGTGATCGGTGGGGCGGCAGGAGCTGCGCCGGTATTGGTGGGATGGGCGGCAGTAACCGGAGGGGTCGGCCGCTTCGCCTGGGTCCTGTTTGCGATCATCTTCTACTGGACCCCACCCCACTTTTGGGCGCTTGCTCTTCGTTACTCCGATGAGTATGCCGCGGCCAAGGTTCCCATGCTCCCAGTGGTCCAAGGGGTCAAGGAGACCACGCGCCAGATCTTCCTTTACTCCGTCGTGCTGTTTGCCGTCAGCCTCCTGGCCTATCCGGTGGGTGGGCTGGGCGTCCTTTACCTGGCGTCCGCGCTGCTCCTGGGAGCCGTTTTCATCGGATACTCTCTGCGCCTTCGCTCCCGGCAGGATCCTCGAACGGCGATGGGCATGTTCAGATACTCGATCAGCTACCTGGTGCTGTTATTTGTCGCCCTGGCGATGGACCGCCTGATCGATGCTCCAGGACTGGCGGTCCTGGACGGGTGGGTGCTGGACGTCGCCGCGGGACTCTTTGTTCTGTTCGAGGGCGCCATCCTGATCAGCGTGCTGAGGTACCGCGACCGCTCTGAGCCTCCGGCCAGGCGCCGGCTGGTGGCAGTCGAGCTTGCGTGGACCGTGCTGCCGCTGCTCATGGTAGGTGCTCTATTTCTCCTGTCGTGGCAGCCGGCAGCTCTTGCCGCCCCCTAGGAACGCTTTGACGATCCACCCGGACCTTCTCTCGGTTGTTGGCCACACCCCTCTGGTAGCACTCGACCGCATCGGCCGGGGTTTGAGCGGCCGCTTGGTGGCCAAGCTGGAGATGCTCAACCCGGGAGGATCAGTCAAGGACCGCATCGCCGAGGCGATGGTCGCGGCGGCCGAGAGCTCGGGAGATCTGCGTCCGGGAGGGGTAATCGTAGAGCCGACCAGTGGCAATACCGGAGTTGGCCTGGCCATCGCCGCATCCAGGCGAGGGTACCGGTGCATCTTCGTGATGCCCGACAAGATGAGCCAGGAGAAGATCAACCTGCTGAGGGCTTACGGAGCTGAGGTGATCGTCTGTCCAACCGACGTACCGCCGGAGTCTCCCAGGTCCTACTACAGCGTGGCCCGGCGGGTAACCGAGGAGGTCCCGGGAGCCTTTACACCCAACCAGTACTACAACCCTGCCAACCCAGCGGCGCACTACCGCACCACCGGGCCCGAGATCTGGAGCCAGACTGAGGGCCGCGTGGTGGCCTTCGTGGCTGGCGTGGGCACGGGTGGCACCATAACCGGAGCCGGCCGGTATCTAAAGGAGATGAATCCCGGCGTTCTGGTCGTAGGCGCGGACCCGGAGGGCTCGATCTACACCTGTCCGGGTGAGGTCCACCCGTACCTAACTGAGGGAATCGGTGAGGATTTCTGGCCGGAGACCCTAGATCCTGGCATCGTGGATAGGTGGGAGCGGGTCAGCGACCGCGAGGCATTCCAGATGGCCCGGCGGGTGACTAACGAGGAGGGAATACTGGTGGGAGGCTCTGGTGGCACCGCGGTGGTGGCGGCGATGCGGGTGGCCGCGGAGCTCCCCGCCGGCGCTCTGGTGGTTGTTCTGATTCCCGACGGCGGCCGCTCATACCTCAGCAAGATCTACAGCGATACCTGGATGGCTCAGCACGGCTTCCTCGATCGGGAACCGGCCAGGGCCACCGTCCGGGACGTGGTCAGGAGCAAGGGATCCTCGATCCCGAGCCTCGTCCACGTACACCCCGACGAGCGTGTGGGCACCGCCATCGAAGTGATGAAGGAATACGGAGTCTCTCAGCTCCCGGTGATTCTGAAGGAGGATCCCGACGCGCCCGGTGACCTGGTGGGGTCGATTAGGGAGCGGGACCTCCTCGAGGTGGTGATCCGTAATCCCGGTGCGTTCGAGCGCCAGATTGCCGAGGTGATGCAGGCGCCAATGCCGCTGGCGGACTCCCGAGAAGACGTGGAATCCCTGCTCTTTAACTTTGGTCTGGGGGCACCGGCGGTCGTCGTGGTGGACGACGGCCGCCCTGTAGGAGTGGTCACCAGGTCTGATGTGCTGAGCTTCCTGGCCAGCCAGCGGAGCGACCGGTGAGGTTCAACACCCGGGCAATCCACGCCGGGCAGGATCCGGACCCCTCCACGGGGGCGGCCGTGGTACCCGTATACCAGACCTCCACGTACGTTCACTCCGAGGTGGGCAAGCACAAGGGCTACGAATACTCCCGAACCGCTAACCCCACTCGCACCGCCCTCGAGACCTGCCTTGCTTCTCTGGAAGAAGCAGACTTTGGCGCCGCCTTTGGCTCTGGGATGGCGGCCGAGGACGCGGTCCTTAGGTTGCTTGGCAGCGGCGACCATGTGGTGCTCGGAGACGACGTATACGGCGGCACCAGACGGCTCTTCGACCGGGTGCTGACCCGCTTCGGGCTTGAGTTCAGCTCCGTCGACACCACGTCGGCCGACGAGGTCAAGGCGGCCATTCGGCCTAACACGAGGATGGTGTGGCTCGAGACCCCGACCAACCCTTACCTGCGCATTACCGACATTGCGCTGGTGAGCGAAGTTGCCCACGAGGCTGGGGCGCTGGTAGTCGTGGACAACACCTTTGCCACACCGGTCCTTCAAAGGCCTCTGTCGTTGGGTGCCGACATCGTGGTCCACTCGACCACAAAGTATCTGGGCGGGCACTCCGACGTGGTAGGAGGAGCGGTCTGCACCTCCAACCTCGAGCTCGCCGATCAGATCAAGTTTCTTCAGAATGCCGTCGGCGGGATCCCCGGACCTTTCGACTCCTGGCTCGTTCTCAGGGGGATCAAGACTCTCGGGCTGCGTATGGCCAGGCACTGCGAAAACGCTGGGCGGCTTGCCGAGTTTCTGACGGGGCATCCAAAGGTCGATAAGGTCTGGTACCCGGGACTTGCACGCCACCCCGGTTACGAGGTTGCCCGGCGCCAGATGGACGGATTCGGCGGAATGATCGCCTTTGAGGCATTCGGCCGGGAGGAGGCCCTCAGGATCGCCTCGAGGACCAAGCTCTTCTTTCTTGCGGAGTCCCTTGGCGGAGTGGAGTCACTTATCGAGCACCCTGCCGCGATGACCCACGCCAGCGTCGCCGAGACTCCCTACGCGGTCTCGGACAGCCTTGTGCGTCTGTCGGTGGGCATCGAAGACATCGAGGACTTGATCGGGGACATGGAGTCGGCTCTTGGCTAGCGCCGTTGGGGTGCGGGCCCTAAGCACTCTCCTCTGCCAGCGCCCGAGCCGACTCCGGCGACCGTTTCCATAGGCGGCGCGTTGCCGTGAGCCAGACGACGGCATATGCCAGCTCCACCGCTGCCAGTCCCGTCATGACGGTCCGAGGATCCAGCACATCGGCAAGACGCCCGGCCAAAAGGGAGCTAACGGAGATGGTGAGGCTGACCAAACCCAGGTCGAGAGCGAGGATACGGCCCCTGATGTAGTCGGGCGTGAGGCGCTGCAGCCCGTAGCTGGAGAGAACCCACTGGGCTCCTCCTCCCAGGTGGGCAACGGCTGCAAAGACGGCGGCCAACCACAGGGTTGGCATGCCTGCAACGAGCAGATAGACGCCTCCATAAACCGCCATGGCAGATCCGAGCGCCAGGAAGAGCCTCCTCTCGTTCCTGCCGACGTAGGCGGCCGCCCCAAAGGGGCCCAGCAGGGCCCCCAGACCCCTTGCAGCGAAGAGAATCCCGATCCCGGCGTCGGTGGACCGGAACACGTCCGTAGCAAGCACCGGAAGCAAAGCGATGACCCCGACGCCCAGCCCGAACCCGCCTTTGGTGGCAAGCAGGGCAATCAGGCGCCGATCCGATCTTGCGTAGGCGAACCCTTCAGTGATGTCTCGCAGAGGGTGCGGCTTCGCCGTGGCCGGCTGGCTTATCGAGAACCGGGCGTTCATCCTGACGATGAGAAAAGCGGACAGAGCGAAGGATCCCGCGTTGAGAAGGAATGCGGTATCCCGCCCCAGAGAGCTTGCCACCCAGCCTCCAAGGGCGGCGCCAACGGCCAGCATCGTCCCCCACGACGCCGACATCAAGGTGTTGGCAAGTGCCAGCTCCTCCGGCTTCACCAGGTTGGGAAGGCTGGCCCCCGAGGCAGGTTGGAAGAATGCGCTGAAGGCGGAAATGCCCGCCATGCACAAGATTCCGATCCAGACGTTCTCGTCGGACCGTACCAGCAGCATTCCGAGCGCCAGCAAAACCCTTGCCACGTCCGAGACGATCATGAGGACCTTGCGGTTGAAGCGGTCGGCGACCGGCCCGGAGACGGTGGCAAACAGGAACTGGGGCAGGATGCCTGCGGCAAGAACCAACCCCGAATTGAGAGCCGAGTCCGTCAACTCAAGAACCAGCCCGAGCAGGGCGACCTGGTTGAACCAGTCACCGCCCAGGGAGATTAGGTGGGCCAGCCACAAACGCCTGAAGTTGGGGTTGTGGGCGACCAGGTCTCTGATGATGGCTAGCTGCGCCATTCACGCATCGTAAGAGATCTAGGCTACTAAGCTGCTCCCCGGGCCCTTTGCCGGCACCGCTAAGGGGTGTCCAAGGCCGCAGTGATGCTCTCCAGCTCCCTGCCGGCGGTCTCTGGGAGGGACATGAGCAGCAACAGGGCCGGAATGTTTGCCAGGATGGCCACGCAGACGCTGTCTCCGAGATCGCCGAATACCGGCCAGCCGGGGAGCCTCTCCGCAACCCTCGGGTCGGCCAGGATGCCGACCGTCACCGGTCCGATGATTCCTCCGACCGTCCCGAAGACCGACCGGACGACCCCTACGGCGGTCGCCCTGATGGAGGTCGGGAACAGCTCCGACGCAACCGCTGCCAGGACGGGGTTCATCCCGAAGCCGAAGAATACGGCAAGGATCATGGCCGGAAACATCCAGGCGGCGCTGTCCAGTTGAAACACTAAGATGCCGAAGACCATACCGAACACGAGGAAGAGGGCCCCGGTTCTGCGCCGGCCATACCGGTCCTGGAGCCGCCCGGCGAGGTAGTAGCCGCTGACGCCCAACGGGTAGGCAATGCCCAGCAGGGTTGCAATCTTGCCGTCCGAGAAGCCAAGCCGAACGCCGGCGTAAAAAGGCCACCAAGTTGCCGCCGCCAGGAGCGCGAAGTGGCTGAAGAAGTAAAGGCCTCCCACCTTCAACAGGGTGCCGGGGTGTGCCAGTGCAATAACGTGCTTGAGGCGGTCCTTCCTTGAGACTCGGGGGGTGGACAGAGCCCTCGACTCTACCCACCTGCTGGTCTCCTTCAGCTTCATACGGAGAAACCCCACGACGACGAGCGGTATCAGACCCACCAGGTAAAGGATTCGCCAACCCTCCGGGCTTCTCCCGGCCCATAGGTTCAGCACGGCCACAATGGGCAGGCCCAAGGCCCCCAGAGCAGTCAGCGTTCCCAGGGCACGCCCCCGCCTGGCGGCGGGAAACTCCTCGGTGACGATGGTTACCGCCGTGGCGTACTCCGCAAGAAGGAAGCTGCGTGCAAAGAACTGGTAGACGACGAACGTGGGCAAGTCATTGGCGGTGGCCGTTAGGCCGGTGAACAGGGCGTAGGCAAAGGTGGTTCCGATCAACAGGGGCCGCCGCCCGATCCGGTCCCCCAACATGGTGACCAGAAGAGCGCCGAAAGCGCCCAGGCCGACTGGGATGATTGGCCCGGTGATGCTGGCGGTCTCGTCCAAGGGGACCTCGAAGGAGCGGGCCAGGTCCTGGAGCACAACTGCGCTGATGGCGGAGTCGTAACCCTCGAAGAAGGTCGCGGTCCCCAGAACGATCAACAGCAGGCGCAGATAGGAGGAATCCCGCGTTGCATGAGGCGAGGCCTCGGTCTTTGCGTTCAGGCTAGACATCGGGAGCCGGTCTAGGTCGGCAGTGCTTCCACTGACCTGACCCTGGCGATCGCTTCTGCAAATAGGGGCAGCGCCCGCTCGATCATCTCCTCG
This sequence comes from Actinomycetota bacterium, assembly GCA_036258795.1. Lineage (GTDB taxonomy): Bacteria > Actinomycetota > CADDZG01 > JAHWKV01 > JAHWKV01 > DATACZ01. The sequence continues at coordinate 8,071 of DATACZ010000120.1, forward strand.
CTGGCAGTGAGGGATATGCGGAAGTAGCCGGGTAGCTCCACGATCGAGGCCGGAAGGACGAACACACCGCTTTCCGCGAGCATCTCGGCAAACGCCTTGTCGTCTTCAACCGGGGACTTCGGAAGCAGGTAGAAGGCCCCCTCCGGAGAGTGGACCTCGTAGCCCGCGGCCCTCAGGCCCTCAACCATCCGATCCCGCTTGCGTTGCAGCCCGGCTATGTCGATCGAGAGGTCCTCGATGTCCTCCAGGGCATGCTGCAGCACCGAGTTGGGAAAAGCCCACCCGATCACGGCCTGAGCCAAAAAGAGGGCCTGCGCCACCTCGGATGAAGCCGGCATCGAGGGACATATGCCGATGTAGCCCAGCCTTTCACCGGGGGTGAGCAGTGTCTTTCCGTACGTATAGATGAGCAGTGAGTACTCGTAAAAGCCCACGGGGCTGGGATACGGCAGCCGGTCGAAGACTATGCGGCTGTAGGCCTCGTCGGAAATGAGGTATACGGGGCGCCCAAACCTGGCGGATGCACTCCGCAGTATGTCGCCGAGACCCTCTAGGGTTGAAGGCGGGTACACCTTGCCGGTCGGGTTATTCGGTGAGTTGACGATTATCGCCCTGGTGTTCTCAGTGATGGCGGCCTCGATCGCTTTAAGGTCCAGATCAAAGCTCCCCTCCATGCATCTCACCCGGACTGGATTTGCACCCGCGGATATGACGATGCCCTCGTAGAAGAACCAGGGTGGGGTCACGAAGATCACCTCCTCCCCGGGATCTACCAGAGCCGTGATCGAGGCCGCCAGACCGGCGAAAGCTCCGTTGGTCATGCAGATGTGCTCATCCTCGAAGGGCAAGCCCCTGATCTTGCGGAGGGTGCGGGCCACCACGCTCGTCGCCTCCGGCTCGCTCATCTTGTAAGCAAACCAGTCCTTGTTCTGGGGAACCGTCCACCTGCGCAAGGCTTCGCTGAACTCCTCGATGGGCGCCTCGTGAGGGTTGCCGAAGACGAAGTCGCAAATCGTTGGATCGCTCCGAGCCGCCAAGTACCTGGAGTCGTTCACCACGTCCAGCAAGCCGGACACGCCTTGAGCAATGGTGGTAATTCGCTTCGCTATTGCCGACGAGCTCAAGAGCCTCCTTCGTGTTGGTTAGTTCTCAGTCCCCGCACCGGCACCAAACATCCGTGGGCCTGCCACTCAAATGTAGCCTCTGAGATGGGAAGCTTCAGAGACCGATCGCACTGCGATGGCGTAGGCCGCTTCCCGAAGCGAGATGCCCTTGGCCTCGGCGAAGGCCCTGATCCGTCGGTACGCCGAGACCATACGGTTGGTGAGCCGGCCGTTGACCAGGTCCTCTTCCCAGCGGAACTGCTGGATGTTTTGAGTCCACTCGAAGTAGCTCACTATGACGCCGCCCGCGTTGGCAAGTATGTCCGGAACGATGAGGACCCCTTGGTCGCTCAACACCTGGTCGGCCTGGGGAGTGACCGGATAGTTTGCGCCCTCAACGAGGATCCGGCACCTCACCCGGTGGACATTCGCAGTGTTGATCACGTGGCCCAGCGCCGCAGGCATGAGCACCTCGACCGGCAGCTCGAGCAGGTGCTCGTTGCTGATGGGCTCCGTTCCGGGGAAGCCGTTGACCGTACTCGTTTCGATCTGGTACCCGACCAGCTTGGGAATGTCGATCCCATCTTCCTGGTAAACGCCTCCCTGCGAGTCCGATACGGCCACCACCCTGTACCCGCTTTCGTACGCGATCTGCGCCGCCCAGCTTCCGACGTTGCCGAACCCCTGGATCGCGATCCGGCACCGGTCCGGGGCGAGGCCCGTCTCCCGCACCGCCTCGTGCATCGCGATCACCGCACCCCGGCCAGTGGCCGCGTCCCTGCCATACGAGCCACCCAGCGCGATTGGCTTTCCTGTGACGATCTCCGGGGTGTGACCGTACTTCCGCCCGTACTGATCCATGATCCATGCCATGGTCTGCGCGTTGGTGTTGACGTCCGGAGCGGGAATGTCCCGGTTGGGCCCGAGCAACAGACCTATCTGGCTGGTATAGGTACGGGTCATGCGCTCGAGCTCCCCCATGCTCATTGGTTTCGGATCGACCTCGATTCCCCCCTTGGCTCCGCCAAAGGGAATGTCCACGACTGCGGTTTTCCACGTCATAAGAGCCGCCAGGGCTCTCACCTCTTCGAGAATCGCCGTGGGGTGGTAGCGAATTCCACCCTTGTAGGGCCCTCTGGCGCCGTTGTGCTGGACTCTGAAGCCTGCGAAGACGTCTAGCCGTCCGTCGTCCCGCCAAACGGGAATCTGAACGCGCAGCTCCCTATAGGTGCCGGCGAGGACGGCTCTTTCGGAATCGGAGAGGTTGTCTAGGTCTGCGGCGCGATTGAAGAAGTGGGTGACCGCTTCAAATGGCCCCATGGTTTCCAGCATCGCAGTCGAATTATCCGACTATCGGACGCTGAATTAGCGAAGGCTGCTCAGAAGCCGTCCGTCTCTAGTGCTTGTAGTGGCTTTTTGCCCTGAGCTCTCGCATCTTTAACCGGACCTTGAATAGCAGTCTCTTGGCCCAGCTGAACTCCCACGACAAGACGGTCAGGCCAAGAAGCACCAGCGGAATGGTGAACGGGCCCGGGAAGGGAATCAAAAACATTCCCAAGGTAATGAGAGTGCTTCCGACGATCAAGACCACCAGCCTCCGGGTCCCTTTGACCGCAACGGTTCTTGGAAGCTCCGTCGTTCTATCCAGGTTTATTTGCTGAGTGTCCTGTCGGCCCATGATCCCAGTGTATCGCTGGTCGAGCGATTGAAACCGAAGTTCTGAGTATCCGGTGTACTCAAAGAAGTAATATGGCCGCTATGCCAGCAGATGAGATTGACCCGCAGGCCGAGTTCTCCGATTCGGAGCGCAATCTGGGCCTGGAGCTGGTGCGCGTTACGGAAGCGGCCGCACTGGCCGGCGGCCGCTGGATGGGCCGGGGTGATAAGGAGGGGGCCGACAAGGCTGCGGTCGATGCCATGCGCCTCATGATCTCCAGGGTGGCCATGGATGGCATCGTGGTAATCGGCGAGGGCGAGAAGGACAAAGCCCCCATGCTTTACAACGGCGAAGAGGTCGGCACCGGAGAGCCCCCTAAGGTGGACGTGGCCGTAGATCCGATCGAAGGAACCACTATGACCTCGAGAGGCCAACCCGGAGCCATCGCCGTGATCGCCGTGTCAGCTCGGGGAACGATGTTCGACCCCGGGCCCTGCTACTACATGCAGAAGATCGTGACCGGACCGGAAGCCGCCGATGTCGTGGATCTGAACGCCTCGGTGGCTGAGAACATAAATGCCGTGGCCAAGGCGAAGGGTATCGACGTAGATGACGTCACCGTGATTCTCATGGATAAGCCACGGCATCAGGGCCTCATCCAGGAGGTCCGTGAGGCAGGGGCCAGGATCCGGCTCATCAGTGACGGTGACGTGTCCGCCGGAATCTCCGCCGCCAAGGCAGGGACCGGTATCGATCTGCTGTTGGGAACCGGCGGGACCCCGGAGGGAGTGATCACCGCCGCAGCCCTCAAGTGCCTGGGAGGTACGATCCTGGGCCGGCTCGATCCGCAGTCGGATGAGGAGCGAAAGAACGTACTGGATGCCGGTTACGATCTGGACCGAATACTGACCATGGAGGAGCTTGTCCAGGGCGACTGCTTCTTTGCCGCCACGGGAATCACCGGTGGGGAGCTTCTCGAGGAGGTCCGCTACCAGAAGGATGGGGCGATCACCCAGTCGATTGTGATGAGATCCCGAACCGGAACGGTTCGGACGATAACCGCCGAGCATCACTGGAAGAAGCTCATGCTCATCTCGGAGATCCCTTACGACTGACGGGCGCAGCCGCTCAGCAGCACCGGCCGGGCCACTGAACCTCCTGATAGACGCTTCAAGCCTCATCTACCGAGCTTTCTTCTCCACTCCCGATACGGTTAAGGCCCCGGACGGGGCGGCGGTGAACGCGGCCCACGGGTTCCTAAACATGCTTGCCCGGTTGGTAAGAGACCGCGACCCCGACTTCCTTCTTTGCGCCATCGATGCCGACTGGAGGCCACGGTGGCGGGTTGATCTGCTGCCCGGCTACAAGACGCACCGGCTGGACATGCCGGCGCTTCCTGAGCTCGACCGGCAGATGCCGGTGATATTCGAGCTCCTGCAGCTATGCCGGGTCGCCGTGGCCGGGGCACCGGACTACGAGGCGGAGGATGTGATCGGCGCCGTTATCCCCCGCTGTGAAGGCCGTGTCGAGATCGTTTCAGGAGACCGTGACCTGTTCCAGCTCGTGCGCGATCCTGACGTCACCGTCCTGTACCCGAAAAGGGGAGTGTCGGAGCTTGTCACAGTCGACGAGTCCTACATCCGGGAGCGCTTCAAGATCCCGGGCCGGGCCTACGGCGATTACGCTCTGCTTCGCGGTGACGCCTCGGACGGACTGCCCGGAGTGCCGGGCATAGGAGAAAAGACTGCGGCGCTTCTGATAAGCAAGTACGGATCGGTTGGAGCCGTGATCGAGGCGGCGATGACCGGCAACGGTACCGGGGCGCTGGGCAAGATAGGCAGGGCACTGGACTACCTGGACAAGGCGGCCCAGGTCGTCCTTATCTCAAGCGATGCACCGGTTGGTGAGGTGGACATGACCCGGCCAGACGGACGGCCACTTCCGGGAGCTATGGAGCTGGCGGAGCGGTGGGCCCTCAACCACCCGACCGAGAGGTTGTTGTCGGCGCTGGCAGCGGGTAAAGGAAGAGGTCCCGGACGATGAGATCCGGGACCTCTTGAAACCTTGATCTTGTCACCTTACGTTCTTCAGGCCTCCGAGTCCGAAGAAACCCGGCTCCTGGCTTCCAGCGTCGGCCTCGTTGATCCGGCCGGATTCGCGCGCAGCCTTGTGATCCTTTACGGCGGCATCGACCGCAGCCTTGTCTTCTTCGCTGCTGGCTGACCGCCGGCGAGAACGGCCCACTCTTGGGGCTTGGGTAGCTTGACCAGCGCGGAGTGCTTCGTCGTAGAACTCCTGCTCGGGCGTACGGGAGAACCTGGTGACGTCACCCACGGAACCTCTCCTTTCTCATGCCGTCCCTCTTAGCAGTCTAAAGCAGTTTTGCCGCCGGCCCGGATTTCCGGCTCGCACGGCATAGCCCACCTGCTAAGAAGGGAAAGGCGAGCCTGGTTTGGCCCGCCTCCTTGCCTGGCAAAGACCGGGTTACTAGTCGATCTCCATGTCCTTGCCGGTAGGCTGCTGGCTTCCGGGCTCCACACCGGACGCCGCCGCCTGCTGCCCCGCCTCCACGCCGGCTTGAGCGGCGGACTCGTCTTCTTGGGAGGGCATTCCGCCCGACTCCGCCCCGGTCTCGGCCGGTGGGGCGACGCCTACCGCGTCCTGAAACTTATCCTCCGCTGACTCCGCTTCCTGCATGAACTTTTCATCCTCACCCATGCCTTCTCCCTTCGCTAATTTCGGCAAAGCTGACTACATACAACTCACGTTTCCTTACGCAGGCGGAGGGCCACCTTCGGACGACCCTTGTGGTTCACTCTCGTCTGGCCCCGCACCTGCTTGCTCGGGGTCGAGAGGTTCAGCGTCTTTGCCGTAATTCTTTGCTCCGGGATTGTCCTGGATGGCGTCGTACATCTCGCCTTCGCCGCCTCGAACGTGCGTTTCATCTCCCACGGTGGTACTCCTTTCGTACTTTGCGATCGGGAGATACCCAAAGGTCCTGGGCTGCAAACTGGAGCATCGGCAGGTATAACCCTGCCTTCAGCTTATGGTCGCTGCGGCGACCACCCGGAATATAGTTGCAATCTCAACCGTTTATTAAGGGCAGAAAGGAGTATTCCTTAGATGCCTAATACCATTACTCAGACCCTCCCGCTGCTGCCCTTGAAGGACGGGGTGATCCTTCCGCACATGGTCGTAACGATCTCAGTGGAGGAAGGCAGGAGCGACGAGGCGTACGAAGCCATTTCTGCAGCTCGAAAAGCGGAGGGCCTGGTGCTCTTGGTGCC
>DATACZ010000121.1:0-23617 GCA_036258795.1 Actinomycetota bacterium
AGCTGGGCCCCCTCAGTCTGGGGCACCTGCGAACCGGGACCTACCGAAACCTCACCCCAGAGGAGGTTGCCTCGCTGTATCGTGAGGTGGGACTGTGACCGAAACCTCGCGCCCGTAGCTCCTTGAAGCAGGACGCTCGGCAGCGTCCCATGAATGGATCCACCTTCGAATTGGGAGCCTGACTCACATGCAGCTGCTAAGAGCACTGAGGGGAGCCACCTCGATCCCGGAGTACAGCGCCGGGGAGGTCGTCTCGGCGACTGCGGAGCTCCTCCAGGTCATGATGGAGAGAAATCAAGTCTCAATGGAAGATCTGGTAAGTATCATCTTCACGGCCACCCCCGACATCACCTCCGAGTTCCCGGCTGCGGGCGCCCGGTCGATCGGTATCTCCGACATCCCACTGCTATGCGCCCGGGAGATCGACGTGGACGGGGCGATCCCCAGAGTCATCAGGATCTTGATGCATATCTATACAGACAAGGATTACTCCTCCCTCCGGCACGTTTACCTGAGAGACGCCAAGCCTCTTCGGGCCGATCTTTCTCACTGACTTGAACCCACCACCCGCCGGTGTGCCAGCCCCCAAGGTGAACACCGGAGCATCGATAGGTCCGCAGCTTGACTGCATCGCGATTCTTGGGCTTGGCCTGATGGGAGGGTCACTAGGCATGGCCTGCCTGCAGCGGGGGCTGGTGGAAGAGGTGGCCGGCTATGACCTCGACCCTCATACGATGGCGCGCGCCCTCGAGAGGGGAGCGATAACGAGGACTGCCCCCAATCCGAGGGACGCCGTGGCGGGCGCTGGCATCGTATTCATCGCCACCCCGGTCAGCGCCATAGTGAGCACATTTGGGGAGGCCCTCCCCGCCATCCCGGTGGGGGCTCTGGTAACCGATGTCGGTAGCACCAAGACTGAAGTGGTCGAGGAGGTGAGCCGGCTTACCCCCTCAACCGTGGAGTTCATCGGTGGACATCCCATCGCCGGCTCTGAGCGGCAAGGAATCGAGGCAGCCTCGGCAGATCTCTACGATGGCTGCCTCTGGATTCTGACCCCGACGCAGGAGACTTCCACAGCCGCCTACCAGAGGCTGATGAGGTTTCTGAGCGGCTTGGGGGCGAGGGTTCTTTCGCTCGATCCCGCTCGGCATGACGAAGCCCTGGCGTTGACCAGCCACCTCCCGCAGCTGGTCTCCAGCACGCTGATGAGATTTGCGGCAGACGTCGCCGCCGACGGGGACGGGCTCCCGCTGCTGACTGCCGGAGGGTTCAGGGACATGACACGGATCGCGGCCAGCTCGGAGGAGATGTGGATCGACATCGTCAAGCAGAACCGGCCTGCGCTCTTGAACCTCATGCGCAAGTTTCAGGCCGCCTTTGACTCTGCCGCGAGGGCTCTGGCGCAGGGGGATTGGGATAGCCTGCGCGAGTCGCTGGCCTCTGCCAGGCGCGCCCGAAACGCGTTGCCGGGAAAGGTGGGCATCGAGCCTTCGGAGATGGTGGAGGTTCTCGTGCCGGTGCCGGATCGCCCCGGCGTCCTCGCCGAGGTGACCACCACGGTGGGCGAGGCCGGGGTGAACATCGAGGACCTGGACATCGTTCACTCGGCCGAGGGAGGCCGGGGGGTGATACACCTGTCCGTGAGGGGCCGCAGCAGTGCAGAGATAGCGCTCCGGGCCATTGAGAAAAAGGGCTTCAAAGCCGAGCTGAGCTAGCCCGTGGTCATTCAACCGAGGCGGGAAGAGCGGTGAACAAGAGGTTTTCCCCTCCGGACAAACTCCGGGGTACCGTTCGGGTGCCGGCGGACAAGTCGATCGGCCACCGAAGCCTGATCCTCGCGGCCATGACCCAAGGGCCCAGCAGAATCGGGGGCTACCTGGCCGGGCAGGACGTGACCTCCACGGCAAAGTGCCTGCGCAGGTTGGGGTGTGAGGTCTCAGATCTCGACGGCGGTGAGGTAGTGGTGGAGGGGTCCGGCTGGCGGCCACCACCAGAGGCAGAGCTCGAAGCGGGCAACTCGGGAACCACCATGCGGCTGCTTGCCGGCGCCCTGGCCGGAAGGCGCGGAAGGTACGTGCTGACGGGCGACGCCTCGCTGTCGGGCAGGCCGATGGGCAGGGTGGCCGAGCCGCTGAGGATGATGGGAGCGCAGGTAGAGTTGGGTGAGGGATCCCATCCTCCGCTGACCGTCACGGGCGGACCACTCAAGGCCATCACCTACGCCCTCCCGGTGGCGAGCGCCCAGGTCAAGGGCGCGGTTCTGTTAGCCGGGCTTCAAGCTGAGGGATCCACGGTGGTAAAGGAGGGTCATCCATCAAGGGATCACACCGAAAGACTGCTCCGGTGGTTGGGAGCCAAGGTCGAGCAGACCGGCGACACCGTAAGCGTCGCAGGCGGATCGGAGATCTTCGAGCGTGAGGGCTTCGAGTTGGAGGTGCCGGGAGACTTATCCTCTGCCGCTTACCTTCTCCTGGCGGCGGCACTGTGCCCCGAAGCCTTGGTAAGGGTGGAACGGGTTGGGTTGAATCCCAGCCGCTCCGGCATCTTGGAGGTCCTGAAGGCCATGGGGGCCGAGGTGGAATGGTTTGCCCGCGCTGAAGATCCTGAACCGTGGGGTGAGGTGACCACTCGCTCGAGCAAGCTCAGAGCTATCCGGGTCGACGGGCCCATGATCCCCCGGATAGTCGATGAGCTTCCTCTCGTTGCCCTTGCCGCAACTCAGGCCGAAGGCACCACGGTCATTGCAGGCGCTCGTGAGCTGAGGGTGAAGGAGTCGGACCGGATCTCGGTGCTGGCGAAGGGTCTCAGGAAACTGGGCGCGCGGGTGGAAGAGCAGGAAGATGGTCTGATCGTAGAGGGACCAACCACTCTCCAGGGCGGCTTTGTGGACGCGGCCGGCGACCACCGTATGGCCCTGACCTTCGCGGTTGCGGGGCTCGTGGCAGCCGGGCCCGTAGAGATCGGACGGTGGGAAGCAGCGTCCGTGTCCTATCCGGGGTTCGAGAGTGATCTCCGGTCGCTGGCGGGCTGATTAAAGGAACCAATGATCGCGGAAGGGCGGCCGAGTGATCATCGCGGTTGACGGCCCTGCCGGTTCGGGCAAGAGCACGGTGGCCAGAGCTCTGGCGACGGCGCTTTCGCTGCGCCACATCGACACGGGAGCGATGTACCGGGCGCTTGCGCTCAAGGCGCTCCGTCGTGGTCTGGACCTTGAGGATGAAGGCGCCGTGGTGGGGCTACTGCCCGACACGAGCATCGAGCTTGCCTCCGACAGGGTCCTGCTGGACGGCGAGGAGGTTACCGGCGAGATACGTGATCGGAAGGTCACCTCGGCCGCTTCGGTGATCGCCGAACATCCCGGCGTGCGGAGATGGATGGTTACAAATCAGAGGAGGATAGTTAAGGAAGAGCCGTCCGGCGCGGTGGTGGAAGGCCGGGACATCGGCACCGTGGTGCTGCCCAACGCCGACTTGAAGGTCTTTTTGACCGCGGCTCACGAGGAGCGGGTTAGGCGAAGGGCGGTTGAGACCGGAACCACCGAGCAGGAGATTGTGGAGGACCTGATCAGCCGAGACGACCGCGATACTCGCAGGAGCCTCTCCCCTCTGAGGGCGGCGGAGGATGCAATCACCCTGGACAGCACGAGCCTTTCGGTTCAGCAGGTGCTGCAGCAGGTGCTACAGATCATTGGGGAGCGGTCAAGGTAGTGGGCGGAGCAGACGAAGGGATCCCAGTAACGCGAGGCAGGCCGGTGGTGGCGGTAGTCGGCAGGCCTAACGTCGGCAAGTCCACCCTGGTGAATCGCCTGGCAGGAGCGAAGGGATCTATCGTCGGGCCGATGCCGGGACTCACCCGAGATCGCCTGGACACCGATGTGAGCTGGCGGGGCCGGACCTTTACGCTCACGGACACCGGCGGCTTGATCGAGTCATCGCTGAGCCAGCCCACCGGCACGGTCACCGATCGGGTGGCCCAGGCTGCGCTTGCCGCGGTCCAGTCGTCGGATCTCGTCCTGTTCGTAGTCGACGCGAAGACGGGGATCGCCTCGGACGATTTGGCGTTGGTCAGGCGGCTTCGGCGGATCGCCATTCCGATAGTCGTCGTCGCCAATAAGGCCGATGACGCGTCCGTCGAGTCACAGGCCTCCGAGTTCTGGAGCCTGGGCCTCGGGGAGCCGGTTGCCGTGTCAGCGCTCCATGGCAGAGGCTCCGGCGACCTGCTCGACCGGATTGTCGACATGATCCCGGCAGCTGACTCCAGCGAGCAGGCAATGGATATCCCGAGCATCGCAATCGTGGGCCGTCCCAACGTGGGAAAGTCCTCGCTGTTCAACCGGCTTCTCGGACAGGAGCGGGCCATCGTCCACCAGGAACCGGGCACCACCAGGGACTCCGTCGACAGCCTGGTCGAGGTGGAAGGAAGGACGTACCGGTTTGTGGACACCGCCGGAATCCGCCGGAGAGCCAAGACCCACGACGTGGAGATCTTCAGCGCCAGCCGGACCAGGACCGCGATAAGCAGGTCCGACATGGCCATCTTGGTCGTGGATGCGGCCGACGGCGCCACCGCGCAGGATCAGCGCATTGCCAGGCAGGTGGCCGAGGAGGGCGTGGGAGCCGCGATCGCGGTCAACAAGTGGGATCTGGTGAAGGACCCCGAGCACGCCAGAGTGGTGGAGCGTACTTTGACGGACCGGCTTCAGTTCGTCGGCTACGCCCCCCTCATCCGGACTTCGGCGCTCACCGCACGGGGGGTATCAAAGGTCATGCCGGAGATCGACCGGATCCTCGAGGGAAGGAGCATTCGGATCGGCACGGCACAGCTCAACGAGCTCGTACAACAGGCGCAGAGCAAGGCCCCACCTCCCCGGGTAGGCGCCATCCCGCCCAAGGTGCTCTACTCCACCCAGATCTCCACTTCCCCTCCCACCTTCGTCCTTTTCACCACCGGTCCCATCGCAGCCTCCTGGCAACGGTTCCTGGAGCGGCGGCTGAGGGAAGAGTTCGGCTTTGCGGGAAATCCGATCCGTCTGGTGATCCGGGAGAGGGGCTCCCGACAGGCCCGCCGCCGCTTGGGGGCGAGCTAAGGCAGGGCGCCATTTTGCATGGCGGAGTGCCTAACCGACCGGGTGGGCTGGAGTACGATGTGCTGTACGGGACGTAGCGTAGCTTGGTAGCGCATCCGGCTGGGGGCCGGAAGGTCGCCGGTTCAAATCCGGCCGTCCCGACGGTTGCTCCCAGGCACCAAATGAGTCATCGAAGGAAAATTTGGGTAATGGCAAAATGAGAAGAGGATTTATTCGGCCCTAGAGGGAGGCTTCGAATGGCAGAGGAAGAGAAGTCAGAGGAGCAGAACGTGCAGCGAGGAAAGGGCCTGTGGGAGACGGTGAGCGGAACACAGGGAAACAAGCCGGTTGGACCCATGGACCCCAAAGAGAAGAGGGACTCTCGCATCCTCAAAGCCTACGAAGACCGGCCCTCTCACCGTGACGAGCAGAAGATGAAGGACATGGAGGACTCGGTCAACAAACCTCCGCGTTCCATCGGAGAGCGGATAGAGGGTAGGTAGTTCGGACTTCTCCCGATCCAGGGTCGCCCCTGTTGTGGGGGCGACCCTTTTTGTGACCGCCTCAATTGCCATCTTCCTGGTGACCCGCTCGAGTCCCCGGCCGCGGGCCATCCCGAACGCCGAGAAGCAACAGGACCGGTTTACCTACGTCGCCATAGGAGCGTCCGACACCGTGGGCATTGGGGCCGCCAACCCGCAGACCGAGGCCTGGGTGGCCCGGATCTACAGCCGGCTCCCGGAGGGTAGCCGCTTCCTCAGGCTTGGGATTTCGGGGAGCACTGCACGGGACGCGGCGGCGACTCAGCTTCCAAGAGCTGAAGCAGCCAGGCCAGACCTGGTGACGGTCTGGCTAGCGGTCAACGACTTCAATGCCGGTATCCCACTCCAGGAGTACCGCCACGACCTAAACGAGATTCTGAGGAGGATGGCTGCGGCAGGGGCACGCATCTTCGTGGCCAACGTTCCGGATCTCACCGGAATCCCAAGATATGCGGAGGTTGATCCGATGATCTTGCGTGCTCGCGTCGCCGAGTGGAACTCCGTGATTGCAGACGTGGCAAACACCAATGGGGCGACTCTGGTGGACCTGTGGCCACCGTCCCAGGACCTGCACGATCACGAGGAGCTGCTGAGCGAGGATGGGTTTCATCCCTCCACCGCCGGGCATCAAGCCTTGGCAGACCTCTTTATAGATGCCATCTCACAAGATACAGTGATCGGACAAGCTGTTTCGTAGTTGATGCAGCTGTTCCTCGACGGCCAATGCTGACCGGCGGAGTCGCCCCTTGGTACCGGAGGATGCTCGGCCGGAGTGAAGTCTCATCTAGAAAGTCGACAATCTTTGTTGAGGCGCGAGTTGGCAAAAAACTCCAAAGGTGGCGGCACAGTGGCAGCGGGGGCTGGAGCACCAGGTTCTGCAGACGGCCCAGCGCTGGACCGGGTGTGGACGGTGCCCAACATGATCAGCGGTGTGAGGATCGCCCTCATACCTATCTTTGCCTGGCTGCTCTCAACCGGCTCCCATGACCTGCTGGCTTTCGTCCTGGCGGTGGTGATCGGATCCAGCGACTGGGTAGATGGCTTCGTGGCACGCCGAATGGGGCAGGTGAGCCGCTTGGGGAAGCTCCTTGATCCTGTCGCCGACCGCCTGGCGATCGTGGTACTGCTGGTGGCCCTCGTCTTTCGGGGGATCGTGCCGCTGGTGCTTGCGGCCGTGATTCTCCTGCGGGACCTGCTGGTCTCGGTGGCCTTCCCGATCTTGGAGGCCAAAGGGTACCCGCGGCTTCCTGTTAACCGGGTCGGCAAACTCGCAACCGCCCTTCTGTTCACCGGGATGGGCTTTGCCGTGGCAAGCTTGGCCGTGAGCACCAACCTTCAGACGTTCTCCCTCCGAACCTCGACAGTCTTACTGGCGGCAGGAGCGGTGCTTTACTGGGTCGCGTTCGCCATGTACACGGTGGCAATCCGAAGAGTGATGAAGACAACGGCGCCCGCGTGATGTGGAACTCCCCAAGGCGCAAGTCTGCGGTCGCCGGCGTGATCGTCATTGTGCTGCTGGGAGTGCTTCTCGGGGGGTCGGCGGTGGCCAATGCGGGAGAGGTGCTCGGCGGTATCACCGTAGGAGGGATACCGGTGGGTGGTCTGACGGGGGAGCAGCTCGTCACCCGGCTGGCCCCTGCGGCGAGGGCCATGCAGGTAAGGCCGATAACCCTCTACGCAGGCAAGCGGGAGTGGACTTTGTCTCCCGAGGCGATGGGCATCACCGTGGACCTCGAGGCGACCGCCAGGCGCGCCTTCATGGCCGGCCGGAGCAACTCCATTACATGGCTGCTGCAGTCCTTGGGCTCCAGAGAGCAGAGGCTCACCTGGGTTACAAAAGTGGACCGGGCACGCATGGCTCAGGCGCTGCGGGAACTGAGCTCCCGGGTCAATGTCGAGGCCTCCAATGGCAACGTTACGCTGGCCGGCTCGGATGTACGGGTCAAGGCGCCCACCGAGGGCGTGCGGCTGCGCTCAGGCCAAGCTCGCCAAAGGCTTGTCGGGGCCGCGGTCAACCCCGCCCGCGGTGACAGGGTTCGCCTACCCGTTACCACCACCACTCCCGAGATCGGGCAAGAGGAAGCCGTGCGTATCCAGCAACAAGCTCAGGGCATTCTGAGGGCGCCGGTCGAGTTCATCTGGTCATCGAGAAGCTTCACCCTCTCCGCGGAGAGGGTTGCATCCGCTCTCAGGGTCCGGGTGGTGGAAGATCCCAAAACCTCTTCGGCCTCATTGCTCCTGCAAGCCGATGCCGCGGCGCTGAAGGAGCAGATCATCGCCTCCGCGCCTTTCGTAAAAAAGGCTTCCAAGGATGCTTCGTTCAGCGTCAGGGGCGACAGCGTCATATTGAACCCCGGTCAGGAAGGCTCCACCATCGACACCAGTGAGGCCGCCAATGCCCTGCTGGCTCTCAAGGACTCGAGCCGGCGCCCCATCAACCTGCCAGTCGTTGTAGAGCCTCCGGCCTTCAGCACGGAGCAGGCCCAAGCTCTGAAGATCACCTCCAAGATCGCCACCTTCACCACCCCGTTCGACTCTCGTAACGTGCCGAGGGTGGCAAACATAGATCGAATGGCCTCGGCAATCGACGGAAAGCTGCTGCGCCCGGGACAGGCTTTCTCGCTCAACGGCGCCACCGGCGCGCGCACGCCTGCAAACGGCTACCAGGAGGCCCAGGTCATCGTCGATGGAGAGCTCGTTCCAGGGATTGGTGGGGGAGTGTGCCAGGTGGCCACCACCCTGTTCAACGCGGTGTTCACCGCCGGCCTGGACGTCGTGGAGAGGGTCAACCACAGCCTTCACATCTCCAAGTACCCGATGGGGCGAGACGCCACCGTCAACTATGGAGCCCAGGACTTCAGGTTCCGCAACGACACCGAATTCGGCCTGCTTCTAAAGGCGAGCGTCTCCTCCAAGGGAATGACCGTCAGCATCTTCTCGTCACCTCTGGGAAGGACGGTGGAGGAGAGCACGTCGCCGACCAGGAACCCCAAGCCCGCGCCGACAAAGGTGATCGAGGACCCGTCGCTTCCCGCCGGCGTTGAGAAGGTCGAGGAGCCGGGAACTCCCGGATTCGACGTCACGGTCACCCGGAAGGTCACCTCCGGCGGCAGGGTCTTGCACTCAGACACGTTTGTGTCTAAGTATTCGCCCTGGAAACGAATCGTCAAAAAGGGAACGGGGCCGGCGGCAAAGCCGGCTCCACCGCCAGCCGAAGACGTTTTCAGCCCCAATCCGACCTAGGAGAGAGCCATGTCCATTGTGCCGCTGGACCTCCGGTACACCCGTGAGCATGAGTGGGCGCGGCTCGAGGACGACGGACGTATAACGGTCGGCGTCACGGACTACGCTCAGGAGCAGCTTGGCGATGTCGTATTCCTCGACCTTCCGGATATCGACGAGATGGTTGAGGGAGGGGAGCCGCTCGGTGAGGTCGAGTCCACCAAGTCGGTCTCTGACATCTACGCTCCGGTTACGGGAAGGGTTGTCGAGATCAATACCGAGTGCAAGGACAACCCCGCCGCCGTCAACCAGGATCCATATGGGGAGGGCTGGCTACTGGTCATCGAGCCCTCGGATCCAACCGAATACGAAGGTTTGCTAATGGCCGAGGAGTACGAGGAATTCCTGGAGGAAGAAGGCGCAGAGGGCGAAGAAAGTTAGCTGGTCGCTGGTTCGTGGCGAGCCCCTCGGGGGTGCCGAGACCATGGCTCTCGACGAGGCTCTGCTCGACCGCTCCATTCGGGGCGAAAACGGCTCCGTCCTCCTTAGGGTCTATCGGTGGGCCAGACCAACCCTGTCCATAGGGGTCAATCAAGCCCTGGACGCAGAGGTTGCCGAGCGTTGCGAGCGGCGCGGAGTCGAGGTCGTCCGCCGCATCACCGGCGGAGCAGCCGTTTACCATAAGCAAGACGTGACCTACTGCGTGGTGGCGCCACGCGCTCAGATGGGAGTCCTCGAAGCCTACCGGTGGGTGGCTGGTGGCTTGATTGCAGGATTCTCAGCCCTCGGCCTCGACGCAACGATAGGCCAGCATCCCCGCGATCAAGCGGGGCATATTCGAGGCAACGGCCGCACTAGGCTCTCGGCTTGCTTTGCCACTACGCTCGGGGCCGATCTGGAAGTAAATGGATTAAAGGTATGCGGCAGTGCCCAAGTGCGGCGCAAGGGGTGGTTCCTGCAGCACGGTTCGATTCCGATCGCCGACGTGCGTTCCGAGACGCGAGAGCTCCTTGAACATCCGGAGGAAGATCACTCCTCCACTTGCCTCGAGCGCCTCCGCCCCGGCACGAGCTGGGAGCAGGTTGCCGAGAGCCTGGTTGCTGGCTTCACCCAATTCTGGGGCCAACCCAGTACTCTTTCAGGCGTGGATTCGTACCTGAGCGACCCGCCGGCAAGGGATGAGCTTGCCTAACCTTCTAGTTTTCCTTTACATTGAGGCCCAAGGAGATTAAAGATGTACTGTCACAACTGCGGGTCCCGCAATCCCACCGGAGCCAATTTTTGTAGCGCGTGTGGCAACCCGCTGCAGCCGGCTGGTGGAGCCGAGACGACCATCTCCTTCATTCCGGAGACCCCCGCCGACGAATCGGATGAGATCGCACTACCCGTGGAAGAGCTGGAAGAAGGCAAGGCCGTTCTGGTGATCAAGAAGGGTCCCGACGCCGGCACAAATTTCTTCTTGGACAAGGATCTCGTGACGTGCGGAAGAGACTCAGGCAGCGACATCTTTCTCGACGACATCACCGTGTCACGGAAGCATGCCGAGATCAGGAGGGGACCGGAAGGCTTCACTATCTATGACGCCGACAGCCTGAACGGGACCTTTGTGAATCGAAACCGTGTGGACAAGGCTCTTCTCTTCAACGGCGACGAGATTCAAATCGGCAAGTTCAAGCTCGTCATCTTCACCGAGGGAGCTTCTGCGAAGTGAGAACCGGGCGTGAGGTGGGCGGCAACTCCCGGAGTTACATGAGCATCGGAGACGTGATCAAGAGCCTCTCCGACGAGTTTCCCGATGTCTCTCTGTCCAAGATCCGGTTCCTGGAGGCGGAGGGACTGATAGAGCCCGAGCGGACACCGTCGGGTTATCGCCGGTTCTATCAGGACGACTTGGCCCGCCTTACCTACATACTCCGGCTACAGAGGGATCACTTCGTGCCGCTCAAGGTGATCCGCAAGCGGCTGGAGCACTTCGACTCCTCCGAGATCCCCGAAGAGTCCTCCCCTACGACGCCGATCCCGCTTCCCACCGGCCGGTTCTCTCGGGAGGACAGCGAGCTGGCTCTCGACGGTGGCATGAGCCTCAGCCTGACGGAGCTTGTAAACGCCTCCGGGCTGTCGGAAGAGGAGGTTCGAGAGCTTGAGGACTTTGGCCTCATTCACCCCCACCCGCTGGCTGCCGGTGGCGTGTACTACGACGAGGACGCCCTCGTAGTGGCCAAGCTGGCCAGGGACTTCGGCAAGTACGGCATCGGGGCCCGGCACCTCAAGATGTTCAAGAACTTCGCTGAGAAGGAAGCCGGGCTATTCGAACAGGTCGTCATCCCGCTGGTGCGAGCGGGGGGCGTGGAAGGCCGGCGAACGGTTAACCAGGCGCTCAATGAGCTGGCAAAGCTGGCAAGACGAATGAACCAGGTCCTCCTCCGCTCCAGCTTGCAAAAGTATCTGCAAAGCTAGCCGCAGGCCCCTCCGGTTGACCGCATTTCAGGCCACCAGGCCTCTCCGGGCATATGCCGGGGTGGTCCTCGCGGCGCTGATGCCCACCATGTTGCTGGCCGGGGCGGGCTCCGTTGACCAAGCCGCTACCCGAGCCGGGGCCGGCGAAGTTCGTAACGTCGTGATCGCCGGATTCGCGGCCCCCGCGCCTCCAACCTTGGGCGCGGCCAGCGGCATCCTGATCGATCCTTCGGACGGCCGCGTCCTTTGGGAGAGGGCATCGAGGCAGCGCCGGGCCATAGCCAGCACTACCAAGATCCTCACCGCCCTGGTGGTAATCGAAAACACCAAGCCGAGCGACAGGGTGACTGCTTCGGCGCGGGCGGAGAGCGTCGGCAGCAACGACCCAATCGTAACGGAGCTGGAACTTACCGCCGGCGAGACCCTCACCGTCGAACATCTGCTCTATGGACTATTGCTTGTCTCCGCCAGCGACGCCGCGGTTGCACTCGCCGAACATGTGGCAGGCAGCGTCGCCCGGTTTGCCCGCATGATGGACGAGCGAGCCCGGGAGCTCGGAGCCAGGGACAGCCACTTCACGAACGCCGACGGGCTTGACGACCCCAATCACTACTCGACTGCTCTTGACCTCAGCAAGATCGCCTCCGCCGCCATGAGGAACGAGTTCTTCAACCGGATAGTGGCCACCAGGAACTACCAGATCCCTTGGCAGGGCCGTCCCCAGCCCAGAATGCTGGTCAACCGCAATCAGCTGCTAGGCCAATTTGCCGGGATCAACGGAGTCAAAACCGGCAACACCAGGGTGGCGGGGCCGTCGCTGGTGGCGTCGGCGCAGAGACAAGGCGAGTCCCGCCTGACGGTTTTGTTGAACAGCCCGGAACCGTTCCGTGAGTCCGCTGCGCTGCTGGAGTACGGGTTCTCGGCGTTTCGCCGGTTCGTCATATCGACGAACAATCGGCCCTGGGGCCAGCTCACCTACGGAGACGGGACCAGCCCCAAGCTGGTGGCGGCACGCGACGTTACCGTCCTGGTAGGGGTATCGAGCCCGGATCCGCCTTCCAGGTACGACACTGCCCGGCGAGCCATCGTGGTCGAGCTTCCCGAGCGGGTGACGATCCCCGTGGAGATTCGCTGCTCGGGTCCCCCCTGCCAGCTTCCGGTGGAGGGGGGCAACAGTGCGCTTGCCAGCTTCATGTCCGTATTTGCACCGATCCTCGCCATATTTAGATGAGCATTGGCGGCTATAGTTTTTCCCGACCGTGTCCCTGGTGAAATCAGTACACAGGGGAGCATCAATCTGCGAGTTAAGTGAGCGTTAGCCGGAGCTTTCTGGCTGAGATCCGGTACACGCCGGAGCAGATCTCTCAGCGGGTGTCCGAGCTTGCCCGGGAGCTAAGCGACGATCTCGGCAGTGAGCGCCCACTGCTGGTCGCGGTGTTGAAGGGATCGGTCATTTTCCTCGCCGACCTGGCCCGGCGGATAGGCATCGACTCGGAGGTGGACTTCATCTCCGTCTCCTCCTACTCGGGCGGTTCTCGCGAGGCTGGGCGAGTCCGCATCCTGAAGGACCTGGACATCTCCATCGAGGACAGGCACGTTGTCCTGGTAGAGGCAATTGTCGATACGGGGCTCACCCTGTCATTTCTGCTTAAGACGCTCAATGCGAGGAACCCCCGCTCGCTCGAAGTATGCACGCTGCTCGACAAGCCCATGCGGCGGATCGCCCAGCCAGATATTCGCTACAAGGGATTTGAGACCCAGGACTACGTGGTGGGTTATGGCCTCGATTTCAAGGGCCGATACAGGAACTTCCCATACATCGTCGCGGTCAAGGATGTGCCGGCCTTGGCGGACAATCCGGACGCTCTGGAGGCCATGTTTGGAGGCGATTTCGGAGGCACGCGTAAGGCCTCGCCTATGCTACTCTGACCACCCGACAGGAGGGGAGAGGATGATCGAACTCAACCTTGTTGGTGTCCGGGTGGAGCTTCCCACCAATCAACCCATTGTGCTTCTCAAGGAGCGGGATGGGGAGAGGTACCTGCCAATCTGGATTGGAGCGGTTGAGGCCACCGCCATCGCATTCGCCCTCCAAGGGGTTGTAACCCAGAGGCCTATGACGCACGACCTTCTAAAAAGCATTCTGGAAGAGGTCGGCGTCTCGGTTGAGATGATCTCGATCGTGGAGCTTCGAGAGGGCACTTTCTACTCCTCTATCCGGCTGACTCGCAACGGCAGCACCTACGAGGTCTCCAGCCGTCCATCCGACGCCATCGCCCTGGCAGTAAGGACCAACGTCCCGATATTTGCCGCCGAAGAGGTGATCGAGGAGGCGAGCATCACCATCCGGGACGACGAGGAGGAGAGCGAGGTAGAGAAGTTCAGGGCATTTCTGGAAGAAGTGTCTCCGGAAGACTTTCAAGGGTAACTTCACCTTTCCGGATAAATTCCTTCCAAACGACCGTCAGTCACGCACAAGTCTCAACGTAAGGATGAGCTTTACCCCCTCCATAAGTGCTTGACACTCAAAATTGCCGCCCTATAGCGTGACCCCTGCGTAATTACACTGAAGGGAGTAAGGGAGTGGGGGAGGCGGCAGACGAGGGTTTTAGAGGGCCTCAAGTCTGCAAGATCGTCGGCATCAGCTACCGGCAGCTTGACTACTGGGCTCGTACCAAACTGGTGCCGCCGAGCATCCGCCCGGCACAGGGATCCGGCAGCCAGCGGCTGTACTCGTTCGAGGATCTGGTGGACCTGAAGCTGATCAAGAATCTTCTCGAGACCGGAGTAAGTCTCCAGCGGGTAAGGGAGGCCATCAACTACCTCCATAGTCCCGGTCATGATCTCAGAGGAGTAACTATAGCTAGCGACGGAAAGTCGGTTTACGCGTGCAAGTCGCCGGAGGAGGTATTTGATCTATTGCGAGGGGGGCAGGGCGTGTTCGGTATCGCCGTGGATCCTGTGATCAAGGAGCTCGAGGGTTCGGTGTCTGCCCTGCGCCGGGAAGAGGCCGCGGCGGCAAAGGCGGAGGCCGGAGAGGCAGTCGTTGGAGAGGCGCCCGACGAGCCTGGGATCCCTCGGAAGGCTGGGGGGGAGGACTAGCATCTCGGAGAAGGAACCGTTGGACGACGAAGGTCTTCTTCCCAGCGAGACAACGCACTTCGCTCACAACTCGGAACGCCAGTTTGCCAAGCTCCTCGACTTCTACCAGATCGAGTGGGAGTACGAACCTCGGTCCTTCGATATCGGGTGGGACAAGGAGGGGCGGCCGAATCTCCGCTTCACGCCCGACTTCTACCTTCCCCAGTACGACACCTACATCGAGATAACGACCTTGAACCAGAAGCTGGTGACCAAGAAGAACCGGAAGATCCGACTGCTCAAGGAGCACTACCCGGACGTGAAGTGCAAAATCTTCTACCAGCGCGACTACCTGGACCTTTTGATCAAGTATGGTCTGGAACCCCCCAGTCAGAAATCCTCGAAGACCGCCGGTTCCTCCGGCGAGAAGGTCCTCGGAGCTGAACAAAGCCGGCTGGACGGCGACGGCTCGGCGTCACTGCGGGAGGGTCAGGAGGATGGGGCCGAGCAGCTGGTTCGAACCATCACCAGGGCCCGGCGGGGTTGACTCGCCGCTCGCCGCTTAACGACGAGCACGAACGGCTTGGCGCCCGGCTAATCGAGTTCGGCGGCTGGCGCATGCCGCTTAGCTACTCGGGCATCATCGAAGAACACAAAGCCGTTCGGGAACGGATGGGCCTGTTCGACGTATCCCACCTGGGCAAGCTTTGGGTCGAAGGTCCGGAGTCGGAAGCCGGCCTGGATGGATTGCTGCCGGGAAAGGTCAGGTCCCTCAAAACCTGGAGAGCGGGATACAACCTGCTCCTCAACGAAGAGGGCGGGATCGTCGACGACCTCTTCCTTTATCGGTACCCTTCCGGTTTTCTGGTCGTGCCCAACGCTGCCAACACCGACTCCGTGATGACAATCCTCAGAGAGAAGCTGGGGGATGCGACCGTTGCCGACGCCCGGCCGGAGTGGGCTATTCTCGCCCTCTCCGGACCAAAGGTGCGAGACATCCTTACCGGAGAGCTGGCTGAATGCTCCGGCTTACGTCTGCATGAGTTTGCTGAGATTGCGGTGGGGGAGACGAAGGTGATGGTGGCGCGAACTGGTTACACGGGCGAGCTTACCTACGAATTCTTTGTGCCATCGGAAGATGCGATGCCCGTCTGGCGGAGGCTCCTCGAAGCCGGTGATCCCTATGGCATCATGCCTACGGGCCTGGGAGCTCGGGATACGCTTCGGCTCGAGATGGGGTACCCGTTACACGGCAACGACATCTCAGAAGCCACGACGCCCCTGGAGTCAGGGTTGGAGTGGGTTGTGGATTGGAGCAAGGACTTCCCGCCCAAGCCCGCGTTGGAGCGCGCTAAGGCCAGGGGGCTTGAGAAACGTCTGATCGGGTTGGTGGGAAGGGGAGGTCAAATTCCGCGTAAGGGCTATGTAGTGGGCCAGGGCGATAGGGAGATAGGCCGTGTGACGAGCGGAAACTTCTCTCCAACCCTGGGTAAGGGAATCGCGCTTGCATACGTGGCTGCAGACGTTGCGGTTCCGGGGAACGAGGTGTGGGTGGACATAAGAGGCAAGAGACTCGAGGCCGATCTGGTGAAGCCACCCTTCATAAAGCGTTGACGGGCCGGAAGCGAGTGTAGCCGTGGACTACACACCGCATACCGACGAGGACGTGGCTGAGATGCTTGGTACGCTGGGGCTCTCCAGCGCGGAGCAGCTGTTCGACTCGATCCCGACAGACCTCAAGCTGGGCCGGACGCTTCAGCTCGGCGACCCACTCAGCGAGAGCGAAGTCTTCGACATGCTGTCCCAGCAAGCCGCCCTCAATACCGCTTGCGACCAGCTGACCTGTTTTGCGGGAGGGGGAGCGTACGACCACTACATCCCGGCGGTAGTAAAGGCTCTGTCGGGCCGGTCTGAGTTTGTCACCTCTTACACGCCCTACCAGCCGGAGCTGTCGCAGGGCGTCCTGGGGGCGCTGTTCGATTACCAAAGCATGATTTGCCGAATAACCGGCATGGAGGTGGCCGGAGCCGGCCTCTATGACGGCGCCTCGGCGCTTGTCGAGGCGGTAAGGCTGGCCGCGGGAGCCACCGGGCGCAAACGAGTTGTAATCAGCCAAGCCATAAACCCGAACTACCGGCAGGTGGCCGAGACGCTGATCGCGGCTCAGAACCTCGAACTTGTCACGGCCAATGTCGCGAATGGAGGAACCACCGCTTTTAGCGAAGCGGAACTTGATGGTTGCGCCTGTCTGGTGGTGGGCCAGCCGAACTTCTTTGGGTGCGTGGAAGACATCGTCGAGGCAGCCGACCTGGCACATAAAGCAGGAGCTCTACTGGTTGTGCACTTCGACCCTCTCGCGGCCGGTGTGCTGGAGTCGCCGGGCGTCCTGGGTGCTGACGTGGTAACCGGAGAAGGGCAGTGCCTTGGCAACGAGCTGAACTTTGGGGGACCGTATCTCGGAATCTTCGCTATTCATAACGAACACATAAGGAGGTTGCCGGGAAGGGTATGCGGCGCCACCCTCGACACCAGGGGAAATCCCGGATACGTGCTCACCCTTCAGACTCGCGAGCAGCATATCCGCCGTGAGAAGGCCACCTCCAACATCTGCACCGACCAAACCCTCATGGCTATTGCTGCAGGGATCTACCTGTCCTGGCTCGGACCCCGGGGCATAAAGGAGCTAGGGGAGAGGTGCATGGCACTGGCCCACTATGCAGCCGAGAAGCTGGGGGCCGTTTCGGGTTGCCGGGTCAGGTTTGAGGGGCCGTTTCTCAAAGAGTTCGTCCTAGAGGTACCGGTCGAGGCAGACGAGGTGCTCCGGGGCTTGGCGGAGAGTGGGTACCTCGTGGGACCTTCCCTCCAAAGCTTCCCGGATATGGCCAACTGCCTTCTGGTCGCAGTCACCGAGCGGCGGACGATCGATCAGATCGATGGGTTGGCCGAGGCCCTTGCCGAGGTTCTCTCGTGAACCCGTCGCCGCATCCCGCCCTGGACCCTTCCTCGATCTTCGACCGGTCGGTTTCAGGACGCCGGTCCTCCTCGATCCCATCGACCCCGCCGGAGCTCGCCTCTCCCGAAGGACTGATTCCGGCGCACCTCCTACGCAAAGAGCCGCCCGAGCTTCCCGAGGTCTCAGAGTTGGATCTGGTCCGCCATTACACCAACCTGTCACGCAAGAATTGGGGCATAGACGTAGGGCCCTACCCCCTTGGGTCATGCACCATGAAGTACAACCCCAAAATCCATGAGCAGACTGCGGCCCTACCGGGATTTCGGACTCTCCACCCCTGGCAGAGGGAGGAGCAGTGCCAGGGGGCGCTCAAGCTCCTGTGGGAGACGGAGCGCCTTCTAGCCGAGATGACCGGCATGGACAGGGCCACCTTGCAGCCCGCTGCCGGGGCGGCGGGTGAGCTGACCGGTCTGCTGATTATGAGGGCCTACCATCGGTCCCGGGGCGATGGGCGCAAGGTCGTGCTCGTGCCCGACTCGGCGCACGGGACAAATCCGGCCACGGTGCGCTTGGCCGGCTACGAAGCCAGGCAGATACCGACGGATCGCCGCGGTCTGATCGATCTTGAGGCGCTGCGCCGGGCGACTGACGAGAGCGTGGCCGGGCTCATGCTCACCAACCCCAATACCCTTGGGCTGTTCGAGACCGATATCAAAGACATCGCTGACGCGGTCCACTCCTCGGGTGGTCTCCTGTACTACGACGGCGCCAACCTGAACGCGATCGTAGGGGTGGTGCGTCCGGGCGACATGGGGTTTGACATCGTTCACACCAATCTCCACAAGACCTTCACCACCCCCCACGGGGGAGGAGGCCCCGGATCGGGGCCGGTGGCTGTCACCGCCAAGCTTGAGCCCTTCCTGCCCTCACCGCTCCCGGCCCTGGACCCAGAGACCGGCGAGTACTTTTGGGATCATGACCGCCCGAGCTCAATCGGGCGCCTGCATGGCTTCCACGGCAACTTCGGGATGGTGGTGAGGGCATACACCTACATCAAGTCCCTAGGCGCCGAGGGGATTCACCGGGTAGCCGAGATGGCGGTGCTGAACGCCAACTATCTTCGGAACCGAATCGAGCCCGCCTACCCGACGGCTTTCCCTGGGACGTGCATGCACGAGTTCGTTGCCACGGCCAAGGGGTTTCGAAAGCACGGTGTCAGGGCGGTAGACATCGCCAAGCGGCTTATCGATCTCGGGTTCCACCCGCCAACCGTTTACTTTCCACTAGTGGTCGAGGAAGCCCTGATGGTTGAGCCCACCGAGACCGAGTCGAAGCAGAGCCTGGACCGGCTGGCCGATGCTTTCCTTCAGATTGCGGAGGAAGCAGCCTCTAACCCCGAACTGCTACACGAGGCTCCTGTTACCACTCCGGTCGGTCGCTTGGATCAGGCCCGAGCCGCCCGTGACCCTCAGGTCCGCTGGCCTTTCCGGCTTCCCACAGAGAAGGTGAGTCAGGCCGGCAAGGTATAGCGTTCGGCGATCAGTGCTCCGAGCTTCTCCCTGCTTTCTTTGGGCGACAGTGAGTCGTCCTCCTCGATCTTGCGAGCCTGATCGGCGAGGTCCTCGTCCTTGATCCCATTGCGCAACCAGGACGAGTAGTCCCCGCGGCTCAGGTGATGAGACCACGTCTCGTCATCGACTCCGTTGGCCAGCTGCATGAACAGGCTGAGATTCTGCGCCCTCAGGTTCAGGCGCCCGTCCGGCCCACGAAAGTAAAAGCTCCGGTCGTCCGGAAGCTCGCCCTCCGCGTACTTGCGCAGATGCCGCCGCCGCTCGACCTTTGCCGGGACGATCTTGAAGACCTGCGGGGGCCCACCGCCTCGCCGCCAGATGACGGCCTCGCCCTGGTCGGGAGTGGGTATCTCCTGGGGCGGCTGCTCGCCCACCGCTTTGGTGAACCCTTTCAAGGTGGGTGACGGGTCGCCCGTGGTGACGATCACGTCCACCGCCGCAAGTATGCGGCGGTCCAGGTGGTCCGGGTGGACGGTGACCAGCAGGCACGAGCCCAAATCGCCGGGACCCAGCACCGGCTCCCGGCCCGGGCCGCTTGGTACGTGGTGATGAGCTTCGTCGATGACGAGCCAGTGGGGCAACGCAACCTTGGTGCGCATCTCAACCAGGCGCGGCAGGAGAGACTCAAAGAAATCAGGGCGATCGTCGAACGGCATGCCCATGAGGTTCACCACCACGCTCTGATTAGGCTCCTTGAGCAACCGCATCACCTCGTCGACCGTGGGAGGCTGGTCCTTGTGACCGGCGATGAGCACTCCCTCCAAAGTCTCGTAGTCTCCCTCCGGGTCGAGTAAGCAGAACTGATAGCCAGCCTCACCTAGACGTTCGAGGAAGCCTCCGGTGATGGTTGATTTGCCGCTCTCGGACGGGCCAGAAAGCAAGACCGATTCTCCATAGGCGCGGATACGGACTTCGCCGTCGCCTCCAGCGACATCTCCCAGCGGAAGATCGTGCCGGGTAGTCGACTCCAGGGCGGCGAGATCATCTTCGAGTAGCCGATCGATCAGCTCGATTACTCCAGCGCCGTGATCCTTGTCGGTCACCAGGTCCGCGTTCTGTTTCAGCATCGGCAGTGCGTTGGCAACGGCCACTGAGCACTCACACAAGCTCAAGAAGGCGTGGTCATTCTCTGCGTCCCCGACCCCCACGGTGTTGTGGGGTGACAGACCCAGCTCGTGAAGGGCCTCCAACAAACCGGTGGCTTTGTTGACTCCCGTGGGCAGGACCATCACGGCGCCCTTGTTGAAGATCACCTGGAGCTCCAGACCCAACTCCCTTATGACCTCGAGAACGTGCGTCTCGTTGGGCTCCCAGGTCGACACTATGGCTTCACCCACCGACAGGGGCACACCCCGCGCGTCCAGGGCTGCGGCGAAGTCCTCCGGGGGTGGTTTGGCGAGGGCCCGCCGTTCTTTCTCGGCCGGAAGGTAGAGGAGGGCTCCGTTCTCGGCGACCACCGCATCGAACGCTTCAGGATCGAAGACCCGGAGCAGGTCGTCGAGGATTCGGCCTGTCACCAGGATGGCTCGGCGGCCCGTGGCCTTGAGCCTTTTGAGCGCTTCAAGTGCGTCGTCGGTAACTCGGCCGTCTGTGGCCAGAGTCCCGTCATAGTCCGAAGCCAGGGCGACGTAACGCATTGCGTGGCCTGTTCCCGGTGGACAGTGCGCCGAAACTTCGGGACGCTACGGGGTCGTTGTGCCCCGGGACTCCAGATCGAGCAGAAGGCGCTTCTTATCGAGGCCTCCACCGTACCCCCCAAGTCCCTGGGAGCTAACCACCCGGTGGCAGGGAATGAAGACTGGCACGGGATTAGCCGCCAAGGCGTTGCCCACTGCCCTTGCCGCTCGGGGACGGCCGATGGCGGCGGCAACATCCGCGTAGCTCAGTACTTGACCCGGGGGTATCGCGCAGATGGCCTCCAAAACCATCCTTTGAAAGGGAGTTACATTCAGCACGACCTCTACACCCTCGGGGCCGGACCCGGTGCGAAAGTAGGCGTGCAGGGCCCTGGCCAGGGGGCCATCCGGATCGAGGGGGGACAGATCCGCGTCTCTTCCGTTTCCAAAATCCACCCGACTAACGGCTCCCCGCGGCTCCACGGTGATGTCCAATGGTCCGATAGGGGAGTGGTAGCGGTATCTTCCTGGCGTGAGCTGAGCTTGCTCGCCGGGGGAGAGGAGTGCAGCCAATTCTGTCACCCGCCGATCTTAAACGAAAATGCGGTTAGGACTTGGACTTGCCGGTGAAAGCTGCGAGCCTCCGGCCCTCTTGCGAGTCCTGAATCAGGGTAGTCAGGCGCCTGACCTTGGTTTCCTCTTTCTTGGCGCTCATGATCCACCACATAGCCGCGCGGCGGTAGGAGGGGGGTTGGGCCTGGAAGAAGTCCCATGCTTGCCGGTTGGCTCGAAAGCTCTCCTCCTGCTCAGGGCTCAGCGCAACGGTGGCCTGCTCCGACGAGTATCGATTCGTCAGCTTCGGATCTCGCGCCTCGAATGCCCTTAACCCGGCGGGATGCATCAATCCAAGCGCCGACAGCTCACCTACTCGCCTGGTGTTCACCTGGCTCCATATGCTGCGACGCCGGCGGGGAGTGAACCGGGTGGTGTAGCTGACCTCGTCAAGGCTTCTTCGAACACCGTCGATCCAGCCGAAGCACAGCGCTTGGTCCAAAGCCTCCTGGTAGGAGATGCTCCGCTTTCCGGACGACTTCTTGAAGAAGCCAATCCAAAGTTCACGGATGGTGTCGTGATGCTCTTCGAACCAGCTCCGCAGGTCAGAGGAGGTCTCGAAGAACTTGACTTCCACCCAGCAAAACCCCCGTCTAAAGACTAGAGGCCGAGAAGTGAGCCGGTTCCCTGGAGGGTTACGTCCGTGGGGCCTTCGTCGGCATCGTGATCGATGAGAAGGGTAGCCCTGAAGTCCCCGGCCGCCTCGGGGAT
The DNA here is from genome assembly GCA_036258795.1 of Actinomycetota bacterium. GTDB lineage: Bacteria > Actinomycetota > CADDZG01 > JAHWKV01 > JAHWKV01 > DATACZ01. The sequence continues at coordinate 21,831 of DATACZ010000121.1, forward strand.
GAACCGCAGGCTGATCTTGCAGTCGTACTCCGGCTGAACCGTGTCCCCGCAGTCGTTCGAAACTATTTGAAAGAGAGACGGATCCGCGCCGCCCAACTCGACGGTGTTGATGATCACCTCCCTGGTGCCCGTGTTGGTCAGGGTGACAGTTTCTTCGGGCCCACCAGATCCGACGTTTTGCCTACCGAAATCTACGTTCTGGGGGGAAAGCCTCACGCGGCCGACGCTCGATTCCCCTGAGCCTCCGGAACCTTGCCTTTCGGAGCCACCAGCCGTCGGAGACGGCGAAGCGGTGACCGTCGGGGTGGCGGTTTTGCTTTTATCGTCTCCGCCCAGACCAAAGACCGCCAGCAGGCCGAGGACGGCCGATATAACGGTGGCCGTACCCGTCAGGAAACCAGGGAGAGTAGACCAAAAAGATTTTTTCTGAGCCATAGTGTGCCCCTTGGTATCGGTTGGGTGACTGGCCCTGGATCAGTGCGCGATCTACCGAGGTGAGAGCGCCCGCGTTTCGGCGCTATGTCGATTGCTTAAACTCAGCGTACCGTCATTAGACGGAAAGCCGCAATTAGGCAGTATCTTGGTGCCTATTAGCAAAAAGGTATGTCCCCTTTTTCCTGAAACACCGTCCCGTCCCTACGCCCGCCGGGTCTGGCGCAGGTACGCTCTGACCTCCGCGGCCTGAACTGCGTCAGCCAGCTCCGCTCCGGTCATGCGTAGATAGATCTGGGTGGTATTCAAACTGGCGTGACCCAACAGCGCCTGGACCGAGGGGAGGGGCACCCCGTTGGCCACCAGGCCCTTGGCGTAGGTATGGCGGAATGCGTGGGCTGCCTCACCCTCGGGCTTGTGCACTCCAGCCCGAAGCAGCCACCGGTAGACGTGGTAATTGAGGGCCTCACGGGTAAAGGGCCGGCCGTTGTAACGGACCAAGAGCGTGTCGGTTGGTTGATAGGGGCCCAGACGCTCAGCCCGTTCCTCCAGATAGTCGTCCACAGCCTCCACCACCTCATCGGGCACAGGAGGACGGCGCTCTTTGTTGCCCTTGCCGGTTACGATCAGAAATGCCGGATCCTCCCGAACCAGGTCTCTGACCTTGAGAGCCACACACTCCGACGCCCTCAATCCGCCACCGGCCAGGATGGCCACGATGGCACGGTCCCGTTTGGGCCAGGGAAATCTCGAGTTAGGGTCTTCCTCGGTGACGGTTCTAACTATGGCCTCCAGCTCCGCCGGCAGGAAGGCCGCGGGGAGGCGTTCGGGAATGGAAGGATTACCCAGATGAACCGTCGGATCGGTCGGAAGATGGCCGTTCACCACCAGCCAGCGGGTAAATCCGCGGAGCGCCGCAAGCATCCGGGCCCGGGTGGCGGGCGCATACTCCTTGCGGGCCAACCCGGCGAGGGCACGCTTAACGTTCTGTGAATTGAGGTCGGCCAGCTTCAGCTGTCCCAGGATCTGTTCAAAGGTGGCTGGGGCGTCCGGCTCTCTCGGAGTCGCCGGCTTTTCGACTACCTCACCGATCATCCGGGCCCAGGCGGTAAGGTCTCGCCGGTAGGCAGCCTCGGTTTGGCTGGAGATTCCGCGCCCCAGCGTTCGGCGCTCATCCATCCACTCGTCAGCCAACGCCCACAAGCTGGGGCCGGAGGAGGGCTCCCTCGAAGCCTTTGTGGTGACAGAGGAAACTTCCATAAGGGATATTATTGCAGTTTGGCGGCTCCCACAGCCGTATTTCAGGGGCTATATGACCCGCCGCCGCCACAAGGGAGTCGGCCCATAAAAAAGTC